>CBFCZG010000164.1:0-9505 GCA_965602375.1 uncultured Phycisphaerae bacterium | reverse complement strand
AATAGTGGCGAATTTTTGCAGCAGGACCGCTGTCAGGGCGAAGTTGCCGGCTGCGTTACGCAGGCCCACCGGCCAATCCGTGCCGTCGCCGTCGACCGTGATCGCTTTGTCCACTCGGGGTAAGGCCAGGGAGGCAAGGCGTCCGCGCGCACGGGCCAAGCCCGCCAGGCCTGCATCGAAAACGACGTCCAGGGGCATGAGTCCATGCTGATCGGTCGGCAACACCGCCGCCTCAACCGTCAAGCTGGCGCGGACCGAACCCATCGGGCGCACGGGCCCGACATGCACCTGGTCGCCTTCGTGCCCCCAACTGTCGGGCGCGGATTCCAGACGCAGCACCCCCTCGACCGCCTGGGGCAGGTCGTTGCGGATGTTCGTCAGAATTCGCACGCGCCAGGGGGCGCCCGGCTCAGCCGGCGGGTGAACCCGTACGCCGTCGACAGCTAGACGGATCCTGCGCGTGGTGGAAAGCAGACCGCGCCAGTCGAGCCGTTGGGCAAATTGCTGCACCGGTTCGGGTTGCGCCCCGCCGACGGCGCGGGTTAGCTCCTCACCCATAAGACGGCGGGCGCGGGACCACATGTCAGCGTCGAGTTCGATGGTATCCGTACGTCCGTCCAGGTGGTTGTCGGCGTATGCCTCGGTGCCCACGGCTCGAACCAGGCACTCGGCCACCACACTCGCCAGCTCGGGCCGACCGTGTCGCTGTAGTAGCGATAGATACTCGTAGTCA
Source organism: uncultured Phycisphaerae bacterium (assembly GCA_965602375.1). Taxonomy (GTDB): domain Bacteria; phylum Planctomycetota; class Phycisphaerae; order UBA1845; family DATKUK01; genus DATKUK01. The sequence continues at coordinate 8,772 of CBFCZG010000164.1, read as the reverse complement.
TAGAGGCCCCGCCGCAACTGCTTCAATCGGACAGAACCGACCGGCACATCGAGCCCGGCGATGCGGCCCGGCCACAGCAGCCAACTGGCAGGACCCGCAGCGACCCGCTCAAACAGGCTGTCGTCTACTGAGACAGGCCAGCCCACCCCGCCGTCTGCCACCACACCGTCGGCCTTGCACCAGAATGCCTGCCACGGCAGCGCCCGGGCCATGGTCAGAGGCGCCTGGACGGCCAGCGAGCCCGTGTAGGGAGGACGATCCACACGCAGGTAGGTGCGGGCCAGCTTCCCCTGCAACTGCTGCGACCGCGTACGGTCATAGTACCGTCCGGGCATCGTCCAGATGTCGACCAGGTCGGCAACGTCCTCGTAGCAGCACCCCGGCCAGCCGTACGCGCTCATCGACTGCGGCAGGCACGACGCGCCCACGCGCGCTAAGTACTCGGCCTCGTCGGCCCGGCGAGCGAGTTGTCGAAGACGCCGATAGTCGGACGGCGTGTTGGGGGCGGGGACGTCGTACCAGAGAAAGCTGCGCGTCAGCCACCCTCGCTGCTCGAAGTGGCGGACACACTCAGCCATGTAGGCCCCGATGAATCGCCAGTAGGCCGGTGCATCCGGCCCGCCGTATCGGGACGGATCCGGGAAATCGGTCGTCAGCGGCAAAGGCCACAACGGCGCGGGCAGAAGGTCGCCCGAGGCGCCACCGTCGAGATAGCGCTCGACCAACGCGTCATAGTCGGACCAGTTGACCTGAGCTTCGCCCGGTCTTTGCTGCCGCACGACCGGCCAATAGCCCGTGAAAAACCCCGCGCAGCGATGTTCTTGCAGCAGGTCCATGGCCGCGGCGATGACCTGCTCTGCCTGCGGACGCTCGGGGCTTTCCGCCGTCAAACGAACCGGCAGATACGGACCCTCTTCGGTCCGCAACTGCCACGCCAACAGCCGCTGAATATCCAGTTCCACCAGTAGAGGAAGCAGCGGGCTGGTGGGCAAGGCGAAAGGCCACACCGTCAGCGTCACATCTGTCTCGGCGAGCCGACCGCGACGCGATCGAACCTCAACTCGGCTGCGGTAGACGCCCGGCTCGGTGCCCGGCGGTATGGCGACGTCCATCCAGATAGGATGGCTGCGGTCCGAGGCAAGGGAGAACGGTTCGTCCAGTGGGGCGAGCACGTCGGCGAAGTCGCGCGGACGTGGCGGGCCCGACCCGTGCAGCAGATACCAGGGGGGATAGCTGTCCACGTGGACGAACTGCTCTCGATAGAAGCGAACCTGACCGGCTGGGATCCGGTGCTCGCCGCTGACCCAATCATCGATCCTCAGTTCCACCCCGGCCAGTTCGACACGCCCACAGGTCAGCACGATCTGGCAGGCGACTGTTTCGTTGACCGCGCCGAACAGTTCGATGCGCTTACGCCGAGCGTCGAAGCATTCGGTCTGCTCAGCCGGCTCACTGTCGGGGAATACGCGATTGGACTCCCCTGTAGTCCACAGTGTCAACCCGCGGTGCGACGGCACGACCCCGCAGCCCAACGCCATGGCCCACCCGGCGCACGCTGCCCAACACCCCAAGATGGTCGCTCGCGTCCTCCGCGTCGGTGTGGCCATGACGAATAAGCATTCTAACGAGCCGGCGCTCAAGAGCCATGCTGCCGCCACCTCGGACCAGCGTCGGTACGTCCGGCTGGCGGTGCATATGCGGCCGCTCTACAATCCCGCCCGTGTGTCGGCCGCCGCCGATTGCATACGAGAAAGGAATGTCACCATGCGTATTGGATTCATGACGCCCTTCGATCCCGAGCGAATCGAGTTTGCACGCAAAAACGGATTCGGCTGTGTCGAGCTTATGACCCCGGCAGGGACAGATTACCTGCCCGGCGCGGCCGGCTGGAAAGACAAGGCCGACCGCGTCAAGGCCGCGTTCGACCAAGCGGGGGTCCGTATCAGTTGCATAGCGGGCTTTTACATGAATCACATGGACCCCGACAAGGCAGACCAGGCAAAGCAGCACACCCGGGCCGTGATGGACCTGGCGGTTCATCTGGGCGTGTCGGTGGTGGCCGGCTTTGCCGGACGGGTGATGAACAGGCCACTGGACGACTCGGTCGAGCCGTTCAGGAAGCTGTGGTCGGAGCACGCGCGGTATGCAGCCGATCGTGGCCTGAAGATCGCGTTTGAACATTGCCCGATGGGTCAGCATCACCTGCCGCCTGGAGGCATCAACTGCGTGTGCACGCCCGACATGTGGGGCAAGTGCTTCGATGCAGCCGGCTCGGATGCGCTGGGACTGGAGTGGGATGCGTCGCATCTGGTAGGCATGCTGATCGACCCGGTGCTCAATCTGCGCCAGTGGGGGCACAGGGTCCATCACGTACATGCCAAGGACGCCAAGGTGTATCCCGAGGTGATGGCCCGATACGGCATCTTCCATCCGGGCTCGATCGAGCATTGTTTCCCGGGCCTGGGGGACAGCGACTGGGCAGCCATCGTCAAGGAACTGCATCGGGTGGGCTACTACGGCGACCTCAACATCGAGGGATGGCACGATGCAGTCTTCCGCGACCCGCGTCCCGACCGGGGACAGACCGGGCCGGCCTTGGAGGACGCAGGGCTTCTGATCGCTCTGCGGCATCTGAGCCCGTTCGTCGATGGGCGATGAACCGTTCCGCACCGTGGGGCGAACTCCGCCCGGGCCGCATCGTCTCACCGGGGCCATAGTGATACACAGAGTCATATAATGCCTGCCAGCGAGGCTTGCCAGTCAGCTGCGCGGCCGTCGCCACGGTGAGCAAGTCTATTCGGACGCATAGGTTCTATATAGCCGATACAGGCCGTATCCGTTTACCCATCTTCCAATCACGATTCGCCTTGCCGTGGACGTTTTTTCTTCCTATGAACAGGCAATGGAGTGTCCGTCCGGCAACTGCCGGAGCCGAGTGTTCGCAATGACAAGAACGTCTTGCTGAGCGAGGTGAGAAGAAGCCATGAATCCGACCATGATCGAAACCGATGGAGGCCAGCGAGAACACATGGTAGTCGCGCAGCTTCGCGCACACATCCGTGGACGAGGCGGCCCGATCGGTCATGAAGCGACGGAGCAGCTAAGGTTCCTGCGGCATTTTCTGCGCCGCATCCGTGTCCTGCCGAGCGTCTAGCGCCCTGCCTGTCGGGCCCTTCCAGCCCGGTCGGCCGCAAGCCTGCAACATGCCGTGTTACCGACATGTCGCGGGCTTGCCTCCTTCTATCTCCCGACCACCCCTGTCGCCACCCGTCCCACGCTGCTTTGACGCGATTCTCTCGTGGCTCTATGCTGGCCGGTGGACTATTCAACGTCACATCCTCGCGGTACGGGAGGGTAAACCTGTGGCTTCTCTGATGTGTTGGCTACTACTGACATCTCTGTGTGTGCCCCTCTGTGCGGCGACGGCGGCCGAGCCGTTCGGTCGCGACTTCGTGCGCGCGTCCGTTTCGCTGACCGGCCAGTGGGAATGGCTCGGCGAGCACGGCGATCAGGAGGTCTTCCGAGCCGAGGTCGCTAAGCAACTTGGTCCGTGGAAGACGGTGAGCGTGCCAGGAAATCTGACGCCCGGCCTCAACCGGGAGCAAACTGAGAAGCTGCAATGTGTCTGGGTTCGCAAGCGGTTCTCGTTGGAGGCAAAGCAGGCTGCCCGCGAAGCCGTCCTGAAATGGGGCAACATCCGGCACGGGGCAACGGTGTGGATCAACGGTCAATACATAACGTCGCATCCGGTGATCGGCCCGCACACGATTCTGCTTCCACCGGCGGTGCTGCGCGAGGGCGAGAACGAGCTGCTGCTGAAGGTGCCCGGCTGGTCGGGGATCGCCAAGAGCAAGTCGGGCTACCCGCTGATTCCGACCGGATCGGGCACGCAACCGTGGGGGGCCAAGCGGGCCGCCATCCACGAGGACATCTGGCTGGAGTTCTACAGCCGTGCCTATCTCAAATGGGTTCTGGCCGTGCCGGATGTGAGGAACGGCCGCGTCACGTTCCGCGTTTGGGTTGACGGAGCAGATGCGTTGCCGGATCGCATCCATCTCGCCGCGACGGTTCACGCCTGGCCGGGTCAGGACGTTGCGGGGCGAACAAGCGGCGAGTTCGCCACCGACGAAACGCCCGTCGAGCTCAGCGTGCCGGTTAAGGACGCGAAGCTCTGGACACCCGAGACGCGTCATCTGTACGTCGCGTCGCTTCGGGCCGAAGCCGACGGACAGCCCTGTGACGAAGTGCAGTTTCGCTTCGGCATGCGGCAGATCGAGATCGTCGACGGGCACTTCCGGCTGAACGGCAAGCCGCTCTGGTTCCGTGGGTCGAACCTTGTGAACGAATGGCTGTGGCGCCGGCCGTTCAGCGACAGCCCAAAGGAATACATCGTCGACGAAGCACGGGCAATGAACCTCAACAGCTTCCGCACGCACACGCTGCCGCCACCGAACTCGTGGCTGAACGTGTGCGACGAGCACGGCACGATGATCCTGGCCGAGCTGCCCGTGCTGTACAACAACCGCGACTTTCAGTTTACGCCCGACGAGCGGGAGGTCTTCCACAAGAACGCTCTCCTGGATGCAGTCGGCTGGGTCACGAAGCTGTGGAACCATCCGTCGCTGATGATTTGGGTGCTCAGCAACGAATCGCCGAACGACGTCGAATGGGAGGCGGGTGAGTACTGGCGGCACGTCAAAGCGTTGGACTCGACGCGCCCGGCGATGCGAGCCGGCGATTACCCGGACAGATTGCACGGCACGCCCGACATCGCCGACATGCACACCTGCGGCAACTATAGCTGGGGAGCCGAGGGCCGCGCGATGGTCCACTTCGCCCGGGCCGCCGCAGCCAAGGACCCCAAACGCCCCCTGATGAACACCGAATACATGAACCGACTGGCCACGCCCGAGGAACAGGCCACGCACTGGCTCGGCCGGCCCGACCATCCTTATGCCGACCTCAGCTATGCCGAATCCGCGATGGAGCACACCGAGGCCATGCGGCGGCACAACTTCGACGGCATCTTGCCCTACATGTTCGCCGGGTGGACGCGTGCCCGCGGGAGCAACTGGCGAGCCGATTTCCCCACGCCCATGGCCGCCGCCCTGCACAGCGCCATGTCGCCGGTACTGGCCAGTATGGACCTGTTCGACCGCAACTTCGTCGCCGGCAGCGAGGTGACCACGCGCCTGGCAATGATTAACGAGAACGGCGGCGACATCCGCGCCGAGGTCGACATCTACTTAACCTCCGACGATCCGATGTTCGTACCTGTGGCCGAGGCCTTGCAGTCGCCTGTGTGGCACGACCGGTTTGAGTGGGCGTTCAAAGCCTACAGCATCGGTGAGAAATCAGTCCGTTGGCGAGTGCCCGACAAGCCGGGCCTGTACTACCTTGCGGCTGTCGTGCGGCGTGAGGGCGCCCGGCCGGTAGTCAGCCAGCGGGTAATACGTTCGTTCTCCCAGGGCAAGCTCTACGAGAAGCTGCAGGATCGCAAAGCGGTGGTGTTGGGCGCCGACCAGGACGCCCGATCGTGGCTGAAGCTTCGGAAGGTGACCTTCACGGAGACTCTCGGGCAGGGCAAGATCGCCGGCGATGTGGTTGTGATCTGGAATGCAGACGCCATCGGCACCGACCAGCGGTCGGCCGCGCCGGCGATACGCAGCTTCGCCGAAGCAGGAGGCAGGTTGGTAATCCTGGCCCAGCGGGAATGGACGTGGCGCGAACTGATCGATTTTGAACCCGCCAGAGAGTTCTCCTCCCGAGCGTTTCCTTACCCGGGCGTCCAGCATCGGATGCTGGACGGCATCGACCCGGAATACCTGAAACGGTGGAACGGACTGCCGGGCCGAATCGCCGACAAAGCGATCGAGGGTGACGTGCTCAAGCAAGGGCGCAAACTGCTGTGGATCGAGACGCCCGAGCACGTGGTCGCCCACGCCCTGCCACGGGGAAAGGGCGAGATCGTGATCTGCTATCTCAAGCTCAAGCCGCGCATCCTGCCCGAGGCAGACGCATATGATCCGGTGGCTGAGGCAATTCTGGTAAACCTGCTGGCGGACTGATGCCCTTACAATACTCATTGCAGGCGATCGGATTGCATCCGGCAGGGCCGGCGGTTGAGAATCGTCTGATTGACTACGATGCGCAGTAGGAAAGACGGCATGAAGGTTGCGGTATTACCTGGTGACGGTATCGGCGCCGACGTCACCGAGCAGGCGGTCAAGGCGTTACGAGCAGTGGGGCGCCGGCTGGGGCTGACCTTCGAGACGACGGAGCTACCCGTCGGCTGGGCGGCTATCGACGAGTGCGGCCAGGCGCTTCCGCCGTTCGTCCGCCAGGCCTGCCGGCAGCACGACGCGATCTTCCTGGGGGCGGTCGGGCTGCCCGATCGTGACCAAACACTGCCGCAGGAGCGGCGCCCCGAGCGGGCGGCGCTGCTGGCCCTGAGAGAGGGCAACTTTGCCAACCTGAGGCCCATCTGGCTGCCGCCTTGCATGGCCCAGCCGGGCCACCCCGCTGCCGATATGCTCATCTTCCGCGAGTTGAACGCCGGCATCTACATGGGCGGCGACCGAGGCCGACGCCAGACTAACGGCGTCGTCGAGGCGTTCGACACCATGCGCTATTCCGTCCCCGAGATCGAACGGATCGCTCATCTGGCTTTCGGGGCCGCCATGGAACGTCGCAAGCAACTCTGCTCAATCGACAAGGCCAACATCCTGGCTACGTCGGCCCTGTGGCGCGAAACGGTTGAGAACGTTAGTGCCCAGTACCCCGAGGTAACCGTTCGGCATCAACTGGTGGACTCGGCCGCGCCGGCCATGGTCCAACATCCCGAACAGTTCGACGTGCTGCTGACCGAGAACCTGTTCGGCGATATTCTTTCCGACCTGGGCGGTGTGCTGGCGGGATCGCTGGGGATGCTGCCGACCGCGTCGATCGGCGGCGACGTCGGGCTGTTCGAGCCGGCCCACGGGTCTGCGCCGGATATCATGGGCCGCGATATCGCCAACCCCATCGCGGCCATCCTCACGATGGCCATGCTGCTGGAGTATGGTCTTGACCTCGGCCCGGCCGCACACACCGTGCAAAACGGTGTCCTTGCCGTGCTCGAGGCCGGTTACCGCACCGTGGACATCATGGCTGACGGCTGCACGCAGGTGGGTACCACCCAATTCGGCGACCTGGTCGTCGAGCGGATCGAGACGAGCTAACGACCAGACCGGTTGACGCCTGCGGCCGATTGCGGCACCATCATCTTACTTGGCGTGTGCCGCCGGAGGGTCGAGTATGCCGTTGCCCGAAACCGCCCGTCGTCAGGCCGAGCGGCGCAAGCTGCTGGATGCTGAGGCCAGACGAATCGCCGATCAACTCGCCCGCGATCCGAGTGTTCGGCAAGTCATTGGATTCGGATCGGCGGCACGAGGCGACGTCCGATCGTTCAGTGACCTGGACATCATCGTGGTGATGGAGACGGAACTGGAGTTCATCGAACGTTTCGCGACTTTGTGGCGGCGGCTGAGGCCCAGCGTGCCCGTCGACTTTCTGGTATACACGCCGGCCGAATTCGCCAAACTGAAGGATAGCAGGCCGTTTGTTCGTCAGGCGATAAGCGAGGGCAGGGTTCTATATGACGCCGAGACCGGACCAACAGGCTCGACAATGGCTTGATGCGGCTGCTGCCGATGTACAGGCAGCCGAGGCTCTTGTGGCGCGTGGGCTCTTCCCGGCGGCCTGCTTTCATTGCCAGCAAGCAGCGGAAAAGGCGCTGAAGGCGTTTTTGTACGGACAGGGCGAGGAGGACGTGCGGGGGCACTCCGTGGCCGCTCTGTGCGATCTGGCGGCGAGGTTGGACAAGCGGTTCGCCGAACTGGGCGAACACGTCGGTGAGCTTGACGGTTTCTACATCGCTACGCGCTACCCAAACGGCCTGGTCGACACGACGGCCGAAAAGGTCTTCCGGCGACCGACCGCAGAGCGAGCTCTGCAATTGGCGCGGCGCACTTACGAAGAGGTACAGGAGGCACTTGGCCTGTCATGAGTATTCTGGTCGACGAGAACACACGAGTTATCTGTCAGGGAATCACCGGCAAGGCCGGCGCGTTTCACACGGCCCAGTGCCTGGAGTACGGCACGAAGATGGTCGGCGGGGTGGTGCCGGGCAAGGGAGGGGGTAAAAGCGAACATGGGCTGCCGATCTTCAACACCTGTCACGAAGCCGTTGAGGCGACCGGGGCCGACGCAACCATGATCTTCGTGCCCGCGCCGTTCGCAGCCGATGCGGCAGCCGAGGCGGCCGACGCCGGCATCAAGCTCATCGTGCTCATAACCGAGGGCATCCCCACGCTCGACATGGTCCGCCTGCGGAAGTACCTCGACGAACTGGGCGCAAAGCTGATCGGCCCGAACTGCCCCGGCGTTATTACGCCCGGTGCGTGCAAGATCGGCATCATGCCCGGATACATCCACCGAGCACCGAGCAACGGTGACAAGGTGGTGGGCATCATCTCCCGCAGCGGGACGCTGACGTACGAGGCCGTCTGGCAGTGCACCACCCGATCGATCGCTCAATCGACGTGCATCGGAATCGGCGGCGACCCGGTGCGAGGTATGGGCTTTATCGATCTGCTGACGATGTTCGAGGCCGACCCCCAAACCGACGCGGTCATTCTAATCGGCGAGATCGGCGGCAGCGACGAGGAACTCGCCGCCGAGTACATACGCGACGAGATGAGCAAGCCGGTCGTGGCGTTTGTGGCCGGTCAG
>CBFCZG010000163.1:0-9613 GCA_965602375.1 uncultured Phycisphaerae bacterium | reverse complement strand
AGGCCGTCACCCTCGAACAGGTCAAGCGCGTGGCGGCGAAATACCTGACCGACCCGATCATCTGCATCACGACGGCTGATCCCGATATAGGCGATTTGCCGTTCGAGCCCCGGCGGTGGACCCCACCCGATCAGCAATCCCCGGACCGCCAGGAGTGACCGGCCATGAGCGAGCAGCCCCGTTACCTCGATCTGCCGCTTAAGCAGTTTCTTGACGACACGGCCGCCGCGCAGCCCGCGCCGGGTGGCGGGAGTGTGGCGGCCTTGACGGCCGCCCTGGCTTCGGCGGCGGGGCGGATGGCGGCCAACTACACGTTGGGCAGGAAGCGGTTTGCCGACGTGCAGCAGGAGGTGTCGGCCCTTCAGCATCGCCTGGCGACGGCAGGGCAGATGCTCGAGCAACTTGTAGCCGAGGACATGATTGCCTACCGGCAGTTGCAGGCTGTCTGGCGCCGAGACGGCGCGACGCCCGCCAGTCAGACCGATCGCTCGGCCGCGCTGGCTGGGGCGATTGCCGTGCCCTTCGAGGTGGTGACGGTGGCCGGGGCCATGCTGGCCGACCTGGATCGCCTGAAGGACATCGCCAACCCCGATCTGCTGTCGGATGTAGGGGTGGCCGCCGAATTGGCTCTGGCGGCAGCGCGATCGGCGGCGCTGAACGTGCGGATCAATCTAACCCAACTGGACGATGCTGCCGAGGTCGAATCGCTCCGCGAGCAACTGAGTCGTCAGCTTGAGCACGTCGATGATCGGTATCGCAGCGTTTCGACGTATGTGAACCAGCGGATGTAAAAGCTGTGCCCGACGAGCCGGACTATTACGTGGAGATCAGCGGCTTCGAGCAGCAGGTCCGTCCGGATCAGATTCGGCGGGCCGGTGGTGGCGGGGCAAAGCGCGCATGGATCGGCGTGCACTTTGAGTGCTGTGACGTGTACACACGGATCTACCGCAACAGGGAGGGCACTGCGTATGTGGGGCGATGTCCGCATTGCTCGGCGCAGGTTCGCGTCCGGGTGGGTCCGGAGGGTACCGACGATCGATTCTTCGTAGCGTACTGACGTACGGGGACCGTCGGTCCCGCGACGGGCGCCATGCCCGGCGCCGAAGCGTTGGCGCAGCGCCTGTCGAATCGCCGATGCTGCTCTGCTATAATGCGGGACTTGCGTAGGCTTCCTGCGGCCTTTAAGTCGGTTTGCGACTCCGGCGGGCCTGGGACGCGCAACGGTGAAGGCAAGTGGCGACGTGACAGGCGTTGGAGCGTGGCGGTTGCACGGCCACACGTCCGGGACGAACAATGAGTCAACTGCGAATCAGCAAAATCCGCAACATCGGGATTGCGGCACACATCGACGCCGGCAAGACCACGACGACCGAGCGTGTTCTTTACTATACGGGTAAGACTCATCGCATGGGGGAGGTCGACGACGGGACCACGGTCACCGATTTCGACCGGCAGGAGCAGGAGCGGGGCATCACGATCTATGCGGCGGCCGTCAGCTGTCCCTGGCGAGGGTACACGATCAACATCATCGACACGCCGGGGCACGTGGATTTCACCGCGGAGGTGGAGCGGTCGTTGCGGGTCCTGGACGGTGCGATCGTGGTGTTTGACGCCAGAGAGGGCGTTGAAGCCCAATCCGAGACGGTCTGGCGGCAGGCGGAGAAGTATCATGTGCCTCGGCTGTGCTTCGTCAACAAGATGGACCGGGTGGGGGCTGACTTCTTCGCCTCGGTGGAGTCGATGCGGGAGAGGGTGGGGGCCAGACCCGTGCCCGTCCAGATTCCCATCGGCAGTGAAGGCGACTTTGTCGGCCTGATCGACCTGGTTTGCATGCGGGCGGTGTATTACCAGCAGCAGGAGTTGGGGGCCAAGTTCGAGGAGAGGGAAATTCCCGAGGACCTCCAGGAGTTGGCCAGGCACTGGCGCCACGAACTGGAGGAGGCGGTCAGCGAGACGGACGATGCCCTGATGGAGAAGTACGTGCACGGCGAGCCCCTGACGAAGCAGGAGATCCGCTCGGGGTTGCGCACGGCCACGATAAGCCATGACCCGGGTACGCAGCTTCATCCGGTCTTCTGTGGGTCGGCCTTGCGCTATGTAGGCGTGCAGCGCCTGTTGGATGGGGTGACCGATTACTTGCCGTCACCTCTGGAGCGTCCACCGATTGGGGGGCACGATCCAGGTCATCCCGATCGTGAGATTACGCGCAAGCCTGACCCGAACGAGCCGCTGTCGGCGTTGGTGTTCAAGATTGTGGCGGCCAAGCCGGTCGACCAGTACTACGTGCGGGTGTACTCGGGGGTGCTGAAGACCAACAGTCGCGTGCTCAATGCGACGCGGTCGCGCAAGGAGAATGTCAGTCGCATTCACCGCGTGTTCGCCAAACGGCGGGAACAGCTCGACGAGGTCCGCGCGGGCGAGATCGTGGTGTTGATCGGGCTGAAGCATTCGCTGACAGGTGACACGCTGTGTGACGCCAAAGCGCCGGTGGTGCTGGAGCACATCGAGTTCCCGGACACGGTGATCAGCGTGGCGATCGAGCCGAAGTCCAGCCGCGACCGGGAGGGGCTTTCCGAGGCGCTGCACAAGCTGTCGAGGCAAGATCCGACGTTCACCTACCGGGTGGACGCCGAGAGTGGCCAGACCCTGATTGCGGGAATGGGCGAACTGCATTTGGAGGTGATCGAGCACAAGCTGGCGCACGAGTTGGGTGTGCCGATCAACGTAGGCCGGCCTCGCGTGGTCTATCGCGAGACCGTGCAGGGCACGGCTCAGGCTGAAGGGCGTTTCATCCGCCAGACGGGGGGCCATGGGCAGTACGCGGTGGTGGTGCTGGCAGTGGAGCCGTATCAGCCGGCTGAGGGCGAGCCGAGCGTTGCCTTTGAGAGCCGGATCAAGGGCGGTGTCGTCCGCCGGGAGTATATCAAGGCGGTCGAACAGGGGGTGCGGGACGGGGCGAGTAGCGGCAGCCTTGCGGGCTATCCTGTTGTAAACGTTAAGGTTACGTTGCTCGATGGGCGCGAGCACGAGGTCGACAGTTCCGAGATGGCGTTTGAGAATGCCGCCAGGCTGGCGTTTCACGAGGCGGTTGGCAAAGCGAAGCCCACCCTTCTGGAGCCTATCATGGCCCTCGAGGTCGTCGTTCCGGAGGAGTCTTTCGGGACGGTCAACGGGGATCTTCAGGCCCGTCGTGCGGTGATTACGGGCACGTCGCAACGGGGTCGGCATCACCGGGTGATTCACGCGCAAGTGCCGCTGGCAGAGATGTTTGGGTACGCGACTGAGATTCGCAGCCTGACGGCGGGTCGGGCCAGTTGGAGCATGGAGCCGTTGAGCCATGGCCTGATGCCTTCATCGTTGGCCGAGCAGATTCTCCAGGGCGTCTAGGGCTGTTTGGGGCTGGGGCCGAGGGGGTGTTGGGGGTGGGCGTGGATTTTGTGTGCCAGCGGGGCTTGACAGCACTGGGAGAGGGAGTAGCATGACGGGTCTACGCAAACTATGGGACTGTTTGTAGTTAGCGTTAAGCAAGGCGGTTGGCGGGATGGAACGCGAGCGGATTCGCATCCGGATGGAAGCATACGATCACCGGGCGTTGGACGCATCGGCCCGCGAGATTGTCGAGCATGCCAAGCGGACGAGTGCGAGAGTGCGTGGGCCGATTCCGTTACCCACGCGTATCGAGCGCTATACCGTGTTGCGGTCGCCGCATATTGACAAGAAATCGCGTGAGCAGTTTGAGATGCGCACGCACAAGCGGCTGATCGACATCCTGGAACCGACGGCGCGTACTGTGGAGGCTCTGAACAGACTGGTTGTGCCGGCGGGCGTGTTTGTGAAGATCAAGGCGTGACGGTCTTTGGCGGCGAAGACCTGTTCGGCGCTCTTCCTTAAACAGGGACAGATCGGCGCACGAGAAGGATCGTGCGTAACGTAACGAAGGCCTACGGGCGCAGGGATTTTTGCACCTTATGGTAGCGGCGATCTTGGGCAGAAAAGTCGGGATGACGCGCGTGTTCGACGAGCAGGGCGTGTCTGTGCCGGTGACGGTGATTCAGGCGGGTCCGTGCCGGGTGCTTCAGGTGCGGCGCAGCGAGGGCAAGGACGGATACGACGCGGTGCAACTGGGCTTCGAGGGGATCAAGCCCCGCCGTTCGACCAAGCCCATGATCGGGCACGCGGGCAAGGCGGGCTCGGAGCCGCTGCGATTCGTGCGAGAGGTTCGTTTGTCCGAGCCGACCGACACCGAGGCGGGCGCCGAGCTAACGGTTGACGTGTTTGCGCAGCAGGAGGTCAAGTACGTGGACATCGTCGGCACGAGCAAGGGGCGGGGCTTTGCCGGCGTGATGCGGCGTCATAACTTCGGTGGCCAGCCGGACAGCCACGGGACTGAGCGCAAGCATCGGTCGGCGGGCAGCATCGGCGGGCATGCGCCGGGTGCACTGGGGCGCGGCATCAAGAAGGGCAAGCGGATGGCCGGTCACATGGGCCATCGTCACTGCACGGTGAGGAATCAGGCGCTGGTGAGCGTGGACGCGGAGCGACACGTTTTGCTGGTTCGTGGCAGCGTACCCGGTCCGAACGGCAGCTACGTGATGGTTCGTGCCAGCAAGACGAAGCGCTAAGGGCGATTGCAGAGTTGGTCGGCATGATCGAGTTGGCGGTCTACAACCAGAAGGGCGAGCAGGTCGACACGGTTGAGGTCGACGAGGTTCGTTTGGGTGGCTACGTTCGCCCGAAGCTGCTCAAGCAGGCGTTGGTGATGTACCACGCCAATCGGCGGGTCGGTACGGCGTCGACGCGTTCGCGTGGGATGGTGGCTGGTTCGACGCGGAAGATCTATCGCCAGAAGGGCACGGGCAACGCGCGTATGGGCTCGGTGCGATCACCGATTCGACGAGGCGGCGGGATGGCGTTCCCCAAGCGTCCGCGCGACTTCTCCCGCGGTATGCCGCGGAAGATGCGGCGATTGGCCCGCGACAACGCGATCCTGGCGAAGATGCAGTCGAACGAGACCATCATCGTTGACGATTTGACGTTCGAGCATCCCAAGACGAAGGCGTTTGCCGGCGTGCTGGAGAGCCTGAAGGTTCGCTCGGGCTGTCTGGTGGCCCTGGCGGAGGCCGACGAGATGGTGTGGAAATCGGGCCGGAACCTTCCGAAGACGGAAATCCGGCCCGTTCGGCAGTTGAATGCGTACGAGGTGTTGCGGCGGAAGCATCTGTTGATGACGCGCGCGGCGCTCGATCTGCTTTTGGGTGAGCCGGAGGCGTCGTCGGCCGACATGTAGGAGTGCGTTCGCCGTGGATCTCTATCATACGATTGTCCGACCGCTCGTGACCGAGAAGACGACGCATCAGTCGCGTCAGTCGTTCGAGGCGACGCGCAGCAAGCCGGATCGGGGGGGTACGTTCAGCTTCGAGGTGCACGCGGAGGCGAACAAGCAGCAGATCAAGCAGGCGGTCGAGAAGATCTACGGCGTTCGCGTGCTGAACGTGCGTACGGCCACCCGCCGGGGCAAGGAGCGCCGGTATCGGTTCAAGCGAGGCGTGACGCGGCATTGGAAGAAGGCGGTGGTGGTGTTGCGGGCGGACTCGCCGACCATCGAGGAGTTGCTGTTCTAGGCGGGCGGTAGTGCGATGGCCATCAAGATCTACAAGCCGACTTCAGCAGGGCGACGTCGTGCGTCGGTCAATCAGCACGCAGAGTTGACCGACCGTCGCAAGCGGCCGGAGAAGTCGTTGCTGCAGACGCTGCACAAGAGCGGGGGGCGCAATCACCACGGGGTGATCACGGTGCGGCATCGGGGCGGGGGCAACAAGCGGCGGTATCGGCGGATCGACTTCAGGCGCAATCGTGACGATGCGCCGGGCAAGGTGGTTTCGATCGAGTACGATCCTAATCGTACGTGTCACATTGCCCTGTTGGCGTATCCCGACGGGGAGAAGCGGTACATTCTGGCGCCGGCAGGCCTTCAGGCGGGTCAGCAGGTCGAGAGCGGCCAACGGGTGGAGCCCAAGGCGGGTAACGCCATGCCGCTGTCGAGCGTGCCTGTGGGTATGGACGTGCACAATGTCGAGATGGTGCCGGGCGGCGGGGGTAAGCTCGTGCGGTCGGCGGGTGCGTCGGCGCGACTGCTGGCGCGAGAGGGCGACTGGGCGACGTTGGTTCTGCCGTCGGGTGAGATGCGGCAGGTCCGGGTGGAATGCCGGGCGACGGTAGGAACGCTGGGCAACGCCGACCATCAGAACGTGCGTCTGGGTAAGGCGGGTCGGCGGCGCCACATGGGTCGTCGTCCGCAGGTGCGAGGTACGGCGATGAACCCGGTGGCGCATCCACTGGGTGGGGGTGAGGGCCGTAGCGGGGGCGGTCGGCATCCATGTTCGCCGTCGGGCAAGTTGGCCAAGGGCGGGCGGACGCGTAATCCGCGAAAGCGGGCCTCGAGCAGGCGTATCCTGCGTCGTCGCCGCAGCGTGCGGTACGGGCAGGTGGCGTTGAAGGG
The DNA here is from genome assembly GCA_965602375.1 of uncultured Phycisphaerae bacterium. Classification (GTDB taxonomy): domain Bacteria; phylum Planctomycetota; class Phycisphaerae; order UBA1845; family DATKUK01; genus DATKUK01. The sequence continues at coordinate 3,114 of CBFCZG010000163.1, read as the reverse complement.
CAGGTAAGCCAGATACGGACCGGTAGACAATGTCTCGATCATTGAAAAAAGGCCCGTTTGTCGACGAGAAGCTGTTTTTAAAGGTGCAGCGCGCCAAGGAGGGCGGCTCGGGTGCACCGATTCGCACGTGGTCGCGTCAGTGCACGATCGTGCCGGAGTTTGTGGGCCAGAATTTTGAGGTCCATAACGGCCGGCACTTTACCAAGGTTTTCGTGACCGAGGAGATGGTGGGACACAAGCTGGGCGAGTTTGCACCGACGCGGATGTTCCGCGGGCACAGCGGAGGCAGGCGGTAGGAATTCGGGCGGTAATTGACGGTGGCTACGATGCCTTATACGGCCAAGCATCGATTCGCACGCATAAGTCCGCGGAAGGCGCGGCTGGTTACGGACCTGATCCGGGGCCGACACGTGAACGAGGCGCTGGAGATTCTGCGGTTCGTCAACAAGCGGGCGGCGGCGATGATCGACAAGGTTCTTCGATCGGCCATCGCCGACGCCGACGAGAGAGAGGCCGACGTATCGCGTCTGTACGTGGTGGAGGCCCATGTGGACGAGGGGCCGAGCTTCAGGCGGTGGCGGCCTAAGGATCGTGGTCGGGCGCATCCGATCGATAAGCGTACGAGCCACATTGTCGTGACGGTGGATGAGTTGAGCGACGGGCAGGCAGGAAGACAAACAGCAGCCGCCGGATAGGCGGGTTGAGGAGACCTGTGGGTCAGAAAGTCAGTCCAATCGGCTTCCGCATCGGGATCACGGAAGAGTGGCGTTCGCGCTGGTATGCCCCGAAGGCGGCGTTCGGCGAGTTCCTGGTCGAGGACCAGAAGGTCCGGCGCTTCATCGACGAGCGTTTGAATCGCCAGCCGCCGTATGCGGCGGTGGCTCGCATGGACATCGAGCGGACGCGGAACGAGGTAAAGGTGGTGCTGTACACCGCCCGACCTGGAATGGTGATCGGTCCGCGCGGCGCGGAGGTCGATAAGCTGAAGGAGGCGCTCGAATCGCTGATCGACCGCAAGGTTGCGGTGAACATCATCGAGATCAAAAGCCCGGATGTGGATGCCCAACTCTGTGCCGAGGGTATCGCGGAGCAACTGAAGCGTCGGTCGAGCTTCCGTCGCGTGATGAAGCAGCGTTGTGAGGCGGCGATGGCGGCCGGTGCCAAGGGTGTGAAGATCATCTGCAAGGGCCGCCTGGGCGGTGCGGAGATGGCCCGGCGTGAGACGCAGCATCTGGGATCGATTCCGCTGCAGACCTTGCAGGCGAAGGTGGATTACGGCTACGCCCTGAGTCGGACGACGTACGGGGCGATCGGGGTGCGGGTGTGGATCTACCGTGGGCGCTACGACGAGGTGGCGTCGGAACGGGAGGCGACAGGCGCGCCTCCGGCGAGGCGCATGCGCCGTTAGGGTTTCAGCCGGTCGAGCGCAGGCGTTTCGGCGGTCGGACGTGTTGGGTACGCATAAGAGGTATGGAGTGTAAGCGATGCCGTTGATGCCCAAACGAGTCAAGTTCCGCAAGAGCCAGCGGGGCAAGATGCGTCCCAGAGCGACGCGGGGCAACACGGTTGCGTTCGGCGAGTACGGCCTGCAATCCCTGTCGACCAGTTGGATCACGGCCAGGCAGATCGAGGCGGGACGTGTGGCGGCCACGCACTTTCTTCATCGTGAGGGTCGGGTATACATTCGCATTTTTCCTGCCAAGCCGGTGTCGAGCAAGCCGCTCGAGACGCGGATGGGCAAGGGCAAGGGCGAGCCGGAGTTCTGGGTGGCGCGCGTGCGAGCGGGCACGATGTTGTACGAGATCAGTGGTGTCGACCAGGACGTTGCCCGGCAGGCGCTGGCCCGGGTGGCCAGCAAGATGCCGGTACGCTGCCGATTTGTGACGCGTCGCCATGGGCTGTAGTAGGACGCGAGCGAGAGCGGCATGAAGATTGGTGAAATCCGACAGCTGAAGAACGACGAATTGCACGCGGAGCTCGACCGGCTTCGGCGGCACCTGTTCGACTTGCGCAGTCAGGCGGTGACCGAGAAACTGGAGGATCCTGCGCAGTTGACGAAGACGAAAAGAGACATTGCCCGAATCTTTACGGTTCTGCAGGAGCGGGCGCGGACGGGCGACGAGGCGGCCGGGCAATACCATCGTGAGGCGATTGCCACGCACCGGCGAGGCTAGGCGGATAAGCGAGACGAACATGGCGGAGCAGACGGGCGACAAGCAGGAGCAAAGAGGTCCCAAGTCGGGGCGCCGCCTGCGCAAGACACGCGTAGGGGTGGTTACGTCGGGCAAGCGGGACAGGACGATTCGCGTGCGCGTCGAGATGCTGTCTAGGCATCGGCGCTATACGAAGTACGTTCGGAGCCGCACGAATCTACAGGTGCACGACGAGCGCGGCGAGGCGCGAGAGGGTGACCGGGTCGAGGTGGTGGAGTGTCGCCCCTACTCGAGGACGAAGCATTGGCGTCTGGCGCGGGTGCTGCAACGCGCTGAGGAGGTCGGCCAGGCGGCCGGGTCGATCGAGACATGATTCAGTCGCAGACGGTAGTGGACGTTGCAGACAACACCGGAGCCCGGCAGGCTCAGGTGATCCGCGTGTTGTCGGGCAGTACGGGACGGGCCGGCAAGAAGCGTCTGCGTAGGGCCGTCGTGGGCGATATCGTCATCGTGACGGTCAAGAAGGCCATGCCCAACAGTGAGTTTATGAAGGCGGGTAACCGCAAGGCACGGGTGCAGCGAGCGGTGGTTGTACGGAGCCGGTATCCGACGCGTCGGGCGGACGGCAGTTACGTACGTTTCGATCGTAACGCCGTGGTGTTGGTGGATGGCAACAACGAGCCGCGCGGGACGCGCATCTTCGGGGCGGTGGCCCGGGAGTTGCGGGAGAGGAACTTTATGAAGATCGTCTCGCTGGCCAGTGAGGTGGTGTAGGGCCTCGGTACAGCAGCGAGGACGGTGGTTGCAGTTATGGCTCGGCACGTAAGGCGCGACGACATAGTTCAGGTCATTGCCGGGGACCACAAAGGTCAGACGGGCAAGGTGCTGCGTGTGGACTCGGACCGTGATCTGGTGGTGGTGGAAGGCGTGAACATGGTCTATCGCCACATGCGTCGCAGCC
>CBFCZG010000162.1:0-9661 GCA_965602375.1 uncultured Phycisphaerae bacterium | reverse complement strand
GCATCCCGCCCTTCGGCGCCAACGCGGTTACGGGCGATCCGGCCCTGCTCGACGCCAACAACGGCGACCTGCACATCGGGCTCGCGTCGGCCGCGCTGGGTCAGGCCGGCGCCGTCTACCTGCCGGCCATCGACATCGACGGCGACACGCGCCCCATCGCAGGCGGCGACCTGGGCGCCGACGAGCGGCTGCCGGCCATGACGGCCGGCGAGCCCCCCGCCGACGGTACCCTGCCCAAGGTTGAGGGCAATGTGGTGCTGCTGACGTTCGACAGCGAGATCTCGCTTCCTGCTGGTGGCGCACCGGCGCTGAGCGTCGTCCCGCTGGCAGGCGGTCCGGACCAGGGAGGCGCGTTCGCCTATTCGATAGAGCCCGACGCGGTGACGCTCCGAGCCGTCGAGCAAGGCCCGGCTTTGGCCAACCAAACTTGGTACCGCGTCACGCCCGCCTCCGACTTTGTGGTGGCCCGCTTTGCGATTGACCTGTGCACGTTACGCGGCGACGCCGACGGCAGCGGGCGTGTCACCACGGCCGACTACTCCACCATCAAAGCCAGCTTGAGCCAATACACCGACGCCCGCGTCGATCTGAACGGTAGCGGGCGTGTCACCACGGCCGACTATAGCGTCGTAAAGGATTACATGGGCGCGCGCGCACCCATCAAGCCTTAGACCGCTCCGCAGCGGGGACGCCGCACGTCAGCCGCAGCGAGACCCTCGTTTCCGAAAGGCTGCTGGCCGGTCCCATGCCGCCTGTGTTATCCTGCCGACCGGGGCCGCGGTTGACCCCCGAATGATCAAGCCCGCGAGGGTAGCATGGCGCTACGGCTTCAGTCGTCCGCACCCGCTACGGTGCTCCCGCCTTCTGCGATCGATCGCGTACGTTTCGCGCTCGGACTGCTGGGTCTGGCAGTGTTCCTGCTGGCGATCGCGGCGACGGATAGGGGGCAGTTCAACGTCGTCACGTACCAGACCGAGCCGTGGGCCGGCGGCCGCTACGTGCCGGCTCTCCTATTGGTCGGGGCCGTCGTCTTGTGGATCGCCGTTCTGACTGCGTTGGCCGCCAGGGCGCATCGCACACGAACACGGTGGGCGACCATCGGCGCATGTCTGTCCCCGCTTCTGCTTGCCGTGCCCCTGTCGACGTGCATCGTCGCCGCTTCCGTCCCCCCATTCGCTCTGGGTTTCCTGCTGATTCTCGCCGGCGGCTGGGCCGCGTTCCGCGCCGCCGCGAGGCTCCCCGCTCCGGCGCCGAAGCCCTGGGGTCACCCGGTGGCCCTGACATCGGTCTGCCTGTTGATCGGGGTGCTTGTTTTTATACATACCCGACTGCAGATCAACTTCTTCGAGCACTTCATGCTCGGCCACGCCGACATCGGCCACCGCACCGAGGAGTTGAAGAATGCTCTCGCCGGTCGAGGCCTTTGCTCCGACAGCTTCGACAACGTGCCGATGGCCTGGCACTTCACGCCGCTGATGTACGTGCTGGTGCCCGGCTACGCAGTGTGGCCCTCACCGATGTTTCTGATGTTCTGCGGCGCGCTGCTGGTTCATCTGCCGGCTATTCCCGCCTACTGGCTCGCACGCAGGCTGTCGGGCTCGGCCGCCGTGGGTTGGGCCTTTGCCGTGGCCTGGCTGCTGCTGCCCTCACAAAGCCGGCTTATCTACGCGTCCACCTACGGCTTTCAATGGGTGTACGTCACCATGCCGTTGCTGGCGGCCCTGGTGGCTGCCGGTTTGCTCGGACGCTGGCGGACGTCGCTCGTGCTGGCGGGACTCGTGCTGCTGTGCAGAGAGACCGCCGCAGCCGCCGTATTCGGTTGGGCGATCTATCTCGTTCTGTTCACACCTCGGCGCAAAGCCGGAGTCGCGCTCGCCTTGGTGTCTTTGGTCTACGCCGCTGTCTGTATAACCGTGCTGATTCCTCACATTGCCGACGGCCGCTACGAACGGCTCGACCTGTTTGGCGAACTCGGTCGATCGCCCGTCGAGCTGTTGACTGCGCCGCTGACCAAGCCCGCCCTGTTTCTTGGCCTTCTGGCCAGGCCCCACACGCTCTACTTCATTCTGATGTTGCTCGTGCCCATGGCAATGCTGCCACTGGCGGGATGGAGGGTAGCGGTCGCGGCGCTGCCGACATTGCTGTTGGTCTGTCTGATGCAGAACCCTGATTGGCTGACCATCAAGTTCTGGCATCAGGTGACCGTCTTGACGCTGCTCTTCTTCGCAGGCGTCGCTTCGGTGGCAAACCGTCCTCGGGTAGGCTTACTTGCCCGATGGGTCGCGGCGCGCGCACATCTCCCACCCGGTGCGTGGCGTCGAGGGGCGGCCGCGGCGGTGCTGACCTGTGCGGCCCTGGCACACTATCTGTTTGCCTTCTCGCCTCTGAGCAACGGCTATCGCCCGTATGCCTACACGTCGCAGCTTCACGAGCCCGACCCGCGGCTTGCCGTTGTCCGCACGCTCCGCGAGCAGATCCCCAAGGAACGCACGATCCTGGCGACCGAGCGTCTGGCCGCCCACTTTACCGATTACCGACACATCTACACCGGCCGACGTATTCAGTCGGCGGACGTGGTCCTCATCGACCGCAGCGACCGCTGGGACCGCTCGGGCCTGCCGCAGCAAGTTTCGCGTTTCGCTAAGGATGCCGCCTACCGGCTTCTCGGTGAGTACGGCAGCATCATCGTGTTCGTCCGGCAAGCCGCCGCCGCACCCGCTGAAGGGAACCGCGACCGTCAGCTTCTGTCGCGGTGATGCGCCAGGAACCGCTGTGCCTGCCGAAGGGTCGGCAGGCCCGTGCGGCCCGAAAGCTGCGTGCAGCACATCGCCCCCACCGCAGAGGCCAGACGCATCGCACGCGCCAGCGACCATCCACGAACGGCCGCATAGGCGATCGCGCCGTGGTACGCGTCGCCCGCACCAACCGAATCGGCCACGGTTACGCGAAACGCCGGCTGTCGCAGGCGACGCCCTCGGTCATCTATCGCCAGCGAGCCGCCTGCGCCCATGGTCACGCCCACCCACCGTGCGCGAGGCGCCGCCGCCTTGAGTGTGCGCAGACGCTGCGCGTAGGACGTTCGTTTGCAGAATTGCCGAACGAAACTGGCCGACGCAAAAACAATGTCGCTGCAACCGAGGATCGATTCGGTAATCGATCGAACAGACGTCGCGTCAAAACTCACCAGTACACCGGCGCGGCGTGCGCGGTCGGCAGCCTCCAACGTCAACTCCTCGTGCCACCCGTCGAGGTGCAACAATGAACAGCGCTGAAGCATCTTCCAGAAAGTCTTGTCCACGTCCGTCGTACCCATCGGACGCAGATCGGTGGGACAACCCATGATCATCTTGTGCCCGCTGGCGGCCTCGGCCAGGCAGAAAGAAGTGAATGTCTGTCCTTGGCGGCGCGCTCGCACGTAGCGCACGTCCACGCCTTCGTCCTGTAGCTCACGGCGCACAAAGCGCCCGGGCTCGTCGCAGCCGAGGGTCGACGCCAGTGCGCAACGAGCCCCCAGTCGCTGAGCCGCTACCATCGCCGTCGCCGCCATGCCGCCTCCCGCACGGTGATATTCCAGTACGTGCGTGCGATCATCGCGCGGAAAGTGATCGACGCGGATTGCGTGATCCAGACAGGCGATGCCGATGCCCACAATCTCAATGCGCGCCCTGGCCATGTTGCACGATTGCAGCACGAAGCCGAAGACTCTGCAACCGCAGCGCCGGTGGCGCGCACCGCGCCCACACCGCGCGAATCACGCACGAAACATCCGCGCTAGCTTGCCTATAAAGGGAAGAGGGCGTGACGAGCACACTCATCGCCACGCCCTATCCATCATGCGTTTGGCCTGGGGGGGAGCCAAACGCGGGGGGGTGATGGACACTTTTAAGTCGGCCTCGAAACGACTGAAATCCTCAACATATTAGCACTGCTGGTCGCTTCGGCCAACTGCTTCTATTGTACTCTATCGCCACAGCCCGTCAAGGCCCAACAGCAAAAATTCAACTGTAGGTACAATCCCACACGGCCATTGGTGACAATCACCTGCCGAAACGCACGGCCGCCCTCCGGCTTATCCTTGCTAGGGGAAACCCCTAATGATTCTATCGGCAAGCCCCTCCGAGCCCCGCCAGCTCTCTGTCAGGTAGGGGCCTCTTCCGAGGTCAGAGCCCTGCGGCGCGCCGTCCCCGCGGCGCCCGGGCTCAGGCCCTCCGTGACGCTCGCGCTGACCGGCGGCGCCTCGACAGCCTGTGCAGCACGTTCACCCGGCGTCTTGCGTCGGCTACTTCGGCCAGCAACTGCTCTGTGGCCACAAGGCGAGCCCCCTTGGCGGCCATCTGGCGAAAGGCCAGTTCGGCATCGGCCGGGTCCCACCAACCGCACGCGTCCTGCACCACCGACACCGCTCGTCGACGCGACAACAGTCCTAGTACAAACGGACGCACCGAATGCTCAACCGTGATCCCAAACACGTACAACTCGTCGGACAGCAGGTCCGAGAACAACCGGTCGGCCTTCGGGTTGCCCATGATGTCCCGTGTGCGCTTCCGGAAGATCACCTGGCTGTAATGAGCCAGAAGCTGGCGGTCCAAGCCGTGCGTGTTGTCGGCCTCGACGAACACGCGGTTGGGCAGCAGCGTGAAGGCGAGTTTCTCCTGGCCGTTCGTACCGTCGATGCAGTGGCGGGGAATGCCGTTGCCCGGCTCACCCGGCCGGTGGGCATCGACCGTCGACACCACAGGCACTCGCTGGCGGCGAGCCCATCGCATCAGGGCGCGGATACGCGGCAGAATCATCGCGCAGTTGAGCACCCGAACAGCGCCCTCAGGGCACAGAAAGTCCCTTTGCGTGTTCAGGTCTACCAAAAGTCGCGTGCAGTGCATGTGCCACGCCCCGCCCTTTTTGGGCGGTCATCTTGCCCTGTCGGTGGCTGGCGTGCCTTATGTGACTCTTTGGAGCTATCGACGGCAGGTGGGGAGCAGTTAAGTACAAACAAGTCGGTAATTCGGACCGATGTGCAGCCTCGTGCTTCCCTATCGACCTACCATGAACGGCCGTCCCCTTCACGAAATGGTAGGCCCCCACCGGACAGAAGGCGACCTGGGAAAAAGTCCGAGAAGATCAGCACAGCGGTTTCCAACCGTCCCTGCCTCGGGTGTAACCTGACGTGGCATCGGCCGAATCGGCCCGCCCGCCGTCCATCTCGACGCTGCGCCCGATGGATCGTGCGTCGCGCATAGTCCGGGAATTGTGCAACCCACGCGCTCCGCGCACAGCCAAACACCGCTCGTTGCGACCGTGGGTGAGGTACGGGGGGCTGTGGGGTCCCAACTCGACTACAGCCAGATCAGTTCAGCCAGCAGCGCCAGCGTAACACCTGCATAGGCGGCCAGGGCAATCCACAGCTTGCGCCGCTGCTGAGAACTCATCGCACGGACCGGGGGCATCCGCGTCACTCCACTGCGGTTGCGACCGCCGCGACGATCACACCGAGCCAACTGCTCCCCGGCCTTGCCGATGGCACTCCGCAAAAGCGGTGCCATCCGGCGTGCCTGCCCAGCGCCCCCAACCAAGCCGCGCCTAAGAGCTTGTTACGGCAGAACATACAGCGACCGACCCGTCGATGACGACCGGGTTGACGCCGATCCGACAGTTGCCGCAGCGCAACACACTTGGTCCGCTCGGGTGGAACGGCGTGCCTTAACTGTTTGTGGAAAAGGGAGTTGCCGCGGATTCGGTCGCATGGTGAAAAACCAGGACGCGTTCCACACGTCACCGTCGACACAAGCCCTGATGACGCTTAAGGATCAGATCGATTCTTCTGCGGACGTCACGCGGCGGACGATGACGAACGCCTCAGCCGCTCCCAGCCCCACGTTGGCCCCCCGCCAGCGGGCCAGGCTGGCCACCGCCTCGGGCACGCGGGCGGGCGGCGCCGAGTCGTCGCTCACCTGTGATTCGTAGCACCGCAGCCCAGCCAGCTTCGCCTCCAGATGGTCGGTGATGTCGACGAACCAGGTTGGGTCGAATGGTGGCTCGACTCCGGGGGCATGCCAGTGCGTCTCCGACGGCGTCTCGTAACAGGCTACGGTGCCCGGTCGCGTGGTGCCCGCTGTCGGTCGGACTGCTACCGACGCTGCCAGAAATACCTGCCGGTGGTCCTCGTGCCGATCGGCCGGGAAGGGCAGCAGCAGCAGATCCGGCCGGCAACCCTCCAGCAGGTCTGCGAAAGCCTTGTTGATCTTGTGGGCCGGCAAGTCCTTCAACTGCGTTACCGGCAGGTCGAGGAATTGCAGTTCGGCCACACCCAGATGGTCACTCGCCCGGCGTGCCTCGTCGCGGACCTGTTCGACGCTCTCGGGGCTGTAGAGCGGGCTCCAGCCGCGGGTGGCGATGGCCACGGTCAGACGATGGCCCTGCCCGGCCAGGCGATGGATCGTGCCGCCGCAACCCAGTATCTCGTCGTCCGGATGAGGGGCAATGACCAGGACGTTCACGGTTGGTCCTCCAGAAGTTCTCGATGCCGTTTCGCTGACCGCCCCGCTCAGGGCCCCAGCATTTGGCCCACCTGAAAAGCACCAAGGTCCGACGGCCCCGGCCGCCCGACGTATTGCAGCTCCGTCAGCCATAGCTGCCCGCGACCGGTCTGGACCAGCAGCCCTTGCCCGGACTGCACGTCGGCGATCTGGCCCGGCTGCCCGCTACCCTCCTGGCCCGGAGCCGACCGACCGCGCCAGACGATCATCTCACAATCGCCGTGCACGGTAAACGCACCCGGATAGGGTCGCGACGCGGCGCGGATCAGGCGGTAGACGTGATCGGCGGACTCGCCGAAGTCGATCCGACCGTCTTGCCGCCCCCGTTTGGGCAGCCACGTGGCCTTGCTGTGGTCTTGAGGTTTGCGCGGCAAGGCGCCCTTGTGGATGGCCGGGGCCAGCTCGGCGATGCAGTGGCCGAGCACCTGGTTGGTCCGCTCGATCAGGTCGCTCGCATAGTCGTCGGGCAGAAGGGGCACGGGCCGTTGGATGATGATGTCGCCGGCGTCGGCCTCGTCGGTCAGAAAGAACAGGCTCACGGCGGGCTGTTCGTTCAGTAGGATGGTCCAGGCCACAGGTGCCCGTCCGCGCATCCGCGGCAGCATGGTGGGATGGAAGCCGACCGCCCCTTGTGGCGCTAGGTCGCGCATGTCGGCAGGCACGAGTTGCGAGAGCCCCACGACGAAGAGCAGTTCGGGCTTGTGGCGGCGGATCAACTCATACACAGCCGGTGCGGTCACCTTGTCGAACGCGACGAACTCGATGCTGTGCTCTCCGGCCAGCGGCTCCAGATCGTGATAGTCGCTGACGGTCTCGGCGTGACGCCGGTTGAGCCCGCACACACCCGCCACGTCGATGCCGCTATCGATCATCGCCCGCAGCGTATGCCAACTCGAACTGACGCTTCCGATCAGGACCACGCTCATGGCTAGCGGTGCTGATTGTCCGAGACGGCGCGCCGAACGTCAACGATCATCGTCCGCGGCCCGGTCCGGTACACCGGCGGCAAGAGGCGCATCGGTCAATCGTTAGGCGGCCTTGGCGAGACGTTCGGATAGGGGCGGCGCCGCACCCGGCAGGTCAGCAAGCACCACAATCGTACCACCCTCCTCCGCACCGGCGGGCTCTCGCTCAACTTCCGTCTACCCCGCCAATGGAGACCCCACCCATGACACCGCCTTCACGCCCGCCCTGGCGGCACCACCTGCCACTGGGTCACCCGTATCCAGATTCAGGGCCGAGACCACCCCGGTCCGCCGCTTGAATTCCCCGCTGCCCTAGCGCAAACTATGTGCATCGGATTCTTTACATGGTGGAACATGGCTGCAAAGGACTTCTTCGAAGAGAGAACAGACGAATCGCGCATTAAGGCTCTCATCGTCGAACAGTACTTCGACGCTTGGGCGCGGGTGATGATGAGTGTCGCCAATAGGTATCGTAGGGTCCCAGCGGAGATCGCCTATATAGACCTCTTTGCCGGGCCGGGCCGATACAAGGACGGGAAACCCTCAACGCCCATTCTCATCCTCCGGAAGGCCATCGAGGACCCCGGTCTGTGCGCTCGTTTGATCACGACCTTTACGGATCGCGACCCTGAGCACGTCACGTCGCTCCGCGAAGCGATCGGTGAGATTCCGGGGATTGACGGGCTCAAGCATAAACCGGCCATCTACCACGTTGAGGTCGACGACAGCCTCGTCGAGAGGTTCGAGAAAACACACCTGGTTCCGGCCTTGATCTTCCTCGACCCATGGGGGATCAAGGGCCTGTCGCTCAGGCTGATCGATGCTGTCGTCAAGGATTGGGGATGCGACTGCATTCTGTTCTTCAACTATAATCGTGTTAACATGCTGTTGACCCAGGCCGGCGCCAGGGATTGTGTTGACGACCTATTTGGCCAGCCTCGGGCCGTGGCGCTCCGTGAGCGGGTCAAGGGGCTTGATCGAGCAGCACGCGAGCAGGCCATCGTCGATGCTCTCTGTACCGCCATTAAGGAGCGTGATGGACACGAGCGGTTCATCTTACCGTTTCGGTTCAAGGACGCCCGGGGCAACAGAACCAAACACCACCTAATCTTCGTCACAAAGGATTTCCTGGGCTATGATATCATGAAGGGAATTATGGCTAGGCTGTCCTCTAGTGCCGAGCAAGGGGTGGCAACCCTCGAGTTTGACCGCGCGTACCAGCCTTGGTTGATTGAGCCGTCGCAGCCGCTCGATGACCTCGCCGACATGCTTCTGCGGGACTTCGCGGGGCAAACGTTAACGAAGGGTGACATCTATAGACAACATAGTGTTGACCGTCGGTACTTGCGGAGGGATTATAGCGAGGTGCTCCTGAAGCTGGAGCGTGACGGCAGGATCAGCACGGAAGACCCGAAGGGGAAGCGCAGAAAAAACTCATTCCCCGATCGCGTATTAGTCAAGTTTCCTGACCCAGAAAGGGGCCGCCGTAAGAATGGCCGCTAATTCGCATATCGAATGGACCGAATCGACGTGGAATCCGGTCACCGGGTGCACAAAGGTGGGCCCGGGATGCAAGCACTGCTACGCGGAACGTCTTGCCCTACGCCTTCGGGCGATGGGGAACCCCCGCTACCGCAACGGATTCCGAGTTACGCTTCACCGCGACCTGTTTGAGACGCCTCTTCGGTGGCGGCGGCCCCGCAGGGTGTTCGTCAACTCTATGAGCGACCTGTTCCACGAGAAGGTCCCGGCGGACTTCATTCTAAGCGTGTTTGAGACCATGGCGGCCGCGCCGCACCACACTTTCCAGGTCCTGACAAAGCGAGCAACTCGACTGCGTGACCTCGACAGGCTCATCGAGTGGCCTCCCAATGTCTGGATGGGGGTCAGCGTGGAGGATGCCGAGCACATGTGCCGCACAGGCCACCTGCGTGCCACACAGGCGCAGGTCAAGTTCGTGTCCCTTGAGCCACTGCTGGGGCCGGTGCCACAGCTGGACCTGGATGGGCTTGACTGGATCATCGTCGGTGGCGAATCGGGCCCTGGCGCGCGGCCGATGCGCAGGTCATGGGTTGTGGATGTGTGGCGGCAGTGCCGCGGGCAACAGGTTCCTTTCTTCTTCAAGCAATGGGGCGGGGTTCAGAGCACCAGGGCTGGCCGTCT
>CBFCZG010000161.1:0-9751 GCA_965602375.1 uncultured Phycisphaerae bacterium | reverse complement strand
CCTGACGACGAGCGCACCGAGTCGGGCAAGCAGGCGCTTAAGGCGGTCTTACGCGATGTGGCGAGCGATCGGCCGACGCGCGGCGGTCACCCGGCATTTCGCCGACGCATCATGGCGGTGGCGGGTGGGGCGCTGGCGGCGGCAGCGGCGATCGCCATCTGGGTGGCGTGGCCCGCTGCCGGCGTGATCGGCACGGTGCGGTACGACGTACCCAGGAACCTACGATTGCGTGAGACATCGGCGATATTACGGCTTCAGGATGTGGTGCGAGCGCCCTTGGATGGCGAGGCCGACATCGAGGTGCCCGGGCTTTTCCAGATGGAGTTGTCCAAAGGTGGTGAAGTCGGGATTGGCCGGAGCGCGAGCGATCTGCGTTGGATCTCGGGTCGGCTGACGCTCCAGACCTTTGCCGAAGTGACGCTTCGCCTCGGGGGCGGGCCGCATTACATTGTGGCCCGCCCGCATTCGAGCTTCAAACTTCGCATGCCGTTGAACTACGTGGAACTCGCCCAGCAAAGCGGCACGAGTGTGGTGGTCGCCGGTGACCGGCGGCAGACGGTGGAGGCTGGGACCACCGTACGGCTTGACCTGACGACATCAAGTCTCATCGAGGCTGACGGAACGGAATAGTGAGTTCGCGGCGCAAGGGCTTTACGCTGATCGAGCTGTTGGTAGTGACGGGCATCATTGCCCTACTGATAGGGATTATCGTGCCCGCGCTGGCCAGCGGCCGGGAGGCGGCCAAGCGGGTCGTCTGTGCCGGCAACCTGCGGAGCACCTGTCTGGCCCTGGTTTTTTACGCGGATTCCAACGACGACTGGCTCCCGCCGGGCGTGCAGACGCTGGATGAGTGGCACGACCGGCTGGACCTGTCGGCCAACACCCTGTACTACCGCGAGCTCGACTACGATCTGCCCGCCATCCTGGGCCCGTATGTGGGAGAGGACGCCCTTAACTGCCCGGGCCCTCGCCTGGGAACCTACGAGGGTGTCGATGCAGTCACCGAGGCTGCCTACTCGAACTATCTCTTCCTGTGGCGCGCCGCAAACAGTTATCCAGTAAAGGGTTACAAGAAAATGGGGATGGCGCCGCCCGAGGCCGAGGCCGTCGTCGACATGACTTGGTCCATGTACGAAAACGGCGGGGGGGGGAGCGGCTTTAATCACCTCCGAACGGGGTTTGACGCACCGAGGACGGCCTACGTGGCGGCGAGCCCGGACGATGGGGTGGCCACGCAGTATGTCGCCTCGGCGCGATACTGGGCCCCCACGCTACGGCCCCTGCACGGCCTGAATGCCGGCTACTTCGACGGCAGCGTCCAGTGGGTCAAACGTGAGCGGCTCACGTTGCGGGGGGGTGGCCGGCTGAATAACGCCGCTTTGGCAAATTCCCAGGTTTGGCTTCCCGCCAACCTGAGGTAGTGGTATACTGGGAGCCGGAGAGGGAGTATAGTTCCCAGCCATATCTGAACGGAGGAGAGAGAGATGAGTGTGCACGTCTTGTTGTGCTGTCTGGCTGCATCGGCCGTGTCTGCGACAGATCCTGTCGGAGATGTTTATGCCTTCGGCGACCCGAACAGCCTCGCAGGAGGCACGTTGCCCGACCTGACGCAGGGCAACGCCTTTGTCGACTTTGGGTTGGGCGAGCTGCGGTTCGAATTCCTGTTTGCCGAGCCGGTGTACCCCGCCGACGACTACGACCACTACGACCAGCAGCTTTGGGGCTATGTGGACATCGACGTCGATGTTCCGCCGGTTAACCCGGGCAACTCAAGGAAATCGGCCGTCAGCGGGTTCGCCAGCCTGCTTGGCATCGAGGCGTATGTCGACTTGTCCCAGGTGTTGGGCGGGTCGGCGCCGCTGTTCGACCCGGCCGGCAGCCCGATTGACAGCGTTTATGTGCCCGTCGTGTTCGCTGATGAGTTGGTGACCATCACGATACCGGTATCTGATTTGCCGGGCCCGTTGGCCGCCGGCGACCAGGGAGGGTACGCTGCGTTTGCCGCCTACTTCTTCGACGGCTTCCAGACGACGTCCGACGTGTTTCCCAATGGCGACGGGTACCTGCTGGTAACGCCCGAGCCTGCATCGGGTGTGCTGCTGGCATCGGCGCTGGTGTGGTGGGCGTCGTCACGTCGCGCGTCGAGAAGGCGTCGAAGCTGCTAGTGTATGGCCGGTCATCGGTCCGTTTCTTGCTGACCCCTCATCGGGCCGGTGGACCCTGCCTCGATCGCTGAGACGCGACGCTTCAATTCGGCGATCTCGGCCGCTTTGCGGCGAATGACCGCGCGGAGCCGTTTGATGGCCGCCGGCGCGACGCTATCCGTTCTACCGATTTCGCCCTTATCCTCTGCCGGCCTGGCTTCGGGTTGGGTGCCGAACCCTCCTTGCCCGTGGAGTCGTTTTCTCGCGTCGTCGTCGCGAGCGCGGTGCCGCCTGGGGGCAAGAACACGTGGAGAAGCAAACTCGTCGGCCCCCATATCCGCCCGCCTGTTCACCAGGCGATTTGCATTGTCGATGTCCGTTTGCCCGCCGTAGTCGATGTCCGGATCGCCGGCGTCAATACAGACGGACGTACCGGCCAAGTGATAGTCGAGCAGCGCATACTGGTTCCCGGCGGCGGTGTGGTGCGTGAGATCGCCAATCGCCTGGATGGCCGTTTCGGTGTTAGCCGCAACGAGGGACACGCCATCATGGTTCGCGTTTGGTCTGACGACCATACCGACCAGGGCGTCTGGGTCGAACGCGCCATTGGCGTCGGCCAACCACGTACGGTTGCTGGCCGGGTCATATACGGGTTGAAGCGTCCACGTGCCCGATGGCAGAACGACGAAGCCGGGATCGCCATCCTTATTGCTCTGCCAGGCAGGCAGCGCCTCGTCTGCGGCGGCGGCTGTGGGGTAGGTCTCCTGGGGGCCGGCGTGGAAGACCCCGTCATTGTGGCCGCCGAACAGGCTGTGCGTGACCTGGAGCTGCCGCTGGGCGTCGGGGGAGTAGACGGCAAAGTTGCCGTTCTGACTGAAGATGCAGTTGGCGATTTGCAGGTGGGCATTCTCGTGTATAAACACCCCGTCGCCGGAGGTGCCCTTGTTCCACTGAAGCGTGCAGTTGCTGAGGGTAAGTTGCGTCCTTAGGGAGCAGAAGATTCCTCCCCCTGTAGGGGACGAATTGCCAACGATGACCGAGTTGGTGATGGTGCCGGTATTGTCGGCCCAGATGGAGATTCCGCCGCCGTCAGAGCGGGCGGTGTTGCCAACGACCACGACGTTCTGCACGGTCGCCTGGCACCGATGGCAGATGCGCATGCCGCCGCCGTATCGGCCGGAGTTGCCGACGATCGCGCAGGACCTGAGGGTAAGCGAAGCGTCGGAATAGCAGGCGATCGCGCCTCCCTTGTCGCCGGTGTTGCCTTCAAACGTGGAATCGGAGAAGGACACAGCGGTGCCCTTGCCCCAGCAGTAGAGTGCGCCGCCCCAATGATCGGCCCGATTGGCCCGAAAGACGCAACTGACGAAGCTGGGCGACGAGCTTCCCGTACACGCCAGGGCGCCTCCTGCGGCATACTTGCCGGCGGCCTCGTTCGCGACGAAGAGGCATTTCTCGATCTTGGGACTAGCGTTTTGAATCCACATGCCGGCCCCGTGTCCGTATGGGAAGTCAGCGCCATCGGCCCGGCCGCGCGTGATCGTGAAGCCGCTGACACGGGTCTTCGGGCCGACCCCGATGGCGGTGATCACGTGGTATGCGTTGTCGGCGTGGTCGTGGGGCCGGTGGATATCCCCGCTCAAGGTCGATACGTGCATCGCAGGGTTTCGCCAGTTCGGGCGTTTCGGGGCGGCCAGACCGGCATAGCCGCCTTGGATCGCCACGCCGTCGACCAACCGGAACGTGGCCGTCCGCGGGTCGGTAGGATCAGTCGTCGCCGAAGGGCGATATACACCGGCTGCAACGCGAATCTCCCTGGCCACGCCGGCGCAGGCGGCAGCCCGGTCCAACGCGTCCTGGAGGCTTCGGTAAGCCGTCTGCCAGCTTTGTCCGTCGCCGCCTGGCGGGGCGTCGTCGTCCACGTGGATGACGGTCCGCCCGTAGCTCTGCGTCGCCACGGCCAGAACAAGCACGACGACCGAGCACGCGCGCAGGGGCCGCCCCGGCACCACGCGACCACCTCTCGTCCTGACGGCCAATCGGCTTTCTCGACGCATCATGACATTCTCCTTTGCAGCGAGCTTCGCCGTGCTCGTCGTTTGCGACTCTCATGAGACGGCAGCCCTCGCCTGTGAGAATGATACGGAATGGGTCGGGCCCCGTGGTCAGCGGCAGGTAAGATGGTCGTAAAAGATTTGTGAGTCCCTACCGCGTGAGCTGAGCGGAGGGGAACTAACTTCGAGGCGCTGGCGATGGTGACGAGGGCAGACGACCTACGCGCAGTCCGTGCAGATACCACGCGACCACCTCCCGCCGAAATAGCGAAGCAACGACTTCTGTTCGTACACCGCATCATGCGGTTAAGGGGTGCAAGAGGCGGACCCTTCCGTGCGCCGCCTCGCAGTTCCCCATAGCAACGTCGCACGGCCCAAGCGCCGCCCGACACATATGATTATACCCTATTGAGTCGATCGGGGCGCGGCATAAATGTCGACTACCGCCTCCGTTTGACCGTCGCCAGAGCGCCTACGGCGAATCGGTCCGGCGCGGCCGGCCGCGGGTCAGGACCGATCCACCTTGGGGTATGCGGTCGATTTGAGTGTTTGCGATGGCTGCGAGGGCAAGCGGCAGATGAGGACCCGCCCACTGCTTCGGTCGTGCGGCTGTGACTTGCGGCCATCTCGAGTCACACGTCAGTGCGTGAACTGCCGCAGCCGAGATGCGATCGATAATAATCGCCGCACTTCATGAATCGCAGGCCACGATCCAGCGCGGCTTGAAGGAACGGTCGCAGCCAGACATCCTTGGTCTGCTCGAATTGTTCGATCGTCTCGGTATGGTGGTCGTGGCTGCACGCCGACCACACGAGCTCGCGGTCGGCGACTGTATCGAGCATGGCCAGCAGGTAGTCCAGATAGGTCGGGCCGTGTCGGCGGTCATCGAAGCGCTGCCAGTAGAAGTCGTCCTGGTAGCCTTGAACGCCCAGTTCAAGCATCTGCGGATATCCCTGCTGCTCGTAGAAAAAGGGCTGGACGTCGAACGGCGTGGGCTGGCAATCGCGGTGGTCGCGGGCGTACGTGCGGAGGTAGCGGATGCCGCAGCGATGCAATATGTCCAGGAGATCGGGTCGGTCGAGCAAGCCACGGTAGTATCCCCACGGGCCGGTCAGGCCCAGGCATCTGCGACCCAGCAGTCGCCGGATCATGTTCTGAGTGAGGCGGACTTCCTGCTCGATCTGCTGAGGCGATCCGCCCGGCTGGAAGTACGTCGGCCCGTCGCCGTGCGGGCAGGGCCGGCCGTCGCGCGGATCCATGAACACCGACTTGAGCAACGTGTGATCGTAGGTGTGCTGGGCGATCTCCAGCCGTTCGTCCTCGGCCGCCGCCTGCAAGTCCTCCGTGCGGGTCTCAAGCGTCTTGCCCGTGATGAAGATGGTCCACGGCACGTCGAGCTCGCGGTGCATGCGAGCGGCGCCCTGGAGAAAGCCGGCTGTGCTGGCCGAGGCCGTCTCAACGTCGTAGCCCATCAGGATCGTTCCCGGCATGGCTGGAATACTCCGGCGAGTTTCGACAGGCCAACGGTCACAGCTTTGCGACGGCCTGGTTCAATCGCTCCACGATTCGGCGGATCTCGACGCGAGTCTTGTTGACCTCACACGAGATCATGACCGAGCGCGAGAGAATCTCGTTGGTACGGGGCAGCATGCGACGCGAGTAGCGTACCTTGCCCGCTCGGTTCTGCGGCAGTCGAAACGGATCGAAGTGGCGATGGTGCGAGCCGCGCCTTTCGAGGATGGGCCGCCAGTTGGAATATATGTGCCGGCCGGAGTCGGCTGGCGTGCCGGCGGAGACTTTTTTTTGTGATAGCTCCGCGAGCAGGCGGCGCGTCGTCTGCTCGCTATCGGTGGTCAGAAGGACCTGCACGCCGCAGTCGCCTTGCGGATCGTTAGACGGGGCCAGCCACACCCTGTCGGTAGCCTCGAGCCCGTCGACGATCTGTCGCCGCATGGCCCGCAGCCTGCGAAGGATGCTGTCAAGCCGGCGGACCTGCACCCTGAGGATGGCGGCCGAGATCTCGTTGCTGCGGACACATCCACCGGCGAAAGGCTGCACGCCCATTTTGCCCACCTCGGGCCACAGGCCGCAACTGCCGTCGTGCTGCATGAAGGCGCGTTCGTATACGTCCTTTCGGTTGGTCATCACCGCGCCGCCCTCGCCGCAGGTGATGATCTTGTAGTGGTTGAAGCTGAACGCCCCCGCGTGGCCGATGCTGCCCAGTCGCCTGCCGCGGTACGAGCCGCCGACGGCCTGGCAGGCATCCTCGATAACCAGTAGTCGCCTTCGGCGTGCGATGGCGTTGATCCGCCGCATGTCGCAGGGCATGCCCATCATGTGCACCGGGATGACGGCCCGCGTGCGACGCGTCAGGGCCGACTCGATAGCCGTCGGGTCGATCGTGCACGATTCGTCGACGTCGACGATGACGGGGATGGCGCCGACGGCGGTGACGGCCAAGGCCGTGGCGATGAACGTGTAACCCGGGACGATCACCTCGTTGCCCGGCCCGACGCCCCAGCCGGCCAGGGCGCACACCAGCGAAGCGCTGCCCGACGTGGTGGCTACGCAGTAGCGCGTGCCGATCTTGCGGGCCCACTCCTTTTCGAACTTGACGACCTCGTTGCCGTGGCCGCGACGCGGGTCGCCGTAGCGAAACAGTTCGCCCCGCCGCACGACCCTCGCCACGGCAGCGATTTCCCGGTCACCTATCTCATACATGGTCAGCGCCCTCCCGCGTTGGTGGCCGCCGGCAAAGCAACCCGTTGATGTATGTGGCGCTCCACTGCCGGGGGCCGTTGCTGAAGGATGCTACTGCAAACACAGGTTCGGGCAAAGATACGCCCGCTGTGCTGCCGGAATGCGATCCGATGTGACGGCCGTTGGGCGTCCGGGGGCGCCAGACCCCTGAATCTGCTCCGAGCACACGTGCTGGCGACGGTGCACCGTGCGGCTGTGATTTGCGGTCATGCCGAGTTACGGTTTGGCTGGCGTGCGGTTGTTCATATGATTCTTGACGACGGTGTAGTCGGCGGTCGTAACCCGCGCGCTGCCATCCAGGTCGTAGCGGGCATCGACGCGCTCGCCCATGTGGTCCTTCACGCACACGTAGTCGCCGGTGGTCACCCGGCCGCTGCCGTCGCAGTCACCGCGCAGCGTGCAAACCTCGAACGAGAAGGGCACCACGCTCGTCCAGCCTGCCGCCGAGCTGACGCGGTACCAGTTCTGGTTGACCAGCGCCGGGCCGATCTCTGTTGCCTTCAGCGTGCAATGGCTGGAGTCGTACAGATCGATAGCGCAGGTGAACGAGGCGCTGACATCGACGACGTTGTTGGGGTCGGCAATGTTCTCGATCAACAGCGACTGACCGACCGATGGCAGCATGATCGCCGTGTCGAATACACAGAGGATGACGTTGTTCTGCGTTCTCGGTAGGGATCCGTCATTCGGCGGCTCGGACGACAGAAGGGTTTGTGGGTTCGCGTTGTCGGTTTTCAGACCCAGGCTATGGTAACAGCCGGCCGCTACGGCCACAAAGTCTTCGTTGGCAGACGGCACGTCGCATTGGTCCTCGTTATTGCGTCCCCAGGCGACGAGCGAGCCGTCCTCTTTCAGAGCCAAGCCATGGAATCCACCTGCCGCCACGGCCACAAACCCCTCGTTGGGTAACGGCACGTCACATTGGCCCTCTGTATTCCACCCCCAGGCGACGACCGAGCCGTCGTCTTTCAATGCCAGGTTGTGGTACCACCCGCCTGCCACCGCTACGAACCGCTCGTTGGGGGACGGCACATCGGCTATGTCTCCCCAGGCGACGACCGAGCCGTCGCCCTTCAGGCCCAAGCTGTGATAGCCACCTGCCGCTACGGCCACGAACCCCTCGTTGGGGGTCGGCACGTCGCATTGGCCGGCATAGTTGTACCCCCAGGCGACGATCGAACCATCGTCCTTCAGGGCCACGCTGTGGTACTCGCCGCCCGCGACGGCCACAAAGCCCTCGTTGGGCGACGGCACGTTGCACTGGCCGTAGTCGTTGTTACCCCAAGCGACAACCGAGCCATCGTCCTTCAGGCCCACGCTGTGGTACTCACCGCCCGCGGCGGCCACAAAACCCTCGTTGGGCGCCGGGGCGTTGCACTGGCCGTAGCGGTTATCTCCCCACGTGACGAGCGAGCCATCTTCCTTGAGGCCCAGAGTGTGGTACCAGCTGCCCGCGACGGTCAGGAAGCCCTCGTTGGGCGACGGCACGTCGCACTGGCCGCAGCTGTTGTCTCCCCAGTCGACGATCGAACCGTCGTCCTTCAGGGCCACGCTGTGGTACTCGCCGCCCGCGACGGCTACAAACCCCTCGTTGGGCGACGGGACATTGCACTGGTTGTAGCTGTTATCTCCCCACGCGACGAGCGAGCCGTCGTTCTTTAGCCCCAGACTGTGGTAATACCCGGCCGCCACCGCTACAAACCCCTCGTTGGGCGACGGGACATTGCACTGGTTGTAGCTGTTATCTCCCCACGCGACGAGCGAGCCGTCAGCCTTGAGGCCCAGGCTGTGGTAGAAGCCAGCCGCCACAGCCAGAAAGGCCTCGTTGGGTGAGGGTACGTCGCACTGGCCGTAGTTGTTGTATCCCCAAATGACCAACGAGCCATCGTCCTTCAGCCCCAGGCTGTGGTACAAGCCGGCCGCGACGGCCACGAAGCCCTCGTTCGGCGACGGCACGTCGCACTGGCCGCTGGGGTTCCATCCCCAGGCGACGACCGAGCCATCGGCCTTGAGGCCCAGGCTGTGCAACCAGCCGGCCGCGACGGCTGCAAATCCCTCATTGGGAGCCGGCACATCGCATTGAAAGTCCCAGTTAACGCCCCAAGCAGCGATCGAGCCATCGGCCTTGAGGCCCAGGGTGTGGTACCTACCGGCGGCCAAGGCGAGAAACTGCTCGTTTGGGGCGGGCACGTCGCACTGGCCGTAGGTGTTGGCTCCCCAAGCCACGACCGAGCCGTCGTCCTTCAGGCCCAGACTGTAGGAACTGCCCGCCGCTACGGCCTGGAAGCCGCCGCTGAGATCGACCCCGACCACCTGAGAGCCCCAGCCCACCACTGAGCCGGAGGCAGCCATCGTTGCGGAAGTGCCGAGCAGAAAGTCAGCCACCCCAACAAGCAAGACAGCACATCTTCGTCTAGGTGCGATACGAGACATATGATTACCCCTTTCCCACGCATCGGCCGGCCAGGCCGACAACCTCCGGACACCCCCAAAGCACTCACCCCGATCAGACAATGCGATGCAAAATGAAGTTTAGCCAATTTCCTTTGGGACCACAAGCCGCCGCCCGGCTACCGCTGGTACAGACGGCGTCGGGCGGGGCGTTCAGATTGGGTGGGCGATCGGCGATAGGGGCAGAGGCGCCGCTACCGAAGTGGATGGCCGGTAGTCTGGTGGCGACTGGCCTATCGCTCCGGAAATCAGGCGAAGCGACCGGTCAGGGGTGTGCCGGCCTGTTAGTCCTGCGGTACGATAGGTGGGCAGCGGCGTTTGTGCACAGAACCCAGGCGACCC
>CBFCZG010000160.1:0-9777 GCA_965602375.1 uncultured Phycisphaerae bacterium | reverse complement strand
AGTTGGCCCGCCGCGTGCACCTTGTCTGGGACGCGCTGGCCGACGGCGGGCAAGATCGCCCCGACGAG
This sequence comes from uncultured Phycisphaerae bacterium, assembly GCA_965602375.1. Taxonomy (GTDB): domain Bacteria; phylum Planctomycetota; class Phycisphaerae; order UBA1845; family DATKUK01; genus DATKUK01. Next base: position 9,709 of record CBFCZG010000160.1, on the reverse strand, counting down.
CAGTTTGACGCTGTGATCGACGTGACCTGCCACCAGCAGGATCACGCGTCGGTTGTGGTGCATCGCGGGCCGGGCTGGCTCGGTCGATGTGGTGGATATATCGTCGATGTCCTGCGGGGTCTCGGTCACGAGGCACTGGACATTGCGTGGCAGAATCCGCGTCGGGCTGCCCAAAGCAAGTTGGACCAACGGCTGCCACGTGTCGAAAGCGGCACATGGCTGACGACGCACTTGCCGGACTGCGGCGACGCCGGTCTGCATCGCTCGATGGACTTCACCGAGTTGGGGGCATCGCTGGTCGAACAGGTTGTTGGCTTGCAGATCGGTCTGATCGCGGCCAACAGAACGTCGGTCGCTCGGAAGATCAAGATTCGAGGGGGCCGTCATTTGTCTGGCGGGTACGAGTTGTTCGATCAGGATGGTCATTTGGCTGGGTCGGGCAAGCTGGGCGCGGGCGGGCTGCGGCCGGCGCTGCATCCGGGTTGGCTGCTTGTGGTGGACCGCGACCGGCCGAGGACGACTCGAAGCTGAGTGGTTAGTGCCGCACGGCGTGAGTTGTGCGGTGCACGTTCTCGACGGGCGTTACACATCCCGGCATCGCGCTGGAGAACTCGTGCGCTGTGCAGTTCGATCGTGCCGGCAGGGGGGGTAGGGCGAGTCCTATCTCTGGTTGCTGTCTTTTTGGGACAGTGCTATCTTGCCTGGCGGGTCGTAGATGGACGAGGCTGCGGAGGAGGTCGAAGAGTGAATTTCCTACTTTTCAATCCCGATGAGATGCGAGCCGAAAGTGCCCGCTGCTACGGGCATCGACTGGCGCACACACCGAACCTCGACAGTGTGGCAGCCGAGGGCACGCGTTTCGATAACTGCTACGTGCAGCACCCTGTGTGCTCACCGTCGCGATGCAGCCTGATGACGGGCTGGTATCCGCACGTTCGCGGCCATCGCACCCTGTGGCATTTGCTGCGGCCCGACGAGCCGAACCTATTGGCGTATCTCAAGCAGGCCGGCTACGACGTGCGGTGGTGGGGCAAGAACGACCTACTGGCGCCGGGCTCGTGGTCGAAGAGCGTCAGCGACGCCGAGGCGCCCAGGGGCAAGTCGAAGCCCGAGCCGTTGTATGCACCGGGTGATCTGGAATACTACACGTTTCTGGGCCGACCTCGCGATCCGGAAGTCGAAGGGCCCACGCACGATGAGCTCTGCGTGCAAGCGGCGATAAACTACTTGCAGGCGGGTCCGAAAGAGCCGTTTTGCCTCTACTTGCCGCTGCAGTTCCCCCATCCGACATACGGTGCGGCGCGTCGCTGGCACGAGATGGTCAGTCCGCATGACGTGCCCGAACTTCGCCCTGCCGATTTGCCGAACAAGCCGGATTACTTCGAACTCATCCATCGGTACCGCAATCTGGACCAGATCGATCCGGGCGTCCTTCGCCAGGTGAATGCGGCGTATCTGGGCCAGATTGCCGAAGTGGACGACCTGTTTGGCCGACTGCTGACCGCGCTGGAGCAGAACGGGCATGCCGGCGACACGGCCATCGTCTTTTACAGCGATCACGGCGACTGGGCCGGCGATTACGGTTTGGTCGAGAAATGGCCCAGCGCGCTGGACGACTGCATCGTGCGAATCCCGTGCGTCATGCGCGTGCCGGGCGGGGTGGGCGGTCACGTGGTGCGCGAGTGCGTGGAGGCGTTTGACATCATGGCCACGGTGCTCGACCTGGCGGGCGTCGAAGCAAGGCATTCGCATTTCGCTTGCAGTTTGGCGCCTCAGCTCGGCGGCGAGCCGGGGGACGCCGATCGCGCCGCCTTCAGCGAAGGAGGCTATGATCGTTTTGAGCCCCACTGCTTCGAGGGACGCGACGTGGGTGACCTGGCGGGCATCGCGCCTGACAACCTGTACTACCCCAAGTGCACGCAACAGCAGGAGCATCCGGACAGCGTCTGCCGGGCGACAATGATTCGCACCGCCTCGCACAAGCTGGTCTATCGGGCGCGCGGTCTTTGCGAGCTGTATGATATGCAGGCCGACCCTCGCGAGCTTCACAACGTGTACGGCCATGCGGACTATGCCGCTGTGCAGGCGGGTCTCGAAAAGCGGCTACTGGATTGGTACCTGGGTTGCAGCGACGTGACGCCCTTTGACGAGGACCCGCGCGGCTTTAGTATGGTTGGAGCCGGGTGAGGGTCGGCTGGATGTCTCGAGTGTTGCGGGCCTCGATTCAGTTCTCGATATGATGCCGTGGACGAGCCGGACGTTCGGGTGATGTGTGCCAACGGGAGGGTGGGTCATGAAACCGTGGGTCAAGATGCTCCGCACGACGGCGGTCGCGGTGATCAGTGTGGCCGTCATTGTGCTGTTGCTGCTGTGGCTGGCGGGCAGCTTCCACGAGAAGATCGCGCCGGGCGAAGCGGCTGAGCCGAGGATTCCGCTCGGTGATGCGGCTACCGTGCTCTGTGAGGCCGGTGACGTGCCGGTGGTTGACAGCGCGGTGGGCAGCATCGAGGCGGTTCGCGCGACGGAAGTCAGTTCGAAAATCCTTGCGCGGATCAAGGCGATCAACGTTGCAGCCGGACAGATTGTCAAGGCGAACGACGTGCTGGTGGCGCTGGATGACACGGATCTTGCGGCCCGCCTGGAGCAGGCGATTGCGGCGCGCGACGCAACCAAGGCGGCGTTGGATCAGGCGCGGGTCGACGACGAGCGTATCAAGCGACTGCTTGAAAGTGCAGCGGCTACGGACCGCGAGGCGACCACGGCCGAGAATAACCTGCGCGCCGCGCAGGCCCGCTACGAGCAGGCTGCCCAAGCAGTCACCGAGGCACAAACGGTTCTGGACTACGCGGTCATCCGCTCGCCCATGGACGGCATGGTGATCGACAAGCTGGCTGAAGCCGGCGACATGGCCAAGCCCGGTCAGCCCCTGGTCAAACTGTTTGACCGGTTGCAGTTGGTCGCCACGGTGCGCGAGTCGCTGGCTGAACGACTGAAGGTGGGCGAAGAGCTTACCGTGCGTCTGGAGGCGCTGAACAAGAGTTGCGAAGGCCGGGTCAGCGAGATCGTGCCCGAGGCCGATCCGATGAGCCGCTCGTTTCAGGTCAAGGTCGTCGGACCGTGCGCCCCGGGCGTCATTCCCGGCATGTTTGGGCGATTGGAGATTCCACTGGGGCAGCGGCGCGAGTTGCGGGTGCCGGCCTCGGCGGTGATGGACGTCGGGCAACTCGAGATGGTGCTGGTGGTCGAGGATGGATACGTCCGGCGGCAGTTCGTTCGCACGGGGGCGCGCAGTGTAGACCCCCAAAGCGGTAAGGAGATGGTGCAGATACTCTCCGGGCTGTCGCCCGAGCAGGACTGGCGATTGGTGGCCGACGCGACTTCGTTCTGGGCGGGTGTGGAGCAATGAGCGAGCCGCAGTTATCCCGACAGCCGTGGACCAGTCGGGTGGTCGAGGCGTTCCTGCGCAGCAACCTCTCGGCGATGTTGGTGGTCGTGGCGTTGCTGGCCGGCGGCGTGGCGCTTTGGGTGACCCCGCGCGAGGAAGAGCCGCAGATCATCGTGCCGCTGGCCGACGTGATGGTGAGCGTGCCGGGTGGGTCGGCGAGCGAGGTGGAAAGACAGGTCGCCACGCGCCTGGAGAAGCTGCTCTACCAGATCGACGGCGTCGAGTACGTATATTCGATGAGTCGTGCCGATCAGGCGGTGGTGACCGTCCGCTTCTACGTCGGCGAGGACCGCGAGGACAGCCTGGTCAAGCTCTACAACAAGATCTCGATGAACACCGACGTCGTGCCGCCCCAGGTGACCGGCTGGGTGGTTAAGCCGATCGAGATCGACGACGTGCCCGTCGTCGCCGTCACGCTGTGGTCCGACCGCTACGGCGACTTCGCGCTGCGACGAATGGCTGAAGAGCTGGAGTTGCGGTTGAGCGAGGTCCCCGGCACGGGGCGGACGGAGGTCATAGGCGGGCCGGCGCGACAGGTCCGCGTGCTGTTCGACCCCGAGAAAATGGCCTCGCGCGACGTGTCCGTGCAACAACTGGCCAACGCACTGCGCGGGGCGAACGTGACCCTGCCGGCTGGTGGTTTCGACTACGACGATCGGCGGTATGTGGTGGAGGCGGGAACGGCCTTCGCATCGGTCGATGAGTTGGAGAACCTAGTTGTCGGGGTGCTCGGCGGTCGGCCTGTGTACCTGCGAGAGGTGGCGCGGGTGGTCGACGGACCCGCCGAGCCGACGAACTACTGCCGCTTCGGCTTCGGACCGGCTGCCGACGGGGGGCATGATGCTGTCGGGCGCGATTTCCCGTCGGTTACCGTCGCCGTGGCCAAGCGGAAGGGGTGGGACGCACGGCGCGTCTCGGCGGCGGTGCAGCAGCGAGTCGATCAACTCAAGTCGTCGGTTCTGCCGGAAGGCGCGCACGCCCGCATCACGCGTGATTACGGCAAGACGGCCAACGACAAGGTGAACGAACTGGTCGAGGGGCTGGGTGTGGCTATCGTGATCGTCATCGCGCTGATCGCAGTCACGCTCGGCTGGCGCGAGGGGCTGATCGTGGCCACGGCTGTGCCCATCACCTTTGCCCTGACGCTGCTGATCAACTGGCTGGCGGGCTACACGATCAATCGCGTGACGCTGTTCGCCCTGATCCTGGCGCTGGGGTTGGTGGTCGACGATCCGATCGTCGACGTGGAGAACATCTTCCGCCACCTGAAGATGCGCAAGCAGAAGCCGCTCGAGGCGGTGCTGACCGCCGTCAACGAAGTACGCCCGCCCATCATCCTGGCGACGCTGGCGGTGATCGTCAGTTTTATACCGATGCTGTTCATCACCGGCATGATGGGGCCATACATGAGGCCCATGGCGTTGAACGTGCCGCTGGCCATGCTCATGTCACTGGTGGTCGCGTTCACGATCACGCCGTGGATGTCGTACCACGTGCTTAAGGGCGAGCGCGGCGGGCGAGAGGAGAAGCCTTACGTCCTGGAAGACTCGTTCGTGTACCGAGCGTATCGCGCGGCGATCCGCCCGATGCTACAGCGACGCCCGGCGCGCTGGACCTTGCTGGGGGTGATGGTGGTGCTGTTCGCCTTCTCGTGCTGGTTGGCGATGGATCGACGCGTGCCGCTGAAGATGCTTCCGTTCGACAACAAGAACGAGCTCCAGGTGGTGGTCGACATGCCCGAAGGCACCACGCTGGAGCGGACCGAATCCGTTACCGCGGATCTGGCCCGTTACCTGCGCGGCGTAGGCGAGGTGACCGACGTCACCACGTACGTCGGGACGGCCTCGCCGATGGACTTCAACAGCATGGTCCGTCACTACTACCTGCGGCGCGGGCCGAACGTGGCCGACATTCGCGTCAACTTCGTGCACAAGTACGAGCGTCGGCAGCAGAGCCACGAGATGGCTCTGCGGATTCGCAACGATCTGACGGCCATCGCACAGCGAGGCGGCGCGAACATCAAGGTCGTCGAGGTGCCGCCCGGCCCGCCGGTGCTCTCGACGGTGGCGGCTGAGATCTACGGCCAGCCTTACCACAGCTACGGCGACCTGACTGCGGCTGCCCACACCGTGCGCCAGCGGTTGGCCGACGAGCCCGGCGTGGTCGACGTGGACGACACCATCGAGGCCGACCAGGTCAAGCTTCGTTTCATCCTCGACAAGGAGAAGGCCGCCCTGGCCGGTCTGAGTACAGTCGAGGTGGCCGAGGCCGTTCAGGCTGCGGTGGCCGGCACGCCCGTCAGCGTCATGCGACTGGGTGGCGAGGTAAACCCGCTTTCGATCGTGATCCAGGTTCCGCTGGCCAAGCGCAGCGACGTGGCCCTGCTGTCGCAGATGTATGTGAGCAGCCGGAGCGGGCGCATGGTGCAACTGGCCGAGCTGGGGCACTTCGAGCAGACGCGGGTCGATCAGACCGTCTATCACAAGAACCTGCGGCGTGTGGTGTACGTGTTCGCCGAGATGGCCGGTCGAGCGCCGGCAGAGGCTATCCTCGACGTACAGGCCGATCGCGACATCGCGTCGGCTTCGTCAGCGCGCCCGCTGGCCGCGCGGAGCTATCTCGACAACGGCGGCGGCGTGGGCTGGTCGGTGGGCGACGGCATCGAGGTGGTCTTCTCGGGCGAGGGCGAGTGGAAGATCACCATCGACGTGTTCCGCGATCTGGGCATCGCCTTTGCCGCGGCCTGCCTGGGCATCTACATCCTGCTGGTTTACGAGACGGGCAGTTACCTGATGCCGCTGATTCTAATGATCTCGATCCCGCTGACCATCATCGGCATCATGCCGGGCTTTTGGCTGCTGAACGCGATCGGTGTGCAGACGGTGGGACCAGCGGGTGGTGTGCTGTTCGCTAACTTATGGCCCAACCCGACGTTTTTCACAGCCACGGGCATGATCGGCATGATCGCGCTTTCGGGCATCGCGGTGCGCAACGCCATTCTGTTGATCGAGTTCGTGCACAAGGCGACCGCGGCCGGCAAGCCGCTGTCCCAGGCCATCATCGAAAGCGGCGCGGTGCGGTTCCGTCCCATCTTTCTGACAGCCGGCACGGCTATGCTGGCGGCGTGGCCTATCACGCTCGACCCGATCTTTTCGGGCCTGGCGTGGGCGCTGATCTTTGGTCTGTTCGTTTCGACGGCGTTTACGCTGGTGGTGATCCCCACGGTTTACTACATGGCCTACGGCCGCGGCGCTGCCGCGGGTAGCTGACGCGCAAGTCTGGCGGGTATCTTGCCTGGCGGCATTTATCCAACCGACTTGGCACCAAGCACGTCCACAATTCGCTCGGCCGCCTTGCCGTCCCACAGCGGTGGGATCTGTGGCTCGCGCCATCGGCCGTTAGTTACGTTGCGGTAGGCCGACAGGATTCGTTGCGGATCGGTGCCCACCACTTGGTTCGAGCCGATTTGGGCCGTGATCGGTCGCTCGGTGTGCTCTCGCAGGGTCAGGCACGGCACCTTAAGGATCGTGGTTTCCTCCTGGATGCCGCCCGAGTCGGTCAGCACCAGCTTCGAGCAGGACATGAGCTTGAGGAAGTCGAGGTAGCCCACCGGGTCGAGCAGCCGGAGGTTGTCCATCGCCTCGACCCGCGCACCCAGCGGCGAACCGGACAGATTCTTCCGCGTTCTCGGATGGATGGGAAACACGATGGGTATGTCGCGCTGGATCACATCGAGCGCGTCAAGAATGCGCCCGAACACCGCCGCGTCGTCCACGTTGCTCGGCCGATGCAGCGTAAGGGCCGCGTACTCACCGGGTGAGAGCTTCAATTCATCAAGGATCTGCGAGCCATCAGCCTTTTGGCGATTGCTCAGCAGCGTGTCGATCATCACGTTGCCGACCAGGTGAATCTTTTCGTGGGCGAGGCCCTCGTTTTGCAGATTGTCCACGCCGCTCTGCTCCGTGCAGAAAAGCAGATCACTGATTGCGTCGGTCAGCACGCGGTTGATCTCTTCCGGCATCGTGCGATCGAAGCTGCGAAGCCCTGCTTCAACGTGCACCAGGCGCACACCCAGCTTAACCGCCACCAGCCCGCAGGCGATGGTGCTGTTAACGTCGCCCACCACCAGTACCACGTCGGGCCTATGTTCGACCACCACCGGCTCGAAGGCGGTCATGATCGCCGCCGTCTGCGCCGCGTGCGAGCCGCTGCCCACGCCCAGGTTGATGTCGGCCTCGGGGATGCCAAGCTGCCGGAAGAACAGATCGCTCATCCGCTCGTCGTAGTGCTGACCGGTGTGTACCAGCAGCGGTTCGATGTGTTGGCAGCGCGAATACGCCGCCATGATCGGCGCGATCTTCATGAAGTTCGGTCGCGCGCCCACGATGTTGATGATCTTCATTCTCTTTTCCCACTTACAGCCGGCACGGGCGTCTCCCCTAAACCGCACACGCGATGAATCACCTCGAGATATTCCTGTGCCAACGTATCTCGATTGTAGTATCGCAGCACGTGCTGCCGGCCGGCCTCGCCCAGCGAGTGGCCGAGCGCTCGATCGTCCGCCAGCCTCTCCACCGCCTCCACAAGCTCGCCTTCGTTCTCCGGCTCGATGCAGATCCCCGCGCCCGCCCGCCGGACCACCTCCGCAGCATGGCCGACCACGCCCAGAACGATCGGCTTGCCCATGGCGGCAGCCTCAAAAATCTTCGACGGCAGAACCGTCGCGAACAGGTCCCGCTTCTTCAAATGCACCAGGCATGCGTTCGCGATCGACAGATAGGAGGGCACCTTCTCCTTCGGTTGGCGGCCGACCAACAGGACGTTGTCCAGTCCCTCCAGACGAACCTGCTCGGCAAGTTGCTCGCGCGATGCACCGTCGCCCACCAACAGAAATCGGATGTCGTCGCGCCCTTTGGCCTTCAGCATGCGCCCGGCCCGCAACACCACGTCCAGCCCGCATGCCATACCGATCGTGCCCACATACGCGCATACAAACCGCCCGGTGAGTCGGTGTCGGGCAACTAGATCCGCATCGGCCTCGCGCGGGTAGTACACGTCCGTATCGACCCCGTTGGTCACCACCGAAATCTGCTCGGGCCGAACCCCGCGCTCCACCAGTTTGGCCTTGTACCCCTCACCTACCGTCACGATGTGCGTCGCTGCCGCATACATTCGCGTTTCGAGTGTTTCCAGCAGTCTCACCAAGCGGCGATTCTGCATCGCGCCGACAGCCGTTACCGATTCCGGCCAGATATCACGAATTTCCAGAATGAAGGGAAGGCGGCGGAACCACCGGACCAGCACCCCAGCCCACCCACAGAAGAATTGCGGCGATGTGGCGATCACGACGTCTGGGCGCCGCACCAGCAGCCCCGCGATCGAGCCGGTCAGCATGAATGAGAGGTAGTTGGCGATCCGAAGCACCGTGCCCTTGTTCGCCGCCAGGTAGGTCCACACGCGTACGACGTCGATACCGTCCACGCGCTCGCGCTGCACGAGGCGGTTACGGTATCCGGGGTACAAACCCCCAGCCGGGGCGTTCGGGGCGCACGTGATGACCGTCACCTCGTGCCCTTCGCGCGCCCACCGCTTCGACATTTCATGGACGCGCGAAGCCGGCGCGTTGCCCTCAGGCGGGAAGTAGTGTGTCAGGTATAGAATCCGCATGCCTCACCAGTTCAGGTGCCGGCCGTCCACGGTGAACCCCCTGGCCACATCGCCGGTCACATTACACTGCCTCGGCGCGATGCACAAACCCGTCACGACGCGTGCGCCCTCCACACGGTATGCCAGTGCCTTGTTCGCCAGACGCACGCCGAACCGAGGACAGTAGTACGAATCTTCCACGCTCAACCTGCCTGGCCCGTCAAATTGTATCCGAGCCCCCGCCGCGCCACGCGTCACCATCGCGGAAGCGTCGTCCAGCGACTCAACTCGGCACTCCGGGTGCAGATGAACGCGCGACACGACCGTCGACACCCGCCGAGAGATCGCCGTATCCCTTATCGTCAGCACCCCGGACCGATGCCAGCAGAACACACGGGCATGTTCCGGCCCACCCGGCAGACGTGAGTAGCCGTCATGTCGGCCGCTCAGGCGGAACCCCTCCGCCGTCGGCGACCAACGAACATCGTGCGTGCAACCTCGCCGCGCCATGCGAAACACGCCCCATAACTCGCACTGGTCCTGCCCGTCGATCTCCACCGTATTATGGGCCCGCGTCGAGCGACAATACCGCCGCGTCTCACTCGCCTCATAGTCGGA
>CBFCZG010000159.1:0-9803 GCA_965602375.1 uncultured Phycisphaerae bacterium | reverse complement strand
CCCGTCGGCCCGGTCAGCAGGATGATGCCGTACGGACGGCGGATGAGCCGTTCGAACGCCTGCTCGGCCTCGGCGTCCATGCCCATCTCACCCAGGCCCAAGCGTGCCCGATCGACGCCCAGCAAACGAAGCGTCACGCGCTCGCCCAACACGGTGGGGATGGTCGCCACACGGATGTCGATCTCGCTGTCGAAGCTGCGGTGCTGGAATCGGCCGTCCTGCGGCGCCCGACGTTCGGTGATGTCCAGTGTGGCCATTACCTTCACGCGACTGACCAGCGGCTGAATGATCTCCTGCGGCAGCGAGCGCGACTCGAGCATCCGCCCGTCGACGCGGAGTCGCACTCGGATGCGATCTTCCTCCGGCTCGAGATGGATGTCGCTCGCCCGCCGGTCGACGGCTTCGTCTATGATGCTGTCGACCAGTTCGACGATGTTGATGCCGCTCGGTGCTACCTCCACCATGGTCGGGCGCGCCGGGCCCATGTCGACCGTCTGCGTGCCGCGCCGGCGGGCCTCGCCGTACACCCGTTTCTGATGCTGCTGAATCTGATAGCGAGGGCTGACCACCAGGTGCACGGGCCGGTCGTACCGTTTCTGCACGGCATTGATGGCGGTCCGATCGGCCGGATCGGCAATCGCCACCACCAGCTCGCCGCTCGACTCGCCCAATGGCAGCACCATCTTCCGCCGCGAGACGTTCTCGGGCAGCGTCAGCGACCAGGCTTCGGCGATAGGGCGACGTGTCAAATCCAGAAATCGAAGTCCGTGCTGCTCGGCGTAGACGCGGGCGACTTCCTCGTCACTGACTACGTCTTCCGTCAGCAAGACCTCCACCAACGGTATGCCATCGAAGCGGGCCTCGCGCCGGAAGCTCGCGAGCTTCTCGCGCGTCAGACGGTCGTCCTTGATCAGATCGGAAACGATTCGAGGTTCAGCCTGCCGTGCGGCAATCATGAGCCCATTCTACCACGAAAACGACTCGAGCAAACTTCATCTTCCAGCCGCGCCCTCCAGCGAAGCGTCGTCGACGAGCCGCCAAGCACGCCGGCGAGCCGCCCCACGGTCATCACAAAAAACGGCGGAGTGGGTCGATAAGCCGAATTCTGTGCCCGGTCGAGAGACCGGCGACGGCCATTCATCTGGGCCGATCGGTTGCCCGTCGGCTCGAGCACCCTACCCGCGACTCGGACGGACCGGGCCGGCCCGTGCAGCCGCCCGAAGGCCGCCGCTCGCCGCCTATTTGGGCTTGCTGGCGGTGGGGTTTGCCCTGCCGCCGCTGTCACCAGCGACGCGGTGCGCTCTTACCGCACCATTTCACCCTTGCCTGATCCCGCCCGAAGACGGGCCATCGGCGGTATGATTTCTGTGGCACTTTCCCTCGGGTCACCCCGGGTCGCCGTTAGCGACCACCGTGCCCTACCCAGTTCGGACTTTCCTCCAGCCCGCCGAAGCGGACCAGCGGCCGTCTGACCCACTCCGCCAACCCTTATTCTAGCTTTTCAGCCGTCCCGCCTCCAGCAGCCTGCCGAAACGCAACCGCTGAGAACGCAGGGCAGGTTCCACCGGCCAGCGCCCCAATGACTCTGTGTGGGTCCCCCCAGGCGCGGTCGGCCTGCGGCTGCCGAGCCGACTACGGAGGTGTCAGGAATACCGCGGCCAGTCCCCGCTCTCGATGATCGACCGAGCCTCGTCGGCATCTCGCGCCCGCACCAGCAAGCGCATGCGCCAGCGTCCGGCGCTGCCGAAGAAGCCGCTGCTCGCCAAGCCCGCCAAGTTTTCGCCATCGATGTGACAGGGGATGTCCTCGGCCTCAAGCGCCTGTCGAATCGCGTCGGCTTCCAGATGGTCGGCAGGCCAATAAATCGGAACCAAAGAATCGGGATCCATTCCTGCACCCCGCAGCGACCGGTTTAAGTCGATCAGTCAGTCCCGTTGCGGGCGCGGACAACGTCCAGAATGGCCTCGACGGCCGGTCGATCGGCCGGGCCGACCTCCACATGCTGAAGCACCACGACGCCGTTCGGGTCGATCAGCACGTCGCCGCCGAGCTGGCTGACGTCACCGCCGGACTTTTTGGGCTGGCGCCCGCGCAGAATCAACTTGGCATACGCCCACAGGGTGGCCGGGCCCCAGATTCGCCACCAGCTCGCTCGCATCATGCCGTAGTGCACGTAAAGCTCGCGCGATTCGTCCACCAGCAGCGGCCATTGCAGGTTCGTCTCGCGGATATACACCTGCGCGACCGGACCCGCTTCGAACGCGATCACCAGCACCTTCACGCCCAAGGCGGCCAACTCGTCCTCGTGCTCGCGCAACTGCGTAATGTGCTCCCGGCAGGGGAGACACCCAAGATGCCGGTGAAACACCAACAGCAGCCAACTTCCGGCGTAGTCTTCGAGTCGATGGGCGTGGCCCGCGGCATCGGCTAGCGCGAACGTGTAAGCAGGACTGCCCTCTCGACCGACCATGGCTCACCCCGCCAGCGCGGCTACACCCTCTTGGAACGCATGGAACGACGGCTTGGGTCGACCCTCGCGATCGAGAAGCCCCCACGCCGTCTCGACCGGACAGTCGGGCGAGCCGCACTGCCAGCACTGCTGCTGGTCCTCCCAACGGTAAAAGAACGCCCCCAGCAGGATGTCGCGATGTCGGCTGAAGGCCTCGAACGCCGTGCGGACGTAGTCGGCCTGCCCTTCGGGGCTGTGCCCCGCGCCCCACGTGTATCGCCATTTGCGGATCTGGCAGCAGTAGACGCCGCTGGTCCGCTCCTCGAGGCTCATGACCTCGCCGGCCGAGGAGAACCCCCACTCGTTAATCAAGACCGGCACGCCCGTCAGCGCGTGTAGCTCCTCGATGCGGTTGCCCCAGTCGTCAGGCCCGCCCGGCAGCCACGTCCCGTAGTAGGCGTCTACCCCGCAGTAGTCGAGCGGGCAGTCCGGCTGGGCGAACAGCCGACCGTACAGGTAGTAGGCCTTGTCGCTGCTGGCGGAGTTGGTGCCAACTGGGGCCGAGGGGTTGCCGTCCTTCAGGCCCCGGGCCGCGGCGGCGACCAGCTCGCAGGCCTGACGAGGGTTCAGCGGGCCGGCAAACTCGACGATGTCCAGCTCGTTGGCGATCTGCCACAGCGAGACCAGCTCGGCCAGGTCCTCGCCCAACCAGTGGCAGACCGCCCGGTAGTTCGCCACGTACTGCTCGCTGCCGGCGGGGCCCATCCAGTCGGGCATGCGGCTGTGCCAGACGATCTCGAGTTTGCCTCGGTCGTCGGGCTCCATGCGGCAGATGCCGGGCAGCGGCGTGACGCCCATCACCCCGAAGCCCTTGCGGGCCCAGTCTCGTGTGCGGGCTTTGGCCTGCTCATACGCTTCGGTCGTTTCGCCGCCGAGGCGATCCTCGAACGGCAGCGGAAAGCCCTGGCGCACCCACTCGATGCCGGCCCCGCGCATCCGCTCGGCGTCGGCCCCGTCCAGCGCGCTCGTGCCGACTATGATCCTGGCCATAGCTGCTCCTTAACGAGATGGGTCACCTTTCGTGACGATACCGCCTCACCCATCATACCTTCGTGCAGCCCGGGCGTCGTGCGGCCGTCTTGACGTGGTTCCACAGAAACCCATCATGGCCGGCGATGGTGACGCTGGAAGACATTATCGTCACGGTCGAGCAGATCGAGCCGATGGTCGATTTCGCCGCCCTGTTCGGCAACGATCATCCGGTGGAAATGGAGATCGGCTGCGGTAAGGGGGGCTTCTTGCTCGATCAGGCCCGCGCCCATCCCGACCGGAACTACTTCGGCGTCGAGTGGGCCAACAAGTATTTCCGCTATGCGGCCGACCGCATGCGGCGCTGGGGCGTGACTAACGTGCGGCTGATTCGCACCGATGCGGGCTATCTGGTCGGCCAGAAGTTGCCGCGCGCATCGCTTGGCGCGTTGCACATCTACCACCCCGATCCCTGGCCTAAAAAGCGACACCACAAGCGGAGGCTCTTCAGGCCCGAGTTCGTCGAAGCAGCCGTCCGCGCCCTTCAGCCGGACGCCCGTTGGGCGATTCAGACCGACCACGGCGATTACTTCCAGATCATCCACTCGCTGCTGACCGATCGGCCCGAGCTGGAGCCGACCGATTTCGCCGATCCCGAATACGGCAGGCCCGACGCGCGGACCGAGACCAATTTCGAGGTCAAATACCTGCGCGAGGGGCGCGACATCCACCGCCTGGCGTTTCGGAAGGTCGCCATCGGCCCCGAGGCCCGGCAGGCGTGAAGAACGCCGTGGCCGAGTCAGTCATCGAAACGCGAGTTTCCGTTTTTCTCGCCCAAAATCGTTGACATAAATGTCTCAATGGGTAATCTAGGGGATTACCGCGGTGGGGAAGCCGTGGGTGCCACTGACCAGGGGTAGAGCGGTGACCCGGATGCAACCGTCCAACTGAACAGCCTGCCACCGGCGTCTGCATAGGTCTAGCCGATGCGCGCCGGACAGGCCGAGCCTGCTGACGGGGCAGGGCGCCGCGACCTTCAGTACCTTCGCAAACAGAACCGGACGAAAAGGGAACAGCGCCTTGCGTGTCCGAAAAGGGTCGGCTGACGGACCCGCGGCCTGTGGTCTCTGCCACGTATTGTTACGAGGTGCTGCATGTCTGTAGCAGTCGACAGTCAAACCGAACACGCCGAGCCCGGCGCCGTGCTGCCCGGGTCGGTCAAGGTGCTGCTTGAGGACCGGCTGGGCGAGCAGACCGAGCCGACCGCATTCGCCCTGGCCGACGTCGCCCCGTCGGGCCAGTTCGGTCAGGCATGGGTGGTGCTGGGTGACGGGCAGTTGGCCATCGCCGACCTGAACGGTGCCGACGGTCCGGAGCTGCGCCTCACGCCTTTGGAGTCGAACGTCGAGCTGGAGATTCTCGAAGGCGTCGGCTCGAGCCGGTTCCGTGTGGTTCGCGACGGCAAGCTCGCCGAGGAGCTTCGCTTCAGCCAGAGGCAGGCCAAGCGATTCAGCCAGCTTCTGCGCCGCGGGCAGACTCACATTCGCGGCCAGGAGCAGGGCGAGCACCCCGAAAGCCCCGCCGGGCCCGAGCAGGAAGAGAAGTTCTGCGACAAGTGTGGGCGCCTCATCCCGGACTGGGCCGAAGCCTGCCCCCGCTGCCTTCAGAAGCGGCGGATCCTCTGGCGTCTGCTCTCGTTCGCCTTGCCGTACAAGCGGTGGCTGATCGTCGGCATGGGCAGCGCGTTGGCGGTCACCCTGCTGCAATTGGTGCCGCCCAAGCTCACGCAGTTTCTGATCGATTACGTTTTGCAAGAGCCGAAGCCCGGCCACCCGCCCCAACAAGGTCTGCTTTGGACGTTGATCGGGGCGCTGGGCGGTAAGCAGGGCGGCGCGCACAGACCCGATCTGCTCTGGCCACTGATTGCGGGGCTGGCGTGCATCGTGATCCTGCGCGTGGGGTTCCAGTACCTGAGGCTCAATCGCCTGGCCAGGCTCAGCGAACTGATGACGCACGACTTGCGGGCCGCAGCCTTCGCCCACCTTCAGAAGCTATCGCTCACCTTTTTCAACAAGAAGCCCACCGGCCACCTGATCAGCCGTATCACCCACGACACGGATAGGCTGTGGGACTTCGTGGCCTTCGGCATCGTCGAGCTGGTCATGTCGAGCGTCGTGGTGGTCGGAATCGCGGTGATCCTGTTTCGGGAAGAGCCGATCCTGGCCGCCTTGACGATGGTTCCCATCCCCATCGGCATGGTGCTGACCTACTTCCACACGGTGGCGATCCGGCGGTTCTTCCACCGGCTTTGGACCAAGTGGTCGCGGATGACCAGCGTCCTCAGCGACGCCATTCCCGGCGTGCGGGTGGTCAAGGCGTTCAGGCAGGAAGACCGCGAGGTCGCCCGCTTCACCGGGCGCAGCCAAGCCTTCGTGGGCGACGCGATGGACCTGCACGCCGAGTGGACCACCTATTGGCCCAAGGTGATGTTCCTGCTGAGCCTGGGCACGCTGATCATCTGGGCCTATGCCGGCCCGAAGATCATCAAGGGCAGCGATAGCCTGACGCTCGGAACCTTTGTGATGTTCCTGGGCTACGTATGGATGTTCTACGGACCGATCGAACAGCTCGGCATGATGAACCGGATGTTCCAGCGGGCGGCCACCAGCGCGCAACGGGTGTTCGAGGTGCTCGACACGCAGCCGACGATCTACACCAAGAGCAGCGCGGTCCCAAAGCCCCGAATCGCAGGCTCGGTCACGTTCGAGGACGTGTGTTTCAGCTACGACGGGGTGAAGCGCGTGCTGGAAGACGTCAGCTTCCGCGTCGAAGCCGGACAGATGATCGGGCTGGCCGGTCCGTCCGGCGGCGGCAAGACGACGATGGTCAATCTGATTTGCCGGTTCTACGACGTGATCGAGGGCCGCATCCGCATCGACGGTGTCGACGTTCGCGACCTCGACCTGCACGAGCTGCGAAGCCAGATTGGCGTGGTGCTCCAGGAGCCGTACCTGTTCCGCGGCACCATCGCCGAGAACATCGCCTACGGTAACGAGCGGGTGGACATGGACACAATCATCACCGCGTCCAAGGCGGCCAACGCCCACGACTTCATCGTCGGCTTTCCCGACGGATACGACACGATCGTGGGCGAGCGAGGTCAGACGCTCTCGGGCGGCGAGCGCCAGCGGATCAGCATCGCCCGGGCGATCCTCAACAACCCGCGCATACTGATCCTGGACGAGGCCACCAGCAGCGTCGACAGCAAAACCGAGATGAAGATCCAGGAGGCGATCGATCGACTCGTCGAAGGGCGAACCACCTTTGCGATCGCCCACCGGCTCAGCACGCTGCGCAAGGCCGATCGGCTGATCATTCTCGACAAGGGCAAGATCGTCGAGCAGGGCACGCACGAGGAACTGCTTGGCAAGGAAGACGGATTATACGCCAAGCTGCACACAACCCAGGCAGAGCTGCAATCGATGTTTGCCGTCTGACGACCACAGTGGGAATTGAGTATGTCAAACGAAACAGAAGACGTCGATTCGACCGGATGCGATGAACCAGAGGCCGTGCGGCTGGTGCGGAACGAGCGCGGTCAGCTCGAACTCGGTCGCGGTCCCGAAGCCGACCCAATCGCCCCGGTGCGCCTAGCCAGGTGCTTCCCCTGGTCGCTGCGCGACCGTTACATATCGATCCGCGACAAGGAAGGGCAGGAGTTGGTCCTGCTGGAATCCCTCGACGGCGTCGAGCCCGAGACGCGCGCCCTGATAGAACAGGAGCTGGACCAGCAGGAATTCATCCCTCAGATCACGGCCGTCGACGACGTCGACGACGACTACGAGGTGATGGCCTGGAAGGTCCGAACCGATCGCGGGCCGATCGAATTGCAGGTCAAGAGCAACGACGATGTTCGGCAGCTCGAAGACGGGCGTGTGATCGTCAAGGATCACGCCGGCGGCAAGTTTGAGGTGCGCGATCTGTCCCGTCTGGACCCGCGCAGCCGACGTCTGATCGAAGACCACCTGGGCTGACGCCGCTAGGTTTGCTTATGCCTTCGGAACGGGCTGCGGGCCGAGCGGCCCCGTCCGGGCGGTGTGATGAGCGCCTCGATGCGCTCCTGGATACGGCGGACCTGCCGACAGGTCGTCGGTACGAAGCCGGACAATTCCGGCGTTTTCACGATGACGCGACCGAGTCGGTGGTACCGTCGGTCGAGACATTGCCGCAGGAGGTCGAGCTGTCGGCGACCGGTGTGAATCCCGCCCAGCGCTGCCGCCCTCTGCTCGACTCCGTGACTGGCCTTGGCCATCTCGTCGAACTGGGCCAGTTGGGCCTCGAGGTGCTCGATCCGTTTCTGGGCTTCTTTGATCGCCGCCTGAAGTCCGGCGCAGCTTGGCGGCAGCATTTGCTCGTGAGCCTCGGCCCCGAGTTGCCGCAGCAGCTTCCTGCGCTCGGCCTGGAGGCGATCGATGTATTCGGCCAGCGGGTTCTCGTCGCCGTTGGATGCGGGCGAACCCATCAGATCGATCGACGTGTCACCCAGGTCGGTGCTTTCGGGGATCGCCTCGGCCAGAAACAGTTGGTCCAACTCGTCCCGAAGGGCTTCGAGCTGCTCGGCGGGTATCTCCTGCTCCGATAAGAGTACGCTGAGAATCTCGTCCTCGTCTGCGGTGGGCGCCTGCTGAGCGTGCGCGGGCGGGTCGGGTAGCTTGGCGAGCCGCGGGTGACCGGGCAGCTTCGACGGGTCGAACTGGACGCGAAAGATCCCCTGGCATCGCAGGCATCGCGCCCGGCGGCCCGCCGCCCATAGCGGCAGCACGATCCACTGTCCACAATATGGACAGTCCACACGCAGAGACATTGTGCTCTGTCCCCTCGAAAACGATTCCCATGTTGCCGGGGTTATCCCTGTCAGGCGAGTGACTTGGCCGCAACCCACTCGGTCGCGCCGAGCCGCTGTCTGTCCCCAGCTACCAGAATATACGATTCAGATTCCCCCGCGGGCAAAATCCCAGGACGAAAACGGATCGCGATTTGTCCGATAAAAAAAGTATGCTATCCTAGGGTGGCAACGGCGACTCGTCCGCCAGGGCTGCTTCGAACCGCGCGGCATCGCGCGACCCTTCGGATCTGCCGCTAAACCCCGGGTTCCGGTGCCCCATTATCCGTCGAACGCGGATGACGCTTGAGCCAGCGGAGGATGTGCGGATACACATCTTCCTGCGCATGCCGCCCGATAATCAGATCGTCGTGCCCGTAGTCTGCCAGCTTGCCGTTGATTCGCCCGAACATCATGAACTGCTTGTCGCTCGACCCGATGCGGCTATAGGTCCACTGGACCGCACCGACCGTCGCCATGTTGTCGAGCGCACCGACCAGAAAGAGCGTGGGGGTCTGCACGCGATCGATCTGCTCGGCGTAGTCGATGCTCCCGTCGACCGAACGGAAGTGCTCGTTACGCACCATGTCCATAAGCTGGCCGAACTGACCGGCTGAGATTTCCTCCAGCACCTGGTAACCGAGCCGGTGCCCGACGAGATAGTCGACGTTGTCGGCGTTGTAGAACAGCCGATCGATGGGCGATTGCAAGCCCGGGCCCACGAGCGTGCCCATGATCGCCGGAAGTGACGTCGAGACCACGGCGTTGCCGATCTGGATGACCTGCATGTTGTCGACCATGGTCTGGAATACGTCGTTGAGCGGATGGAGCATGACCATCGGGACCGCCGCCGCCACGAACGTGTTGATGCGATCGCCTCCGCCGCCCGACACGTATGCGAACATCACCATGCCGCCCATGCTGTGCCCGATCCAATGCACGCGCTGTCGACCCGTGGTCTGTGCGACGAAATCCAGCACCGCCGGCACGTCGTAACGCACGTGATCGTCGACGCTCCAGTCGGCCTTGAGCAAACCCGGCCTGCGCTGGACGATCGCCCCGGGCTCCAGCGCCGACAAGTTCAGGCGGAACAGCCGGCGCAGCTGCGCCACGGTCGGCTTGGTCGACTGCCCGCTGCCGCGAAGCGACGGGCACCACACGTCGTAACCGCGCTTCTGCAAGTAGCGCGGCAGCGACGTCTTCTCGGTGATGTCCCAGAAGCCCGCGTTGTAGCTGAGGCCGTGACAGCAGATGACCGGGTCGGCATTCTGCAACGGGGACGAAGGCGCGAAACGCAGCACGTTCAGCGACCAGCCGTCGGAGGTATCCACAAACAGACTCTCCGGCGCCGGCTGTGGGCCGAACAGGGCCAGAGGTTTGACCGGCTGGCTCTGGCACCCGGCCAGCATGAGCGAGAGGGTAACTATAACGACGCCCACGGCG
>CBFCZG010000158.1:0-9873 GCA_965602375.1 uncultured Phycisphaerae bacterium | reverse complement strand
TCGCCCCGCCCCAGGGCGACGCCTACGAGATTCTGCCCAAGCTGCTTCGCTGTCGAGTCCTTGCGCAAGCCGGTAAGTTGACAGTCGCCTCGGCGCTGCAGATTCGCATACAGAATCGACTGGCCGACTGGTTCGACGAGGACGTGGTTCGCCTCGTCGCCCCGGCCACCACTCTTGAGCGCCTGCGGGTGATGGACCAGTTGGCCGATCGGCTCATCGACGCCGGCTATCATGCCGAAGCCGCTGAGGTGCTCGCGCAGGGCTGCCGCTTGCGGAACGAGGTCTTCGAAACAGGCACCGTCCAATCGCTGCCCCGTCTCGACGCCCTGCTGCCCGGCCCGATCCCCTGCGAGAGCCCCGCGCCTGCGAGCCGGCCCGTCGCGTCAAACCTCTATGGTGAATGACAGGTGTAATCGGAAGGTTCTCGCAGAGCGCGTGCGTCCGCTGACCGGCCGTCGGACCGCCTGGTTCGCACCAGGCAGCCATGATGCACAACGGCACCCCCATCGCTCCCCAAAGGACGTCGCTCCAAGTCAATCCCCGTGCCTTCGCATGTGTGTGCAGGTTTGGCCTAATGTGCCCCCGGATAAGGGGGCATCGGATTCTGCTCCGCCCCGCCCACGAACAGGACCACCGACTAACCACCGACGGTGCCCCTCCCCAGGCTGAACACGGCCATGGGGCGCTGACAAAACAGCCTTGACGACGCAAGCGCCGAGAGTACGATACTGCATGACTTATGCTTGAAGGGAGTTGACCAGTCGCTTCGCGGATTCCCATGCAGAGTCTGTATCGCCGACTCAGTCAGATCGGCTTTGATTCTCGCTTCGTGCGAGCCCGCATGCTACCTGATTGGTGGGACGATTCGCTTGCTCAGGTTCCCGCAAACCGCGCGCTAGCGGAAGCTGCGATCTCTCGTATGCTGGGCCTGAAGATCAAGGATCTACGCGATCCCGAAGCCAGCCTGACCCTACCCAGCATCAGCGCCTTCCGCCTCAAGCAGCGCCGTGGCTCCAGGCCTACCGAGACCCTAGCCGCTCTTGTTTTAGCCCAGCGCATCGCTGCTGCCGTTGCTCAAGCTCTTGGCGACGTTCCTCCGTTCCGACGCACTCGGGGCGCCGATCAAATGCGCAACGCAATTCTCGCGAGATATGAGTTCGTAGACCTTGATTCTCTACTCGATGAAGCATGGCGCCGGGGAGTTGCTGTAATCCATATGGCGGAGTTGCCGCGTGGAAGCAAGAAGTTTGACGGCATGGCGATGTTCTGCGGGAAGACGCCTGTGATTGTGCTGGCTTCCGGTCGTGACGGTCCGGCATGGTTAGCCTTCCATCTTGCACATGAGCTAGCGCACATGATGGCCGGACACGTAAAGACGGGACAGCGACCACTTGTCGACGGAGACCTCGACAGAATTAGCACGGATGACGACGAAAGACAGGCGAATCGCTTTGCCTGTAAGCTACTTACCGGCTTTGGGGAATTGGCTGCTGATGCAGTATACGGTATGACCGGCGAACGCCTTGCAAGAACAGCGCGGGAGGTGGGTGGCAAGTACAAGATCGACCCAGGCGCCGTCGCTCTCATCTACGGGCGACAAGCCGAACGGATGGGAGTGGCCCAACGGGCTCTGCAGCAAATGGGTGTAGACAGGGGAGCACATGAAAGGGTAGCGGCTGCCCTGGAGATCAGATTGCGAGAAGATCTGCCGGAATCGACGCGCCGCTTGCTTTCCTTGGCCACAGAAAGCCGATGAGATTTGTCGATGGCCCAGGCGGCCCTCCTAATCGATAGCGATGTATTCCTTGTTCTCGCTGGGGCTGGGGTTCTTGACCAGGTGATCACATTGCTCGGGTGCGCCCGCGACCGTACGCTCCGCCTTGGGCCCCTCCCCCAAATGATTGGCGAAGTGCGTCATTGCAGGCTCGCTACTCTCCAGACGTCCGGCGACGCGCGCAGGTCGCGTGCTCACAGATTGAAGGAATAAGTGACCGTCCGCAGGACGATATCTTCCAGCGTTTGCTGGGGGTTGCCGAGATCGACGAAGGTGAGGCGCTGCTCTATGGTCTGCTCGCCGAGCGCCCGCTTTACCTACTCGCGTCCGGCGATAAGCGAGCAATGGTCGCGCTTTCAGGAGAACCCATTGTCGCCGACATCCGACAAGCAGTGGCGGGCCGCGTGATCTGCCTGGAGTCGATTCTCCGTAGGATGGTGCTTCGTGATGGGGTCAGCAAGGTTGCCCAGCAATTCCGTTGCGTCCGAGACTCACACCAAAGCCTACGAGTCATCTTGTCGGACGCGAGTAGTGGCGACCAGGACCAATGCATCAAGGCTTTGGATTCGTACCTCCGGGATCTTACGAGGGGCGTGGGGCAGGACTTTCTCTACGAGATGTAGACCTGTCACCGCCCGGCAATGACGACACATTGAGTACGAAGCGTAACTGGGTCACGACACTTGTCCGATGAGCAGTGTGGCCACGATCGGTCTGCCGACACAGTGCATGTCGCATATGCCTGGCTTGACTTGCCGGGTTCTCATGGTACTCTCCTAGCGAGTGTGGGGGGCGCTGTCCATTATCGACGACTCCCCCGCGACGAGCGGGTTGGGCAGCCTATATGGCTGCCTGCTTCTTGCGCCGCGGTCGCCATACTTCGGGACTCCCGGGCACACTCAGGAGGTCAAATGATCTCATGCTCAGCCGGTGAGTGTCCGGCAGCCGCCGCGGCAGGAGAGATGGGCGAAACCGCTGAAGGGACCCCCGCCAACGCGTGACACCTGTACAGGACAAGCGGTTCACTAGGCTCGTCCCAGGGCCGAGCCCTGCTTGGCTATATCCGGCCGGAACACAGCGTACAGCACCCCTCCTCACTGCGAGAGCCGGGATTCGAACCCGGACGGGTTTCCCCACAGGATCCTAAGTCCTGCGCGTCTGCCAATTCCGCCACTCTCGCGAATCCAGCTCTGCCGCTATAAATAGCACCTCCAATCCGTACAATCAACGCGCCCCGCCGAGCAGTTCCTCTAGCCGCCGCCTGTCGCCATTGTCAGCGCGGATCTGCCCTATCAGGGAAACGCCGTATGCCACGCCCAAACGCACCACAGGCCAACTCTCACCGCAAGCGTTGCTCGGCGGCATACCACCGTCCAATCAGCGCCGGCGAGCACGTTGGACAGCTCGCCCGCCGCGAGCCGCCTTTGACACCATTTGTCGTTCGGCTCTATAATCTCCTGACTGACTAAGAGTTGTTTGTACTTATACAATTGAGTCCCGACACAGGGCCAGGTCGGCCGGCAAGTGGTGAGTACGACTGATTACGACCAGATTCGAGCTTCGTTGCAGTCCGTCCTGTCGCGCCACGAGCGCTCCCGCAACAGCTTGATTCCAATTCTTCACGGGGTGCAGGACCTTTTCGGGCATGTGCCGCCTGCGGCCATCGCCCCGATCGCCCACTGGCTGTCGCTCAGCGAGGCCGAGGTACACGGCGTGGTGAGTTTCTACTCCCATTTTCGACTCTCGCCCCAGGGCCGACACCACATCACGGTGTGTGCGGGCACGGCCTGCCACGTAGAGGGCACGCCGGCGCTCCTGCGCAAGCTTCGCAGCCTGCTCGACATCGAGCCCGGGCAGCGGACGAGCGACGGACTCTTTTCGCTTTCGCAGGTTGGGTGTCTGGGCTGTTGTGCGATGGCCCCGGCTATGATGATCGACGGACGCATCTACCCCAGCGTCAGCCCGACCAGGCTGTCGACGATCCTGGCCGAGTACGGGTTTACCCCAGGTGGGCATAACGATGAAGCGGCTTGACCAGCTAACCAGCCAGGCGCGGGCTCAGTGGGACGCCCTCAGCCGCAGCGACGACCCGGTGGTCTGGGTCGCATCGGGATCGTGCAGCGTTGCGGCGGGCGCCGACGCTGTGGCTCAAGCCATGCGCGACGAGCTGGCCGCTCGTGGCTGCCAGGCCCGCTTCGTGCGAACGGGGTGTACGGGGCTTTGCTACCTCGAACCCATCGTAATCGTCCGCAAGCCCGGCTGCGCGCGGGTTCTCTACGGACCGCTCAATGAAGACTCAGCGCGGCGATTGGTTGCCGAGTGTCTGCTGGGCGACGGGTTCTGCCCCGATCTGGCCATCGGCAGGCTCGACGCCGACCCACCCGAGGACGTACCCGATCTGTCCGAGCATCCGGCCATGCGCCATCAGGTGCGCCGCGTCATGCAGCACTGCGGGCTGATCGATCCTGAGGACCTGAGTCACTATCTGGCCAACGGCGGGTACGAAGCGTTCCGGGAGGCCCTGACGATGCCGGCCGCCCAGATCGTCGAGCGGCTGAAGGAATCGGGGCTGCGCGGTCGCAGCGGCGGCGGGTTCCCCGTGTGGCGGAAGTGGGAGTTCACCCGCAACGCGGAAGGCCAACAGCGATATGTCCTGTGCAACGCTCACGAAGGCGATCCTGGCGCGTTCTCCAATCGGCTGCTGAGCGAGAGCGATCCGCACGGCTTCCTCGAGGGCATGTTGATCGCCGCGTTCACCGTCAAAGCCAGGCAAGGGTATATCTACATGGCTTCGGAGTATCCGCTGGCCCACCAACGAGTCGCTACAGCCATCGATCAGTTGCGTTGGGCGGGGTTGCTTGGCGACGATATCCTCGGGTCGGGCTTCTCGTTCGACATCACCCTGCGCAATGGTGCCGGCGTATTCGTCACTGGTGAAGAGACCGCGCAAATTGCCTCGATCGAAGGCCGGCGCGCTGCCCCGGCACCTCGCCCCCCCTACCCCGGTCAGGCAGGTATCGCGGGCGCCCCCACGCTCGTTCAGAACGTCGAAACTCTGGCGAACGTTCCGCTCATCGTCGCCCACGGCGGCGAATGGTTTCGAGCGGTCGGCGCGCCCGCCAGCCCTGGAACCAAGGCCTTCTCTCTTTCGGGCAGACTCGCACGCCGCGGCGTATTCGAATTGCCCCTGGGCATGGGACTCAGCCACGTCGTCAATGACGTAGGCGGCGGCGCGAGAGACGAACACCCGCTCAAGGCCGTTCATACTGGCGGGCCGCCCGGTGGACTCCTGCCGGCTGACATCGAGGTGCCGCTCGACTTCGATTCCATGGGCGAGACGGGCTCGCTCATGGGCTCGGGTGGAATCATCGCAATTGATGATCGCACCTGTGTCGTCGACCTGGCACGTCACTTCATGGAGTTCGCTCAGGACGAGGCGTGCGGACAGTGCGTCCCCTGCCGCAATGGCAACCGCGTAATGCTCGATATCCTGAATCGGCTGACACAAGGTCAGGGCACCCCCGGTGACCTTGATCGCCTGCTCGAACTGGGCAACGTTGTTCGGCTGACCTCACTGTGCGGTCTCGGGCAGACCGCGCCAAACCCCGTACTGACGGGCATTCGCTATTTCCGCAGCGAGTTTGAAGCCCACCTGCGCGAGAGTTGCCCGGCCGGGGTATGTTCACTTTCCTCGCCCGCCGAACCGGTTGCCGGGGCCGCAGCATCATGACCGACACGCACACACAAACCGATTCGGCGACGGGGCGGGCCGTGACCATCACAATTGACGGTCGACAAGTCCGCGCGCTCGCCGGTCAGACGGTGCTCGAGGCGGCTTTGGCCAACGGCGTTGATATTCCACACGTCTGCTACCACGCCGACATCGGCCCTATCGGCTCGTGCAGACTCTGCATCGTCCAGATCGACGGAGTAGACGGTCTGCCGACCTCCTGCACCACGCCCGTTGCCGAGGGCATGGTGGTCCGAACCGAGACCGAGCAGATCGATAAGCTTCGTCGAGCCTTGCTGGAGTTGCTGCTGCTGAACCACCCGACGGCGTGCCTCGTTTGCGACAAGCAGGAGCTGTGTCTGAAATACCGCTACAACCCCAGCAAAGCAGGCCGCACCACCGGATGTAACTTCTGTAACAATAAGGACATATGTGATGTTCGCAAACTTGCCGAGCGATTTGGCCTCACCGAGCTAACCTACCCACCGAGCTATCAGGGACGGCCGCTCGAACGTGCCGAGCCGTTCATCGATCGCGACTACAACCTGTGCGTTCTCTGCGGGCGCTGCGTGCGAATCTGCCGAGACATCCATGGCACGGCCGCGGTCGAGTTTGTCGATCGCGGTGGTCGCACGCGAGTCGCCGGTCCTTCCGAACTGCCCCACGCCGAATTGCAGTGTCGTTTCTGCGGCGCATGCATCGACGTATGTCCCACCGGTGCGCTCAGCGACCGCTATGCCAAGTGGCGAGGCGCACCGGACCGCACCGAGCAGACCTACTGCGCGTTTTGCCCCATCGGATGTCCGGTCGCCGTACACGTGCGCGGCGATCGTGCGATAGGTACCGGTTCGGTGCCGGGCCAAGACCCGGCGTCGCGGCCCTTGTGTGTGCTGGGCCGCTTTGCCGTGGCCGAGTTCGCCGCGGGGCAGAACCGGCTTGCCCATCCTCAGATCAGAACCGACGGTCGTTGGCGACGAACCACCTGGGACGAGGCTGTTCAAACCGCAGCCGAGAGTCTGGCCCAATACAAGGGATCGCAAGCGGCCGTCGTAGTCGACGCTTCGTGCAGCCTTGAAGTGCAATACCTGCTGCGGGGCCTTGCCGAGAATGGACTCGATGGCGCCCAGTTCTTCGTTGCACCGCGCAACGCCGCTCCGGAAGCCGCGCTGCCCGCGCTGGCCGAGCAGATACGCAACGGCCAAATCAAGGCGGCCTACGTAGCGACAGCCGCGATCGATCCGGCTATGCTCGACAGCCTCGATCTTTTGATCGTCCAGGACTGCTATCCGTCGCCCGTCAGCGAAGCGGCCGGTGTGATCCTGCCTACGACGGTGTTCATCGAAGCGGGTGGCACGTTTGTCGACCGTGACGGGGTGGTAAAGAAGCTACAAGCCGTAGCCCGTCCACCGGGCGAGGCCAGACCGGAATGGCAGATTGCCGCCGACCTGGCAAGAGCCCTTGGCGAGGACAATCTGGCTTACGAATCGCTGGAGCAAGTTAGCGCCGCCCTCGAACCGCCCCCCTCCAATCGATCGGTCGGCGAACCTGTAGAGCAGCTTGATCCGGCCCAAGACCTGTCGGCGCTGCCTACATACTTCCGCGGCCACCGCGTGAGTCGACACGTAAAGGGGCTGGCTCAGCTGGAAGAGCTGATCGCCAAGAAATGGGGACCAGCTGGGACCTCAGGAGATTGACCACCGTGTTTCGCATAGTCGAAAAAACCGAGCCCGTGCCGAACACGCACCTCGTCACGATCGAGGCACCCAAGGTCGCAGCCAAGTGCCAGCCCGGCCAGTTCGTCATCGTGATGGTCGACGATCGCTCCGAGCGCGTGCCGCTAAGTCTGGCTGACTGGGATCCGCAGGCGGGCACGCTCACCGTGCCGGTTTTCGAGGTCGGCCGGTCCAGCCGCAAGATAGCCATGCTTCAGGCCGGCGACGAGTTGGCCCATTTGATCGGTCCGCTTGGCCGCCCTTTCCCGATCGCCAAGCACGGTACGGTCGTATGTGCCGGCGGCTGCTACGGGCTTGCGGCGATCTACCCCATCGCACGCGCCATGAAGCAGGCCGGCAATCGCGTGGTCTGCGTGTTGGAGGCCCGCAGCCACTATCTTTACTACCAGCAGGACCGCCTCGCAAAAGTCGCCGACGAGCTGCTCTATGCTACCATCGACGGATCGCGCGACCGCAAAGGCCATGCCTGTGACGTGTTGAGCGACATGCTCGCTGAGCAGCGACCGATCCATTTCGTCGTGGCAGTGGGCTGTCCGTTCATGATGATGCTTTGTGGCGAGGCTACCAAGAGCGCCGCCGTGCCGACGTGGGCGTGTCTCAACCCGATCATCGTCGACGGCACGGGGATGTGCGGTGCTTGCCGCGTCACGGTGGCCGGCCAGACGCGTTTTGCATGTGTAGACGGGCCGTTCTTCGACGCGCACCAAGTGGACTGGGACGAACTTTTTCACCGTCAAGCGGCCTACCTCGGTGACGAGGTGCAGGCCGTCGGACAGACCGATGCGCCACTGCATCCGCATCACCACCATTGACCGAGGCGCCGAAGCCGGAGCGTGCGAGCCTCATGCCTGATTCAACATCGAAAAAGCAACCTCGCCCCAAGCTCCCCCGGCAGCCCATGCCCGAACAGCCGGCCGAGGTGCGCATCGACAATTTCGACGAAGTGCCCGCTGGCTATACGCCCGAGTTGGCCGTGACCGAGGCCCTGCGCTGCCTGCTGTGCAAGAAGCCGCAATGCGTGGCCGGCTGCCCGGTCAACATCGACATTCCCGGATTCATCAAGCTGATTCAGGAGCGGAAATTCGACGAAGCCGCGCGCAAAATCAAGGAGGAGAACACCCTGCCTGCCATCTGCGGGCGCGTCTGCCCTCAGGAAGATCAATGCGAGAAAGTCTGCGTGCTGGGCGTCAAGGGCGAGCCCGTGGCCATTGGGCGCTTGGAGCGCTTCGTAGCCGACTACGAGCGGACGCAAGGCCAGGTTCAGCTGCCCGAGTGCGCACCGCCCACGGGACGCAAGGTGGCCGTTGTCGGCGCCGGGCCGGCCGGCCTTACCGTTGCGGGCGATCTGGTGCTGCTGGGCCACAAGGTCACGATCTTTGAGGCCCTGCACAAGCCGGGTGGCGTCCTGATGTACGGCATCCCCGAGTTCCGCCTGCCCAAGGAGATCGTCGAAGCCGAGGTCCAATACCTCACGCGCCTCGGCGTCGAGCTGGTGACCGATTTCGTCGTCGGCAAACTCGACTCGGTCGACGAGTTGCTTGACCAAGGCTTTGACGCGGTCTTCATCGGAACCGGCGCCGGGCTGCCGATGTTCATGGACATTCCGGGTGAGAACCTCGTCGGTGTCTACTCGGCCAACGAATACCTTACCCGCTCGAATCTGATGAAGGCCTATCTGTTCCCCGAGTACGACACACCCACAATCCGACGCAGTAAGGTGGTCGTGGTCGGAGGCGGCAACGTGGCGATGGACGCCGCTCGCACCGCCCGCCGTCTGGGCGCTCAAGTAACGATCGTCTATCGCCGTAGCCGTGCCGAGATGCCCGCACGCATCGAGGAGGTCGAGCACGCCGAACAGGAAGGCATCGGGTTCGAGTTGCTGACCAACCCCACTCGCATCCTGGGCGACGACCAGAGACAAGTGGTGGGCATCGAGTGCTTGCGGATGGAACTCGGCGAGCCCGACGATTCCGGGCGCCGCCGGCCGGTTCCCGTGGACGGATCGGAGTTTGTCATCGACGTCGACACCGTCGTCATGGCCATCGGCAACAAGCCAAACCCGCTCGTCCCTCAGACGACTTCCGGCCTGGAAATCTCCAGATGGGGCACGATCGTCGCCGACGAGCAGACCATGCAGACCAGCAAACCAGGCGTCTTCGCCGGAGGCGACATCGTCAGCGGCGCAGCTACCGTCATCCTGGCCATGGGACAGGCCAAGATCGCCGCCACCGCCATACACGAATACCTCAATACGCTTCCACCCGGAAAGGACGCGCAAGAATAGCCCGCCCGCAGCGGGCTACCGACATCTGCGCGCGGACTTCTGTCGGATGCATGCTTCACGACCACCAGCCGCACTTGCAGCCGACGCGTCGCCAGCGTAGATTCGCCATTGCTGAACCTCGGGTCATCCCTGGAGATACGCCATGACATGCTGTCGAAAACATCGCCACCTGGCATCTTGCTCGATCGCACTTGCCCTACTGGGCATTTCATTTTGCGGCTGCCAACCCGTTGCCTCCTTCCCGTTGCAATCTCACAAGACCCGCGAACCCGGCGGCCAAGACCTGCTCGTCTTTGACGTCAACGACGACGGGCAATCGTTTCGACTGGGCCGAAAATTCCTCACCCTCGGC
>CBFCZG010000157.1:0-9890 GCA_965602375.1 uncultured Phycisphaerae bacterium | reverse complement strand
GAGGTGAACACATAACCCGAAATGGCCGAGCCCGAGTTGCCAGGACCCACAGAGGTGCAGAACCTTAGAAGGGGCGCCTTGACTCATGTAGTCGGGGCTAACCGGCCGCCGATCGATACTCTGAGGCGCAAGCGGCTCGCTGGTGCAAACCGGCGAGCGCCAAGCGCGTGAGAGGATCCGCCCTAGGCGGAAAGGCGGGCGGCGAGTAACCCCTAGAAAGGCGAAAGCCCAAGGGAGCAGCCGGCGTCGGTTGGAGCTAAATGCCCCGGCCGGGCGCGAGGTACTCCTCGGCGGAGCAAAGCCCAGAGGTCGGGTCGGCCGTTTGCGGTTGGCAGGGTTCGCCTTGTCGGCCTGCATTCGGGGGCTAACGGCGCGTGGGTCAGTGCGGCGGAAACGCCGTGGCGCCGCCGAAGAGGGGAAAGCTCCGAAGGGTGCAACCCCAGGAGCGCCGTCGGCCTGAAAATGGCTGGCTGGGGTCGCCGGGGCGTAAACCGTCGAGAGGGTAGCCAAACCCTGAGGGCGGAAGGTGACGGGCTCGCCAAGCCCGTGTGAGCCGGATCTGGCGGCCTTGAATGTGCTGAAGGGGACCAAAGCTCAGGAGAGCCGCTGGCGAGCCGCCTGCGGAAGCCGTTCTAATCAGCGGCGACCGCTAGCGGAAAGCTGGCAAACGCCAGTTGGGAAAAGCCCTGAAGGGCGGCCCAAGCCGAAAAGAGGAAGTTGCGGGAACTTGGAAACAGGCCCCGCACGTCCGTTTGGCAGGAAGACCGCAAGGCCGAGCGCAAGCGACGGCGAAGCGGGATCGGGTAAGCAATACGCCCGGTACTATCCAGGCGGGAGACTCTAGACGGCGGACCAAGCCCATGAGGGAACGGCAAAGGCCGGCAACGGCCGTAGCCAAGCAACTGGCGTGAAGGCTCTGGAGAGCCCAACGGGCGGCAGCTAGCAGCCGCCTTTTTTTTGCGCCCATCGAGATGCCCACGTCGCTGAGCGCTTCTATGTTGACAATCCAGCCACGCAAGGCTAAGCACGGCACGGCAGACGTGTTCGGAGAGTTGACCTGTCGCATGGCCGACGTGAGTGTGTCACTGATGGGTGTGTCGGGCGCGGGCGAGCCGTTGCTGCGCGCCCTTCTGGCCAAGCCCTGCGTGCGGGTCACAGCCGTCGCCGACCGCAGCGCCGACGTCCTGACCGAGGCGGGCCGGCTGGGCACGTACGAGTTGTTCGACGACTATCGCCAACTGGTCGTTCAATCACAGTGCGATCTGTTGATGATCACTGCACCGCCTTTCGCCGGCAACGATTACGCCCTGCTGGCGGCCGGTCGCGGCGCGCACGTGTGGCGGCTTCCCCCACTGGCGAGGGGTTTTGAGCAGGCGGCGGCGTTGGTCGACGCTTTCCAGCGCACCGACCGGATGCTGCTGGTAGGTACGGCGTGGCGGGTGGATCCGAGATATCAGGCGATGGTCTCGCACCTCCACGAGTTGGGTGGGTTGTTCTTGGCGCGCGCGGCGGTGGTGAGCCACCTTCAGGATCCCCTCGGTTGGCGGGGCGACAGCGCCCGGGCCGGCGGCGGGGTGTTGCTGAACCAGGCCTACGAAGCGGTCGATCGGATCGTCGCCCTGCTCGGTTTGCCCGACGAGGTAATGGCCAGCGCTACCTGTCTGGCCAGAACGCAGACCGCGCAGAGTTACGACACCGAAGATACGGCCTCAGCTATGTTGCGGTATCCCAAGGGGGTAACCGGACTCATCGCGGCAAGCTGGCTCAGCCAACCGCGGGAGGATTCGTTTCGACTGCACGGTTCGACCGGCAGCGCAACAATCGATACGGAAGGTCTTGCGCTCATCGATGCCGACGGTCGGGCGTCGGTTACCCGTCCGCACGAGCCTGAGCGCGCCCTGGTCGCACAAATTCACGCAGTGATCGAGGCGGTTACCGAAGGTCGCCCGCCCGAGCTGCCGACGGGCGCGCAGCAACTGCCGACTATGGCCGTGATCGAAGCAGCCTACCTTTCCGCTCGCACCGGACAGCCCGAATCGCCCGCCGACCTGCTGCGGTTGCACGGCATCAGCGCCGAGCCCCCCCACCAAGGCCGCACCGTCGTGCCCGAGGAGCCGACGGCGCCATAGAGACGACCGCTCACCCGACGCCCCGATCGTACGATTCGCGCCCTGGATCATCAGTTTCTCGTGCCGCGTGCGCACGCCTTGGCGTTCCATCCGGGTGCACCCGAATGATGCGACCGGCTTGAAAACGCTACCGCAGGGTCAACAATAAGGCGAGTGCCGGGCCGAGACACGGTGGGTTCCGTCAGCTTGCGCGGGGACTGCCCCGTTTAGCGGCAGACCCGAAGGGGGGCGCTGACGTTCCGTCAGCTTGCGCAGAGACTGACCAGCAAATGGCCGAGCCGAACCGCTCGGTCGCGCAGCCGCACTGCCCAATGTGGAGGACACAAGCGTGATCAGAATCGACGATCGACTCAACCCGTCCGATCTGATGCCCCGAACCGAGAGGTTGTGGCGGCTGTCGGGCGCGAAGGTCGAACGGCTACAACGCGAATATGACCATTCAGCCGGCTCGCCCGTGTTCACCATCAAGGGCAAGTACACCACGCGAGGCTGGACCGAGTGGACCCAGGGCTTTGAGTTCGGCTCGGCCATCCTGCACTTCGATGCCACCGGCGAGTGCGATGCGCTCGAACTCGGCCGAGCGAAGACGGTGGCGATGATGGCCCCACACGTAACGCATATCGGCGTACACGATCACGGATTCAACAACGTCAGCACGTACGGCAATCTGCTCCGGCTGATGAACGAGGGCAAAACCGAGCAGGACGAATGGGAAAGAAACTTTTACGAACTCGCACTGAAATGCTCCGGCGCGGTCCAGGCCCGGCGCTGGACGCCCGTTCGTGATGGCGACGGATACATCTACTCGTTCAACGGCCCCCACTCGTTGTTCGCCGACACGATTCGCTCGCTTCGCGCGGTAGCCATGGCTTACCGGCTCGGTCATGTCCTGATGGGCGAGAACGATCAGCCCATCTCGCTGCTCGAACGCTTCGTACAGCACGCACGCAGCACGGCTGACTACTCGGTCTATTACGGCAAGGGGCGAGACGCCTACGACGTCCGAGGCCGCGTGGCGCACGAAAGCATTTTCAACGTCAACGACGGCAACTACCGCTGCCCCAACTCGCAGCAGGGCTTCTCGCCCTTTACCACCTGGACACGCGGCCTGGCGTGGGTGATGTGTGGCTTTGCCGAAGAGTTGGAGTGGCTCGAAACCGTCGCCGATGTCGACCTCGACCCGTTCGGTGGGCGGGCCGAAGTCGAGCGGTTCATGCTCGAAGCCGCTCGCGCATCCTGCGACTTCTACATCGCCAATACCCCCACCGACGGCGTGTGCTATTGGGATACCGGCGCTGCC
Organism: uncultured Phycisphaerae bacterium; assembly: GCA_965602375.1. Lineage (GTDB taxonomy): Bacteria > Planctomycetota > Phycisphaerae > UBA1845 > DATKUK01 > DATKUK01. Next base: position 6,461 of record CBFCZG010000157.1, on the reverse strand, counting down.
GGGTTGACGGCGATGGGCGACTACCTCGACCGGCCGGCCGACCCGTTCAACGACTACGAGCCGGTCGATAGTTCGGCCGCGGTCATCGCCGCTCAGGGCCTCTTGCGGCTGGGGCACTACCTGACCGACAAGGGCGCCGACGACGGGCGGCGATACTCCCAGGCCGGCCTGACGGTGCTCAATGCCCTCTTCGACGAACCCTATCTGTCGGCCGACGACAGCCATCAAGGCCTGCTCTTACACTCGGTGTACCACCGACCCAACGGGTGGGATTACGTTCCGCCAGGTCGCAAGGTGCCCTGCGGCGAGTCGAGCATGTGGGGCGATTACCACGCCCGCGAGGCGGCCTTGCTCGTACAAAGGCTCGCCAGCGATGAGCCCTATCTGACGTTCTTCGGACCTGCCGGCGCCGACGAAAGGTGACCGACGGGTTGGCAGCCGGACGCGAATCGCCTACCTTCTTGCGGCAGCGCGAGAAGGAGTTGGCGTCATGATCATCGCTGATCTGGCCAAGATGGAAGGGCGGACCTATCCGGCCCGTCGTCGCACGCAGAATCTGGTCGGAGGCGCGTCACCCGTACAGGCCTCCAACTTCTGCATGGGCTATGTGACGCTCGATCCGCACGGCGGGCAGGTGCCCTGGCACAACCAGCAGCAGGAAGAGGTCTACTTCGTGGTCGACGGCAAGGGGGAGATGTGCCTCGGCGACGAACGGCAGGTGCTAACGGGCGGTCAGGCGGTGCAGATCCCCAGCGGCGTGTTCCATCAGCTCACCAACATCGGCGACACACCATTGCACATGATCTACTGCTATGGGCCCGCCGGTGACGTGGCCCACTGGCGACAGGAGCTGGACGGCACGTTGCCGGTGGCCGGCGCCGACGTGCCGCCGCTGCCGCCGGGCGCGCAACCTCAGTGCGTGGACAGACCGTAATTGCAGCAGGGCCGACTCAACCGGTCGGCCGAAAGGACGAGGACGATGGCGAGTATCAAGCAGCACACCGTGGGAATCATCATGAACGGCGTGACCGGCCGCATGGGAACCAATCAGCACCTCATGCGATCCATCAAAGGGATCATCGACCAGGGCGGCGTGAAGCTCGGGAGCGACGAGGTAATCATGCCCGACCCGGTGCTGGTCGGGCGCAACCCGGCCAAGCTCGAGGCCCTGTCGGCCCGGTCGGGGGTAACCAAGTGGACCACCGACCTCGACGAGGCGCTGTCGGACCGGCGCAACACGATCTACTTCGACGCCCAGACCACCGACCGTCGGGTCGACGCCGTCACAAAGGCCGTCGCCGCCGGCAAGCACGTCTACTGCGAAAAGCCCACAGCCATGTCCACCGAGCAAGCAGTAAAGCTGCACGTGTTGGCGGACAAGGCGGGCGTCAAGCACGGCGTCGTGCAGGACAAGCTGTGGCTGCCCGGTATGCTGAAACTGAAAATGCTGCGCGACACGGGCTTCTTCGGCGAGATCCTCTCGGTTCGCGGTGAGTTCGGCTACTGGGTCTTCGAGGGCGATACCGTACCCGCCCAGCGCCCGAGCTGGAACTATCGCAAGGAGGACGGCGGCGGCATCATCTTCGACCTGCTCTGCCACTGGCGCTACGTGCTCGACAACCTCTTCGGGCAGGTCAAAGCCGTCTCCTGCACGGCCGCCACCCACATCAAGAAACGCTGGGACGAGAACGGCAAGCCCTACCCTTGTACCGCCGAGGACGCCTGCTACAGCACCTTCGAACTGGACGGCTCGATCATCGCGCACTTCAATTCCTCCTGGGTCGTTCGCGTGCGACGCGATGACCTGCTGACCATTCAGGTCGAGGGCACCAAGGGCACCGCCGTCGCCGGCCTGCGCAAGTGCTTCATCCAGCCGTACGGCGGCACGCCGTGCCCCGTGTGGAATCCCGACGTCGACAGCCCGCTGAACTACTTCGATCAGTGGACTCTCGTGCCCGACGCGCAGACGTATGACAACGCCTTCAAGGCGCAGTGGGAACTGTTCCTGCGACACGTGGTCAAGGACGAGCCCTACGTTTGGAACCTGCTGGAGGGCGCCAAGGGCGTGCAATTGGCCGAGCGCGCCCACGAGTCGTGGCGCAGACGGGCCTGGGTCGACGTGCCGCCGCTTGCCGGATAAGCGTCTCGAAGGCGATCCGGCCGTTCGCCACGTCCGGCAGATCAGTCGTTCAGGGGTGGCAACCAGCCGATCCGGCTGATCGAGCCAAGCGGGAAGCGGAAGCTCGCCTTGCCCTTCTTTACGCGATGGACCACCAGCAACTCCTCGCCGACCGAAGACAGAACTCGTGCAGCCAACGCCCCGCCGCCGGGCGACACGTGGAACGTGTCGACCTGATCCGGCGCGAAGCTTGTCCGATCGTCCAGCCAGAGTCGACCGTGGCGATAGTCGAAGAATCGCCGCCACGCAACGGTCTCGTCAAGTGCCGATAGGATAGGGTCGTCGTTAGGCCCACTGGGCCACACCGATGCGCGAAGCGGCGCGGGTAAACCGAGTCGAGTGAGTGTCTCGGTCGGCAGGTACGGCTCGGGAGGCGCCTCGGACAGGCCCTCGGCCGGGTGGCGCACCCGCTGGAGGACCCGTCGCGTCGGCAGCTTCATGATCACGGTGTAGTATTGCCCGTCGAGCGGCACGCCCTGGGCGTCCCGCTGCGTTACCTCCGCCTCGACCAGCGCAATGTGCTCTTTGTCGATGGCGGCCAGCGGCAGCCGCGGCGCAACACGCGACCGCCGGTCGACGGGGCACGGCACGTTGGCGCGTATGAGTGTCGCGCTGCGATTGGCGACGTGAACCCAGTAAAGATCGAACAGGTCCCACGGACGACCGGCAAATTGCAGCACCAGCCACACCGCCTGCCGATCCTCCGTCAACACGCTGGCCGATACCGCCGCACCGGGCGGCAGTCGGAAAAGCTCGACGTACTGACTGGTAAACCAGTCCAGCATCACCAGCATCGGACGCGGCCTGGTGACGAGCGCCACACACTGCGTACCGTCCAGGCGATGCAACATACAGAGCGGGCGATCGAATATCTCCTCCACGAGATCGCCCGTGATCCAATACCGCATCAGCCGGTAACCGGTGGATTCGACCGCAGGCAGCACCCGCCTGCCGCGGGCCGTCGCGGCCGTCCCCTCGTCCGGGCCAACTCCGTAAACGATCTGCTTATGATCGACCCAGAGCAGCCGATCAAACCGGTCGACGACCGTGGCGATCCGGCGCTGTTGAAGGTCGACCTCCACCAGTTCCTGGTGTGTGCGATCCACGGTGTCGCGCACCCGTTGCGTCGCCAGGAACGTGGCCTCTCCTGTTCGGCAGACAAGCTCCAAAGGCCATTCCTGCCCCAGCAGAGTCATCCGTTCAGCCGGTGCGCCGGCCGCCGCCTGCGGATCGTGAATGTACAACTTCTGGAACGGCACCCTCGCCCGTTCGCCACCGGTCTGGACGAGCAGCAATCCATGCTCCGCTGTCGCCTGCCCCCCCGGGCTACAGCCGACCAGCGCCGCCACGCCGATCGATGCGATCAGGGCGAATACGCCTTGCCGAGCGCGAAGCCGCTCGACCCGGGAACGTTCACTTGCGATTGGTATCCACTGCCTTAGAATCGCCATAACGATCGATATCGTGTCGGACACATCGCTGCTTGGGCGAACGTGCCCGATGGGCATCGGCCGGGCTCGACTGCGATGGTCGCACGATCCATCGCTTCCTACGGCCAGGAGGATATCAGATGACTTGGCACAGGGCGACTCTCTCGCTGGCCTTGATCTTGCCTTGGGCGGCCGCCGGTCGGGCTCAAGCGGCCGATCCCTTCGACGAAAAGCCTTACCTGAAGATGTACGAGTTTCTGCCGCGAGCCTACAAGATGTCGCCCGAGCAGACCCGGCAGTTTCACACGGTCATGGACCGGATCGTCGAGCAGTATTACCAGTATCTCGACGCCCGAAGCGATGAGGTCGACCCGATCCGGCAGGAACACCTCGAACTTCAGGAGTTGCGTCGCTCGGGTGTGGCCGTCCCGCGTGAGCAGCAGCGCGCCGTGCAGCGTCGCGGCACCGCCGTCATACAGGCTTCCCCTCTTGGGGTACGGAACGTCATGCGCGAGATCGAGCGCTTCCTACCGCCCGAGCAGGTGGCCGCTGCTCGCGGACGCCGTCGCATCCCGCCGCCCACCACGGCTCCTGCGCCCCCCCGCCCGCCCCAGGACCCGCTGGCTGCCGACCCGACCCGAACCACGTCGTCGCAGCGGTCACGCTCGCGACTGGGCTTCAAGCCGCCCGAGGCGTGGCCGCATTACGTCGAGGCGGTCATCCACCGAAGCAAGTTGGACACCGCCGGCGCGAGCGAGGCCCGCCGAGTGCTGGCCGAAATCCAAGAGCAGGCGCGGCAGTATCGGCGGGAACATCGCGTCGAGTACGAAAACGTCGCCAGAATCGACGACGTCAAGACGCGGCGAGAACTGCTCGACCGCCTGGAAGCTCCCATCGGAAACCTCTTTGACACTCTGGTCGAACGCCTTCACCAGCTAAGCCCGAAAAACCAGTCGCAGCAATAGGATTTTCGATCGGCCACGCCCCGCCACACCCGGCGGTCGATGCACCCCCCGGCAAGGATGACGAGGCGTCACGTGATGGCCACGTCGATCTGTTCCACCCGATACTCCTGCGGCTCGCCATCGAAGCTCAGCGTCGCCGCATCGCCCGGTTTCAATCCCAGCAACTGCTGGCAGACCGGCGCCTTGTAGTTGTAGATTCTTCGTTCGGCGTCGGCCTCCCACGGGCTGAGGATCGTCAGTTCCACTTGCCGTCCGTCCCGCAGGCCCGTCAGCGTCACCCGCGTGCCGATGCTTACCCGATCGGTCGATACGTCATTGCCTGTAATGATGCGGGCCATGACCATCTCGTTCTGGATCTGAGCCATACGCGCCCGCAGCAAATCTCGCTCCTCCAATGCAAAGCGGTATTCGCTGTTCTCGCTGAGATCGCCGTGGGCGGCCGCCTCGCCGAGCGCTCGCGCGTTCTCGCGCATCTTGACATCCACGATCTCGTTTAGTTCCGCCTGTTTGCGGGCCTGGCCCTCCCGGGTCACGTACAGTGAGTTGGGATCGGCCCAGGGCTCGACCTTCGGCTCGGCCCACGCCTGCGGGAACCCTTCGCGCAGCGTCGCCAGCGCGTCCTGCCGCGCAGCGCTGCTCAGTCCGCGACATCGCTCGATCTGACGACGCAACGCCGACGCCATCGAGGGCTCTTCGATCTTCCCCACGCACTCGCGCAACACCCCGCGCTTCTTCGCCAGGACCGCCGAGCGAAGCCGGCTGCGCGCGGTCCCGGACGCCGCTCGCCATCGTGGCTCGGGCCGGCCCCATTCATCCAGCGCCGCCAGCAACCGCAGCAACACCTCGACTCGCCCCAGCGCGCCGAGGGCAAGCTTGGCCTCCGGGCCCTGCCATAGCCATATCAGCGTGGCGAAGTGGCGTCCCGGCTGCTGCAATGCGCGGTCGATGGCGGCTTGCACTTGCTCGGCCTGTCCTGCCTCCAGAAGCGCTGGGACGATGCGATCGGCCGCGGCCGGCGGCGCCACGGCCAAAGCCGCTACGTACAGCTCGACCCAGTTGTCGCCACAATCGCGGCGGATCGCAGCCAGCAACCCCTCCCACAACTGGGCATCACTCAAGATCACCATCGCAACCGCCGGCTCGTCACACGCTCGAAGCAACTCGGCCCATCTCGGCGCGGGCAGCTCGATCCCCGCCAACGCAGGCTGACCCTTCAGCCACTCCAGTACCGCGCCGGCCTGCAACGCACGAGACGGATCGTCCTCGACGAAATGCTCGAACCGTTTCTGGAGGGTCGCCGCGACCGACAGCACCGGCCCCAGATCACTCGGTTTGCCCCGCAGGTAACTGCGAATCAAAGGCCACTGCTTCATCGGGTCGGACTCACCCGCCAACTCCCGCGCCAGCTCCTTCGTGGCGTCTACCCCCGCCGGGTCGTAAACCAGCATCACGGGAGAGCGGCCCTCGATGCGCACCTGCCCGCCCCGCCGCAGCCCCGCCCGCGCCGACGTCCACCACTTGCTCCATCGCCCCGACTCGACATGCTGCGGGCTCAGCACATAGCGCAAGTCGTCGGCGCTCATCTGCCCGCCCCGACTTCGCACCACGCCCAATACCAGGGCCGCCGGGTCGTCCTCAGCCAGCACGGCAATTCGCTCGGGTGTGAGCTGCTCCAAGACGCGGAAGTCGTCGGCCCCGACTCTCTCGTAGTGGTAGGCCAGGTCACGGATCGGCACCTCCACCTGCCCGCTGCCGCCGACGAGTCTGTAGGCGCCCGCGTCGGCATCGAACCCTTCGACACGATACGCCCGACGTTCGGTACGCTCGACCACAAAGCCGCCCGGCTCGACCGACCGGCAGGCGTCGAGCACGCGCAGAACGCGATCG
>CBFCZG010000156.1:0-9891 GCA_965602375.1 uncultured Phycisphaerae bacterium | reverse complement strand
CTTGACCCGTGCAGGACTGGTTAATGTCAGCGCAAATGATACTCGACGAAGAGGAACAACGATGCATCCGACACCTGGCTCAATGGTTTGAGGAGGGGAGGACCAACTATGTTCAACGCGATTGGGTGATTGGCGAACTGAATATTGATCCAGAAAAGTACGAACCACTCATAAAGAAACTCGAAGCCCACGGGATTGTAGAGAATGTTCAATCGACGGCCGGTGGAGTTGGTGTTCTTTTCATAATATCGCCGTACGCAGTGCAGGTTGCTCGTCAGATGGATCGCGCGGCAGAGCAGGCAGCCGCCGGTCAAGACATCGTAGGGCAACTTCAAGCGCGGGCGCGGCGTAAGCCATGGATGGCGGGGGTCATCGTGGTGTTTCTGATCCTGGCGCTTTTGGTGCCCCTGATTAATTCGCTATGGGAATTGATGGAGCGCATCTCTTCCGCCGTCAGGTCGCACTAGGGGCCGAACAAGCCCCCTGACCCATCGAAGGCCATCTACGCGTTCGGGGGTCGATGAGGGTCATCGCGTGGGGCCGCCGTTTAAAGGGCAGCCCAGCCGACCCCCCTCACCGCACCGGCTGGCGGAGAATGGTTCGCAGGCGCTGCGGCGGAACGCGCCGCGGGTCGGAAAGATAGATCTCGTGGTGCAGGCCATGATATTTCAGGCCATGCTCGTCGGCGAAGGCCTTCATGGCGGCGATCGTCTCGGGCTCGTCGGCGTAGGGACCGACGTGCAGCACCTGAACACATCGGCCCTCGTCAAGCTGCGCTAACCTCACCTGATCGGCCTGCTCGCCCTTGCCTTTCGTTTTCAGTGCCGCCAGCGCGTCGGCCAAATGCCGCTGGGCGACGAACTCGGGCACGCGGATCATCAGCTCCCAGTTCCACTGATCGCGCGGAAGCTTCATGAAGTTGTCGCCCTTGCGCTTGCCCCACCACAGGCCCTCCAGGTGACACACCTTGTAGTCGCGGCCGGTGAACTTGCTGGCCATCTTGATGGTGAACGCCATCGAGTACATCGCCTTCATCTTCGCCTGGAACTCGGGTGAGCCCGGCTCGCCTCGACCTTGAATCGCCAGGTACCCAGCGGGCCCGACATCGATAAGCGCCGGCGCCTTCGGCGCGACGTACTCGTCCTTGTGCTGCTTGTACAGATCGAGTTTCTCTGTCTTGGCCATCACAGTTCTCCCGCCGTGAAGTTACCCCGCGACTCAGTTCGCCCCCAAAGCTGGGACCTGCTCTGCGCGTCCTATCCCACCCCGCGCACTCGGCGATTTGCTCGATCATTGCGCGGACGTTCTCATACCCCCCCGGTAACGTCGAGCCATACGGCGGCACCCTCTAGTGCGCGTGCTCTGCCGCTTGGGTGGGTGCTGCATCGGCGTGATGGGCACCGTGGCCGCCGATGGTGTTGTGCAGGGCCTCCACATAGTGCACAAACTCGACATAGGCAGCCACGTACGCACGCCCAGCATCGACGCTGTCGCCGGCGTGCTTCTTGGTCTCGATGACGCGCGCGAACCGTTCGCGCACGCCCGAGGCCGCCGCCTGAGCCACCCTCCGGGCAAGCTCATCCACCGAGCCTGTGGCGATTGCCTGGTCGGCAGCGGCAACCGGTGGCTCGATCTGCCCGGCCGGTTTGAGACCGGTAAACGGGGCGCCCTCGCCGGCGCGATGGACCCTCACCAACGTCTCGAAGAAGTACATATCCGCCAACTCTTTGGCCTCGGGCCCAGCAGACCGAACGGCGAGCGCCTTTTCGAACGCGGCGCGCAACTCACCCTCTTGTTCGGGTTGGACCCATTTGAGCACAGGCGTCACATCACCCGCAGCCAGCGCCTGCCTTGCCTGGGTTACGACCGGCCCATCCATGGTGTCGCAATGGGCCAGCGCCTCGGGCGGACCCGCCATCCACACAGCCAGACCTATGAATCCCGCTACTACCGTGACAAGTGCGACCAGATTTCTCGTTTGCATGGGACATCTCCGTACCAAGAGCCTATTGCCTTTGCCCGTAAACCGCCCAGCACTCAGACAACATAACGAAAGGTCGCCGCCGATCAACAAGGTGGAGCGGGGCACGGTCAATCTCGCTCGGCGCGGGCTCGTGGGCGAGGTCTGGTTGACATCGGCCCGGCCGCGCGGTACATGCTCGGGGTCGTAAGTGCCTGAATCCGGGCTGCTAACGTGACGTGGCAGCCGCCCGCAAACTTCGGAGAGATCCGTGCAAGCCAAGCATCCCGCCGTCATCGTCGCCGTGGTGCTCGTGTTGGTGGCCGTCGCCGCCCAGTTCCTCGTGCCGCTGCTGAACTCGGACCAGGCCAAGCTCGATCGCTTCGCCTCCGAGCGCGTGGAGAAGGCCCGCCGTCTGCTACACGCCTACCAGTACAACTATCCGACGCTGGCGGCCAGCAAGGCCAAGCTCAACTCGGCTGGACTCGAGTTGCCGGCCCCAAGCGGTCAGGTCGCCAAGGCGTTCAGTCGAAACGCATCGCTACTGGACGAAGCCGCCAAACTGCTCAACGAAGCCGTCAGCCACCAGGTGGGCAGCGCTCGCGGGAGCGATCTGGTCGAGCCCAACTACCTGTTGGGCATGGTTCTGTATCACCAGGCCGCCAACGGGCAACTGGACGCGCGGACGCAACGCGCACAGGCCTGCCAGGCGCGCTGGCAGAGCCTCAAGGCCATCGCGTCGGCTCGAGATGTCCAGACCGAAGCCAAGGCCGCCGCGCTGGCCGATCTCGAGCCGGCGATCCAACGCATCGGCGAAGAGATCGCACAGGTGCAGACCAAGGCCAGCGAAACACGCGGCGAGGCCGAGTCGTTACGGCGACAGGTCGACGAGCTCCAGGCCAGAATCGCGCCGCTGCGTCAGACGGCCGAGCAGGCGCGTCGCAGCCTGGCCGTCCTGAAGCTCGACGCCCCGGACCCCGCTGATCTGGAGGCCGGCCTTCAATACCGACGCCAATGGGCCGAACTGGCCAAGACCGAACGGGAGGCGGCGTACCAGGCCGACGCACTTGAATACGGCTGGCTGCCGGGCGCGGTGCTCGACCCCAACGCCGGTGCCGATCCTTTGTTGGCGGCGTACGTAGGCGGCCAGCGTGAGGACGGGTTGGTGGCCCTGCAAGAGCAGCTTGCTACCAGCCAGGCGCGAGCGGAAGGGTACGCTGCTGCGGCCGACGATCTACAGCGGCAGTTGGATGAATTGCAGCAGCGCGACGCGGCCCGCGCCCGACGGGCCGAGCAGACGCAGACAGCCGCCGCCGCCGCGATCGGAGAGGTCAAGCAGTCGCTTGATGAAGCATCCACGATTACGGCCGAGGCCGAGACCACCGAGTCCAAGGCGCTCGATACGCTCGAAAAGGCCCGGCGAAGCCTGAGCAGTGCCCTGCGCGCCGCAGGCACGCGCGCCCAAGGCGCCCGTGCTCCGGCGGGCAAGCGCAACGAGCGGCTCGAGATGATCGCGGCTGACCGCTCCTGGGACGTCGAAATTCATAGCTTGCTGGCTGAGACATTCATCTGCCAGGCCGAGATTCACCTCCAGCGAGTCAACGACCTGGCGGACCAGCAAACAGTTTTGCAGGAGGCGGTGCTGTTGCTGGGCGGCGAGCAGACCGCGCCCGCGGTGTCGCCCCCAACCACGGCCGAGCCGGCGGCAGAAGCACCGGCCGATCTGACCGGAACACCCGTTGCCGAGCAGCCCACCACAGAGACCACAGAGGAGGCCGCTGCCCCGCCCGATGATCGCGCGGCGACTTCGGCGCCCGCGCCGGTAACCGTGCGCCGTCCGGCCAGGGCCACCGAACTGGACGACGCCCTGGAGGCCGTCAAGGTCAAAAAAGCCGAAAGCCGCCAGGCCGGGCTTGCCAGCATCGATCAGCCCGACAGTGACGACGATGCCGTCGGCCATCTCGACAAAGCCAAGCGGGCCGGGGACAGCAAGCGGGCGTGGATCATCGATGCACGAACGGCCGAAGCATGGTATCTGCTGGCGCAACTGACCGACGACCCGCAGCTACGTCGTCAGGCTACCGAGGAAGCTGTGTCGGTGCTGCAAGAGGCGCTGAAGACCCCCGGCGGCCAACCCCGCGGCGGACCTTACGTCGAGCCGTTCAACGAATTGCTCGGCTACCTTCAGCCGAACCAGACCCCGTAGGAATCAATCCGAAGCCGACTCGCGGGCGCGAGGCGTGCGACAGTTTGCCGACGTCGGCGCCTGGGTGTGTGCGTCCCGTCAGCGCAGTTTGAGCATGTTCCACAAGGCCGCCTCGGCCTGTGAAAACTTCTCGAACGTCGCCCTGAGTTCGTCCTGTAAGGCGCGCAAGTCGGCATCGTCCGCCGGCCGAGTCGTGGGATACTCCTCGATCATCGCCTCGAGCCTCGCGCTGGCGTCGTCCAGTCGGGTGGCCGCATCGGCGAACGCCCGGGCGGCGTCAAAGACGTTCATCTCGCGCGTCTCTTTGTCGGAAGGCTGGTAGAGCAGTCGCCATGGATTGCGCCGCAGGTCCTTGGCGGCCGCTTTCAGATGGCCGCTCGTCTCCTTGAAGTTCATCAGCGTGCGCTCGACCGCCGGCTTGTTGACCGCCAGAAGCTGGCGCACATCGGCCGTGATCGCGTTGACGTCCTTGAGCGATTCGCCGATCCGGTCGACGTCCTCGTGGACCTTGGCCAACAGCGACGCGTGACGATGCACGTCCAGTTGATCGGCAATGGCGGCGGCGATGCGATTGTCCAGCGTTTGGGCCGTGCCCTGTATGTGGGCAACCGTGTCCCGAACCGGCTCGCGATTCTCCTTGAGCATGGCCACGGCCTCGTCGAGCCCGGCGTTGACCGCGTCAAGCGCCGCATGCATCTTGCCCAGGGCAACCCGGTCGGCCTTCGGATCCATCTGGTGCCGCAGCTCACCCGTAATGGCGTTAATGTCCCCGACGCTGCGGTGCAGTTTGGCCAGCAGCGCCTTCTGATCGGACGCGTCCAACTGCTCCTTGATGGCGGACGTCATCACATTGACGTCGCTCAGCGAGCGATGGATCTTGCCGAGCAGGCTGTCGGCGTTCTGCGCGTTGAGTTCCTCCGCGAGCGTATCGCCGAGTTGCGTGAGGGTCTCGGTGACCGCTGCCAGGCCGCTGGGACGCAGCCCGATCACGGGCGTGTCGGGCCCGAGCGGCTTGCCGGCCGTGCCTCGATTCCGGATAATCAGCCAGCCCGAGCCGCCAAGCGTCGGCCCTTCCGCCGTGATCTGGCAGTCCTCTCGCAGGCCCACGGCGCGATCGATCTGGGCCGTTACGACGATGGCAAGACGCTCGCCTTTCTCGTCGTCCGCATCCTTTTTGGATTTCTCAGTCACCTGATCGGCAGGCAGTTCGCGCATCTCGACCGACTCGATGCTGCCTACTCGCTGGCCGCCGCAGCGCACCTCGCCGCCGGTCTTGAGTGTGGGCAGCGACATGTCGTGGCTGAAGTGCACGCGAACCGTCTGGGTCTTGGGCCCCCAGATGGCCCCGCCGCCTATGAAAATCACCGTCCCGAAGAACAGGGCGATGATGATGATGACGGTCACGCCTAGCTTGAACTCGTTGGTGCGTTGCGCGGGCATAGCATTCAACCTGTAACAATGAGTTTCTCAAACTCGCTCATGCCTTCGGCGTCCGTGAGCGGGCCCTCGGTAAAGCCGTTGAGGAATTGGTTCATCAACTTGTCTTCCGCAGTGGACAACTGATCGATAGGCGTATCGCGGAGTTGCTCGAACTCCTTTCGCGAGCCGACCCGCAGAATACGGCCCTGATGCAGCATCACCATGCGATCGGCGATGCGGAACGCCGAGTCCATTTCATGCGTCACCACCACACTGGTGACATTGAGCTTCTTGGACAGATCCATCATAAGTTCGTCGATCGCCGCCGAGGTAACCGGATCGAGCCCGGCCGACGGTTCGTCGTAGAACAGAAGCTCAGGATCCAGCGCGGTCGCCCGCGCCAGGCCCGCCCTCTTCTTCTGCCCGCCCGACAACTGGGCAGGCATCTTGCTGCGATGCTCGAGCATTTTGACCTGCTCGAGCTTGAGCGTCACGACAATGTCCACGATCGAGGAATCGACGTCGGAATGCTCGACAAGCGGCAGGGCCACGTTTTCCGCCAGGGTCATGGAGTTAAACAGCGCCCCACTCTGGAAGAGAATGCCGAAGCGTTTGCGGATCTCGTTGAGTCGGTCCTCGTCCATGCCCACAATGTCGGCCGGTTCCGCCATGTCGCGAGTCTTCAGCAGAATCTCGCCGGACTCCGGCACGAGTTCGCCGATCAGGCAGTTCAGCATCGTGCTCTTGCCGCACCCCGACCCGCCCATCAGCACCACGGTCTCGCCGCGATACACGTCAAAACGCACACCGTCGAGTACGGTAACCCACGTCCCGGCCGACGACCGGAAGCGCTTCACCACGTCGCGCACCGAGATCACCACCTCCGGCTCGCCGTGTGCGTTGGCTGTCGTCTGGGCCATTCGCTTGGTTCCTACCAGCCGAGAACGTAGAACATCGCCGTGAACAGACAGTCGGTGCCGATCAGCGCGACGATCGATTTTACCACGGTCTGCGTGGTCGCCCGACCCACACCTTCGGCCCCGCCCGACACCGTCAGACCTTCGCGGCAGGCAATCAGTGCGATCAGCATGCCGAACACGGCAGCCTTGACCAGGCCGGTCAGAAAGTCCAGGTTCTTCAGCGCAGCCTGAGTGTAGTCGAGGTACACGCGCGGCTCGATATCCAACACCAGCCAGCCGGTCAGCAAGCCGCCCAGTATCCCCACTAGGTCGGCGATCACCGTCAGTCCGACCAGCATGACTACTGTGGCCAGCAATCGCGGTACGACCAGAAACTGCACCGGGTTGAGAGCATGCGCCCGCAGTGCCTTGATCTCCTCGCCTTCCACCATGGTGCCCAGCTCCGCCGCGATCGACGCACCGGCGAAGCCGCTCAGAATAATGGCCGATATCAACGGACCCAGCTCTCGGAACACCGCGATGGCCACCACATCGGCCACACGCTCCAACTGCCCGTAGCTGATCAGTGTCGGCGCCAGTTGCAGCGCCAGAATGATTCCGATGAACACCTGCACCAACAGGACGATCGGAATGCTGCGGACACCCACGCGGACCATCTGAACGATGACCGCCTCGCGCCGGAACTTGACCCCCGGCACAAACAGTCCCCGCGCGATCCACCGCACGCCGTCACCCAGTAAGGCCGCCATCCCGCCGACGAACACGACGGTCTGACGGATCCTGGCGAGCCGGGCTTTCACCGAGTGGCCGACGGCCTCAACCAACCTGACGGCGCGCCCACCAGCCGGCGCCTGGGCAGGCGGTCCTGAATCGGTCATTGCTTAAGGGCCTCTTGCTGATCCTGACAGATGATAAAAAAACGGTCCAGCCGCGTGATCTCGAATACGCTGCGGACCCGTTCGTTCGGTTTGACGAGGATGAGCTTGCCACCGTTGGAGTTGACTTGCCTGAACATATGCACCAGTGTGCCCACCCCCGACGAGTCCATGTACTCCACGTCGCTGAGATCCACCACCACGCGCTTGGGCTTCGACCGCATAGGCGCATCCACCGCCTGCATGACCTCAGGCGTGCGATGCATGTCGATCTCGCCGGCCAATTTGACCAGCACTACACCGTTCTCTTCGCGGACTTCCTGTACAGCCTTGTCACTCCGATGGGGCATGGATTCACTCGTCCGCCCCGGATGGCCGACCTGCCGTGCCGTTCCGTCGGCCCGACGAAGCCTAGCCACGCGCGGCTTGCTCGCTCCGTATGTATTTGACCATCCGCAATTGCATCCCGCCACTCTCGGGACAGGAATACTCGGCCTCGTCCATGACGCTGCGAATGATATGCACCCCTAGACCGCCCGGCCGAACGTCATCCAAATCTCGCGGCTGGATCGTGGTCGGGTCCACCGCTTTGCCGTAGTCGCGAACCAGGACCAGTAGTCCGCCACAATCGTTGGGGCCCTTGGTCGGCTGAAGGCGCACGCGAATCGGCTGATCGGTCGCGCCTCGGTAACTGTGCTTGATGACGTTGGCCAGCGCCTCATCCACCGCCAAAATGATTTGACCGACATCGGGCTCGCCGAAACCCACCATCTTGGCCATCCGCTCCACCGCTGCCCGGACCACGGTCAGGCTGCGGGGCTCGCTGGGGATCGACAAATCCACCGCGTCCGGCGGTCGCTGTGGCCAGGAATCACCCATTAGGAACCTCTAATTCATCTGTGCGGCCTGGCTGGTGGCCACCACGGCGCGAGCCTCCACCCAGCTTCGCCAACGTCTCACCGCACGCGCCTGCAGGCCGGGCGGATCATAGTACCGATAGCCCTTGGTTTCACCAGTGATCTTCTCCAGGCTCTGTATGGCGAAGAAGCGGACCGCTATGTCTTCATCCTCCAGCCGATCAACCAAAAGCGGCACCGCTTCCTGCCGGCCCTGCTCGCCCGCCTCCACGATCGCATGGATCCGCTGGCCTGGGTCCGGCGAGTTCATGTCCGCCTTGCCGCCCGACCGCCCAGCGTCACAACCACCAACGGCAATCGCCGCCAGCCAGATCGCACAAGCTGGAAGCCGCGCAACTCGCCGACCCGTACGAACGCATCGCAATACCAAGTGACACCTTACGTTCCGGCTCACAGATGCTCAATTATAGAAGCGTGCCCCCCCCGCACAAGCCGGGTGATCGGCGAGCGCCGAAGCGCGAAGCAGCCCGCGCCACAATCGGAAAGAAACGGGAACCGAACCTGGTCCGCACAGCCCACCGCTCTCTTTGCAGCCGACCGCGCCAAGTCGCTGGTGGTGTGGTAACATCCAGCCATGAAGCGTGTATTTCCAGGCATGCTCGTACTGGCGACTGCGGCCCTGCCAGGCTGTCCACCACCTGAACCCACTGTCGACCAAAGCCAGACTCTACAAGTCGAGGAAATGGACATAACCTGGTCTAAAACAGGCACTTACAGTGAACTGCATCAGCCTCTGCGTTTGGTCATACGCGATGCGGCAGGTCTGGCTGCCATCCCGGTAGCCGAGGTACCCGTCGACTTTAGTGAGCAAATGGTCTTGGTGGCCGCTCTAGGTGCGGTACCGACCGAGGGCTATGCTGTCCGCATCACTCGCGTGTGGCGCGAGGGGCATCGCGTGTACGTCGACGTCCGTGTGAGTCAACCCCAGCCGGGCGGGAAATCGCCCAGACACGCTCTGTGCGCCCCGTATCACATCGTCGTCGTGCCGCGAAGCGACCTGAACGTGGAAGGGTTCTCCACTCGTCTGCCGTCCGATCCCCGAGGCCACAACCCCTACAAGTGAGCGCGCTCAGCCGTCACCAGTTGATGCGCGAGCCTTAACGGCTGCGGGATGCGATAGCCGCTGTGACAGCCCAGTACCAGACGGACCGAGTCATCCAACGTTACCCGGTGCCCGATCGACACATAGACGCACTTGACGCGATCACGCGTGCGAAGCACGGCGCCGATGGTCTGACCGTCGGACGGGTCGATCAGCCGTCTGCGGCTCCCGCGTTTGGTCGCGGGCTCCTGGTGCTCCCCGTAAAGCCGGCTCTTGGCGCACCCCACCGAAGGTGAGTCCATAAGCACGCCCGCGTGCGAGGCAAGACCGAACCGGCGCGGGTGCGCCCGCCCCTGTCCGTCGAACAGAAACACGTCCGGCGTCACGCGCAGCTTCCGGACGGCTGCCAGCACAGCCGGCACCTCACGAAACGAGAGCAGGCCTGGAACATAGGGAAAGCGCGCCGGTCGCCTGGCCAGGCACGTCTCCACCAACTCGGACTTGCGCAGGTCCCAGACTACCACCCCCGCCAGCAGCCAACGACCATCGGCC
>CBFCZG010000155.1:0-9893 GCA_965602375.1 uncultured Phycisphaerae bacterium | reverse complement strand
TCCGAATCGAAGGAGGCCATCGCCGACTACGACGAGATACGCCGCGAGGTCAAACTGGCCGTCCGTGAGTGCGCCCGCAAGCTGAGCATCTACCTCCGCCGCCGCGCCCGCCAGCACCGCGAGGGACAGCGTCGCAGCGTCTTTCAGCGATACATCGGCGAGGTGGTCGAAGCCGTCAACGCCATCACCCCCACCGACCGCGAACGTCTGCGGCGCGACCTGCTGGCCACCGCCCGCCAGATCACCGTTCAAGCCGACGTACAGCTTGACGAAAACGGCAAGCCCATCAAAAAGCCCGAACAGGAGAAACCCGTCGGCGAGGACACCATCATCGTGCACCGCGAGGCGCCCGAGCCGTCCGATCAGGACCTCTTCGGTAACGGCAACAACCACCGCGCCCGCCCGCGCCGCAACAACGGCCGCCGCGCCAGAAGGCGAGCGTCCTGAAACCGCTTTCCCAAACCGCGAACGAGGCAGCTGCCATGGCCAAGAAAACCGCCAAAAAGAAAACCCGTACGACAAAGAAGGCCACCGCCGCCAAGGCGCCCAAGCGACGCTCGACCGCCCACCGCGCGCGCAAATCGGGCCCCGTGGCCGACAAGATCGTCGACATGGCCGGAGATGTCGTCAAGCTCGCGCATCGTCGCGAGGATCCGTTCGTGGACATCCCCGTGCGAGCGCTCAGCAACGTGAGCTTCAATGCACGCCGTCAGATCATCGAAATGGGCTCCAACACGCAGCGCCGCGCGTTTTTCAACCTCGGTCAGGCCAAGCGCTTCATGCAAACCCTGCTGGTCGCCGGCGGATGCAAGCGGCTGCTCGACCAGAGCAAAACCACCAGCATTCGTGACCTCTTCTACAACTGCAAGCACACCATCGCCGACTCCAACGAGAACACCTTCGACGAGCAGGACGAGTCCGACCCCATCATCGAGGATCTCGAAGTCACGCTCGACAGTCTGCGCGAAGAGCTGGGTCTCTTCGCCGACCCGAAGGGCGCGATGGTCGGTCCGATCACCATCGTCGACAGCGGCGACACCATCGACCTGTCGCGTCTCGGCAGCGGCGGATGGGCCGTCCCCTCCATCGTCGAAGACTCCGTCATCCAGTTCAAAAGCCACAAGGCCAAGTTCGTGCTGCTCATCGAGAAGGCGGCCGTGTGGAGGCGATTTAACGAAGACCGCTTCTGGCAGCAGCACAAATGCATCATCGTCCACGGCGGCGGGCAGCCCCCGCGCGGCGTGCGACGGCTGCTGTACCGCCTGCACAGCGAATTGAAGCTGCCCGTCTACGTGCTGGTCGATAACGACCCGTGGGGATACTACATCTACAGCGTCGTCAAACAGGGCTCGATCAACCTGGCCTACGAATCGCGCCGCATGGCCGTGCCGGCCGCCCGCTTTGTCGGCATGAGCAGCTTCGACGCCGAGCGATACGACATTCCCCCCGCCGTCGCCATCAAGCTCAACGACCGCGACGTGTCCCGCGCCAAGGAGATCGCCCGCTACCCGTGGTTCGATAAGAGACCGTGGCAGCGCGAGATCAAGCACATGCTCAAGTGCGGCGTCAAGCTCGAGCTCGAAGCCCTGTCGAACAAGGACTTCAGCTTCGTCACCGAAACCTACCTGCCCCAAAAGCTCCGTCGGCGTGAGTGGATCGACTAGCCCGTCGCGAGCTGATCTCTCGGGTGCCACGGGAGGCTTGTCCGCTGGGGTGCCACGGGCGGCCTCGGCCGTGAGCCCTTCGGCAGTGAGCTCAGGGCCGAACTGCTCAGCCGAACGGCTTGCCCGCCAGTGTCGGAAATGCACAGGCCGGCATGCGCCGATGCCCCGTGCTCTCCGGGCGTGAGGGGCGGATCGCGCGTGAAACCCCACATGAATACGTTAAAAACCTATCCGCCCGCTGCTGCCGCCATCCCTTGCATCAACACGCTCAGACACTGACATAACAGAAAACAGCCGCAGATAATCAGGCCTGCCGTTGCCTGTCCCTTCCGCATGTTGGGCCGCGTCAGACCCACAATCGCCAGACCCGTCCCCACCAGCGCCAACGCCAACAACACGACGCTGCCAACGCGAATCGCCGTGTTGTTTTCCATCTCCGTCTTGATGATACGCTCCATTTCGCGTTGGACAGCCTCTGGGCTCGATTCCGATTTCGCAATCTCTTCCATCATGGGCCGCAGACGCACAAGCCCCGCGCACACCAGCACAATCGCAACAACGATCGCCCCCACCCCGCATATCAAGCTCCATCGCCCCCACGAGTTCACCGCCAACTCACCCGCGACGGCACCCGACTCGGCAAAAACCGGGGGCCGGCCCTGCTCGCCCGCCGGACGCGCCTCGCCGGCAGGGGTTAGGGCCGATTCTGCCGGCGCAGCGACCACCTTGTCGCAGTACGGACAGGTCACCTGGCTGCCGGCCAGTTCGTCGTCGACCTCAATCAGCTGTCGGCAGGCAGGGCACGGAAACTGTATCGCCATTACGTCACTCCCGAGTTTGCATGAATCGCTCAACTACGATCATACGCCAGTTCGAACTTGTTGGCCAACGCCCAACGCTTGGTCCCCGCGCCGCCTGGCGCCGGCGGCGTTTGTAGTCCTCCACCGACGGCTCGGCCACCTCCTCCAGCAGACGCAGAACCACCGCATCGGGCTTGATGCCCTCCGCGTCGGCGTTGAAGTTCGTAAATAAGCGGTGTCGCATAACCGACGGCGCTACCGACCGTACGTCGTCGCAACTCACCTTGTAGCGCCCGTGCAGGATCGCCCGTGCCTTCGCGCCCAACACCAGGTATTGCGCCGCCCGCGGCCCGGCGCCCCACGTCAGCCAGTCACTGACAAACGACGGCGCCTGGCCCTGCCCAGGCCGCGTCGCCCGCGCCAACCGAACCGCATAGTCCACCACGTGATCCGACACCGCCATCCGCCGCACGATGCGCTGAAGGGCCAGAATCTGCATTCTGTCCAGCACCGGCTCGGGCTCCCCCGCCGCCTCGCTCGTGGTGGCTTTGACGATCTGCCGTTCCTCGCCCGCCCACGGATAATCCACGTTCACCATGAACATGAAGCGATCGAGCTGCGCCTCGGGAAGCGGATACGTACCCTCCTGCTCGATCGGATTCTGCGTGGCCAGCACGAAAAAAGGGCGGTCCAGTTCGTGCGTCTGCCCGCCCGCGGTCACCTGATACTCCTGCATCGCCTGAAGCAGCGCGGCCTGGGTCTTCGGGGGCGTGCGATTGATCTCGTCGGCCAGAATCACGTTGGCAAACACCGGTCCCCGCACAAACCGAAACGCCCGCCCACCCCCGGGCTCCTGATCGATGATGTCCGTGCCCGTCACGTCCGACGGCATCAGGTCGGGTGTGAACTGGATGCGGTTGAACGACAGCCGCAGCACCGACGCCACCGTCCGAACCAGAAGCGTCTTGGCCAGCCCGGGCACCCCCACCAGCAGGCAGTGCCCCTGGCAAAACAGCGCGATCAACAGCTCTTCGATGACGTCGGCCTGTCCGATAACCGCCTTGTGTATCTCGGTCAGCAGACGCTGCCGCGCCCCCCCAAGCTGCTCGACCGCCCCCAACTCGCTCGCTACGGCATCCTCTGCCGCTGTCATGGACCGCACCTCATGTCAACGCCAGGCGTACTCCACACGTCAAACCCATTGCCGGCCGCCATCTTACTGGCTGTTGCGCCCCAGGCATACCGTTGTGTAGTCTGCGCAGCCTGTGGCCGCGGCCGACCGGCCTTGCTTCTCGCCTGGCCAGTAAGTACTGTAATGCCAGAGACATCGGCTGCTGGACGCCCAGCCGGCGGAGATACCGAATGCGTTGCCCAGCCCGTATGGTCGGTTCCGGACACCTCATGATCGGGGCGCTGTGTGTAGCCCTCATGGCCACCGCGCTGTTCGTCGGCAGCGTCGGCGGCTGCGGCACCCCCGCTCTGCCTAACTTGCTGCCCGTCAGCCTCGACGAACTCGGGGTCATCCTGGCAAACGAGGACCTCGCCGACGAGGAGAGAGCCGAGCGACTCCGCGAACTCGGCATCACGGATGAACTGCTGATCGAGTTTCTACTCGCCCTTGATGGTGCCGAGCCCGATCAGACCCCCGAGCCCAACGAGCCCGGTGCGCAGCCCCAGGTTCTCATGGAAACTAATTTCGGTGATATCGTCATGGAATTGGATGATGGTGCGGCCCCCATCACCGTGGCCAACTTTCTCCAGTACGTCGACGACGGATTCTACGACGGCCAAGACGGGCTGGGCGCGACGATCTTCCACCGCATTGCCACCAATCCCGCCGTGATCCAGGGCGGCGGCTTCACCGAGGCCTTCCTGAGCAATCCCAACGCCAGCGCAAAGGAGACGCGCGATCCCATCGTCAGTGAGGCCGACAACGGGCTGACTAACGATCGCGGCACCGTTGCCATGGCCCGCACCAGCGACCCCGACAGCGCCACCTCGCAGTTCTACATCAACGTCCAGGATAATGACGGCCTCAATTTCAACCCCCCGTCGCAGCCCGGCTTCACCGTCTTCGGACGCGTCGTCCAAGGCCTCGACGTCGTCGATGACATCGCGAGCGTCTCCGTGGACGGCGAGACTCCTACAGAGTTGATCGTCATCGAACGGGCAACCATCCTCCAGGGCGGTTAGCCCACCACGCCTGGTCCGTTTAGCGGCGACCCGAAGGGGAGCGCGGTGGTGCGCCGTGTGCCACTGCCTTCAGGCAGTGAGCCCCGTCGAACTGTTCTTGAACAGTGCTTTTCTGACGACCGATGGAATGCTCGAGTTCGCCCGCGCCGGACGCGGGCATGTTCCTTTCCATCGCGCGCAAGCGAGTCGCATCGCCCCACCGCCTGAGAGTCCCCGCCCACCACGCCTGGTCCGTTTAGCGGCGACCCGAAGGGGAGCGCGAGTGTGCCCCGCGTCCCATCCGCGCCCCTCCCGCATACACCACAAACCGGCAGCAATCTTCAGTGGACAACACCTCGCGACGCACGCATAATGCCCGCAACGGGTCCATAAATCATTCACGTCCGCAAAAGGTCACGTGTCGTGGACACAGCGCAAAGCCAACAACGAATTCAGACCGCCTGCCTGCTTATTCTTACCGCGATCGTCGCAGCCGGCGCCCTCCACTGGCTGCGGGGCATCATGATCCCGCTCGTCCTGGCCGTCCTTCTGACCTACGTGCTCAATCCGGTCATCGATTTCCAGGCCCGCCACCTGCGCGCGCCACGGGCCGTCGCCGTGCTCACCACGATGGTGCTCGCCTTCGTCATCCTGTTACTCCTGTCGCTTCTGGTGTCCATGTCCATCAGCCAGCTTGCCGCCAATTCCGACCGCTACCAGGCGCAAATCGAACAGCTTCTCCACAGAATTACCGCCGCCCTACCGCTAGATCGGCTGAACATCGACCCCGAGGCCATCACCCGCCCACTGTCTCGCCTGCCCGAAGGATCGATCGGCAACACCCTCGTGGGGGCCCTCGGCGCCGTCGTCGACATCGCCTCGAAGGGTCTACTGGTCCTGGTTTTTCTGTTCTTCCTGCTGATGGGCCGGACGGTGCGACGCGCCCCGCGCGCCGGCGTCTGGGGCGACATCGACACCCGAATCAATCGCTACATCTTCACCAAAGTCACCATCTCCGCCGCCACCGGCGTCCTGGTCGGGCTTGTGCTCTTCCTGCTCGGTATCGACCTGGCGATGGTCTTCGGGCTGTTCGCCTTCCTGCTCAACTTCATCCCCTCGCTGGGCTCGATCATCGCCACACTGCTGCCGCTGCCTGTCGTGCTGGTCAGCCCCGACGTGTCCGCCACCGCCGCTGTTTTGGCTATCGCCATTCCCGGCGCCATCCAGATGGCCCTGGGTAACTTCATCGAGCCGAGAATCCTCGGCCGATCGCTCGACCTTCACCCGATCGTCATCCTGATCGCCCTGATCTTCTGGGGCATGCTCTGGGGGGTCGTGGGCATGCTGTTGGCCGCGCCGATCACCGCCGTTATTCGGATCCTGTTGGAAAAAAGCGACCTGACCGCACCCGTGGCCGACCTGCTGGCCGGCCGCGCCGATTCGGCTCCTAAGGACTGACCGGTCGCGGCCTACCTGCCAGTGCAACACGAGCCGGCGAAGAGGCCTTTTGCTCCTCGTCTGTCCGCTGTCGCCTGTACCCCGGCACCGGCGCGCCCTATACTGCCTGATATGTACGATGTTCTGATCATTGGGGTATCGCCGGCCGGTGCGGTGGCGGCCGCACTGCTGGCGCGTCAGAACTGCTCGGTCGCCCTGGTCGCCCGCGATCAGCCAACCGCCCACCTGCCCTGCACGGCATGGGTCGGTAAGGATGCCGAAACCATCCTCGAAAGCATCGGCCTGTCGGCCCGCGATGCGCTCGGCCCGGCGCTCAAGCACCTCATCTTCCGCAGCCCGGACCTGTCCCAGCATGCCGTCTCCGACGTGGCCCGCATCGGCGCGCATCTAACCGACCGCCCGCATCTCCTTAAGCAACTCACCGCGTCCGCCCAGCGAGACGGCGCCGAGGTCGTTGCCGCTGACCCCGTTGCCCGGATTACCCTGGCCGAGAGTCTCGTCGCTGCGTCCCTGAAGTCCGGCCGGTCGATCGAAGGCCGATTGCTGATCGCCGCCGACGAGGTCGAGTCGCTTCTCGTCGAGCACTTGTCGCATGCGCCCCTGCACAAGTGCCTCGTCTGCCATCAGCTTGAATTGCATCCGCCCGCGCATATGCTGCACGACTTCTACGACTTCATCCCGATGGCGGTTATCGCTTTCAACTGCCCCCGTGCCGAATCCGGCGCCTACGTTCTTGCCGGCAGCGGCCGGCTCGCGGTCGGCTTGGGCGCGTCGGCCGACAGCGCGACGGCGGCTGAGTCGTTCGCCCGGTTCTGTGAGATGGCCACACAGTGCGGCCTGATCCCGCCCGACCTGTCGCTCGACCCCGAAGCGGCCGACACGTGGCTGACCCCTGCCGGCGCGGCCGTCGAATTGGAAACGCACGTGGCCAAGCGAGCCATCCTGATTGGCCGCGCAGGCGGATTCGTCGCCGCCGTCAGCAGCCTCGACGCATACCCGGAGATGTGGAGCGCACAACTGGCCGCCGACGTTGCCGCGCAGGCACTCACCAGCGCCAACCCCCAGGATGAACTCCGGCGCTTCGACGCCGCATGGCGCACCGGAATGGCCCGCCACCTGCAACCACCCAATACCGACCTACAGTTCCTGCTGCCTCTGGTCTTCTCCAACACCCAGATGGCCGACCGCTTGGCGCACGCCATTCTCACCGGGCAACCCATCTGACAACCACAGCGCCCCGCAGTGGCCCAACATACCTCATCCTCTACATTCGTTATAACCAAACCAGGTCGTTCAAGACGCGGAACATTGAACCTGCAAGACCAACACCTCAGCGGGTGAGGCACAACCTGAATGCGGACCTCAACATGTTGGGGTCCACGGTTATCGGTCGTTGACGCTCCCCGAAGCGCGCGTCCCCCTTCGAGTTAATCTGGGAAAGCTGCCGAGCAGTGCTGGCCCGATGATGGTTATAGGACCAAACCCATCGCCCCGTGGCCGCCAGTCGATCAGCGCCGCTCGCGGGCAAGACTCGCTGTCGCAACATGTTGCGAACGACGTATAACAAACACCCGATTTGCCTCAAGTCCGGATACACCACGCGTCGATACCTGAGATTGATCAGAGGCCCCGGCGCGACCCACGCCAGGCGCAGTGCAGCGATTGCTCGCCGAAGGACTGGGTCTTATAGCATGAGCCAGATTAACGGCATCCAAGGTCCCGGAAACCTCCGCCCCATTCAGCCGGCGCAGCCGAACAGGACCGCTCCGGCCCAACCGCAGCAAGCTCCTGATAGAGCGAACGATACGCTTGAGATCTCGCAGGTGGCGAGTCTGCTCGGCAAGGTGGCGGACATTCCGGAGGTGCGGGCCGAAAAGATCGCTGCCGTCAGGGCACAGATCGAGGCCGGCACCTACATCACACCCGAGAAGATCGACATCACCGCAGAGCGCTTGCTGCGAGAGCTGTAAACGCGCGCGACACGCGTGCTTGGGCGGCCGGCGGAGCCGACCGCTGCCGAATCAGGCGAACACCGAGTGGAGTGGCTCACCAGGCGCCGTGGCCCGGCTCGCAGTTGTGCAGCGACTTGGGCCAGCACGCAGGAATAGGGCAAGAGGCTGGGTTAGGCGGAGACCGGGATGGCTGCCTAGGGCGGCGGCCATCCCGGTCGTGATTTGCGCCAGTGCTGATACCCGCATGCACCGCCGTCGTGTGTCGCCGCACAACCGCCAGCCCTGGCAGCACGCGCCCATCGGATACGCTCGCGGTCTACCGCAGCCGCTCCCAACGGCTCATGTCGCGACCGACCTGCCATATCGATACAATCATCACCGTGGTGATGGCGATGCGCAAGCGATGCGTAGCGGGCGTGGCAGTATTGTCGGTGGCGGTAGCGGCCGTGGCGCCCTCCGCTCTGGCCGAGCCTTTGCGACTGCGGGGGCACGGGATTGCACCGCAGGCCAAACCGCAGCGCCGCGCGGGCGGCGAGTCGTTCCCGCCTCTGCCTCTACCGGTCACACCGCTGCGGAGGACCGAGAAAAAGCGCGAACCCGCCCCACCAGCCCTGATAGCCAAGGTGGCGTATGGCCCGCTGAGCTGGTCGATCCGCGACGGCAAACGGGGGGGGGCGGCGCGACTGGCTTAACGTCACCGACGACGTTCGCAACCTGCTGCGGTGGACCGGTCGCCAACTGGGCTTTCGCTACCGCAGCTTCCAGACCAGTTTAGACAAGCTCAGCTACGACCCCGTCGAGATCTCCGTGCTCTACCTGAAGGGCCTGCGCGAGTTTCGGCTGCGCGACGGCGAAGTCGACCAGCTTCGTACCTATCTGACCAGTGGGGGCGTGCTGGTGGCTGAGGCCGCATGCGGCATGGCGTCGTTCGACGCGTCGCTACGGCGCGAGCTCGCCAGGGCGCTGACCGACATGCCTCTGACCGCGCTTGAACCCGACCATCCGTTGTATTCAGCCGCCCTGGACGTGACGCGGGTGGCGTATACACCACTGGTCCAGCAGGAGCAGCCCGAGGTTGATCGACCTACGCTGGAGGGCATCGAGATCGACGGGGCATTGCGTGTGATCTACTCGCGCTACGGGTTGAGCTGCGGCTGGGAGCAACTGGAGTACCCCTATGATCGCGGCTACGCCGAGCGCGACGCGCTACGTCTGGGGGTAAACATCTTCGTCTACGCGATGACGCACTGAACCGACGGTTCCTGCCCGGTTGCCCAGTCCCTGCAACGCAAGAAGGGCTGTGCGGCGAGCAGAGGGATCAGCCGCCAGTGCCACCTTCCCGTCACCCAACGCGACAAGACGCGGCGTACCTGACTGTGGCTGCGTGGCCTTTCTGGCCGTGCCTGATGCGAATTCGCCCGGCGCCGTTGATATTGAGAACAATCCAAACCCTTATCAAACAACGACTTACACGCCAAGTCACCTTCACGTTGAGTGATTGCAACACCGCTGCAATTACCGGGCGACTGCCAGTGAGGGGCGATCTCCCGGTGCATACCGTCGTATCTGTCTTTAATAAAAGCATTTAGGTGATGGCCGTCCGTCGATCGTGCCCTGTGGCAGGGCGGTGGCATGGGCTTTGCACCTTCTGGACACTCGTCTGGGGTGTGCTGTCGAGAGCACGTTGGTGAGACGTGTGCGGCGTGCGCCCACAGATGGCGGGAAGAGAGAGCCTGCCAGGCTCCGGTGTGCCATTGAGGACACGGCAGCGGAGCGGCGGGCTCATTGTTTTTTCGGTCGGGAGTGCATCCCGGAGGGTAGAGCGAGAGGCGAATCGACGTGGCGGG
>CBFCZG010000154.1:0-9905 GCA_965602375.1 uncultured Phycisphaerae bacterium | reverse complement strand
CATGAAGACACCTCCCGACGGGCCGTCTAATACACCCGCCGCTTCAGCCCCCGATCCCCTACCGCCGCAACGTAACAACAGAGCCGACCCTTTCGGATCGGCTCTGAAGGTACACTTAGACGCCCAATAAACCCAGTCGCGTTGCGATCAACGCTTCTCGACAGCAACATACTCCGCCTTGGTCGGCCCGGTATAGATCGCCCGCGGCCTGAAGATGCGGTTGCCGGCCAGGTACTCCAGCACCCTCGCACACCAACCGGAGATACGGCTGACCGCGAAAATGGGTGTGAACATGGCCGTCTCAATCCCCATCGCCCGATAGACCAGGCCGCTGTAGAAATCGACGTTCGGGAAAATCTTCTTCTCGGCGCCGAGTTGGCTGCACACCACGCCGTCGAGCTTGATCGCCGTCTCGTAGAGCGTTCGATGCTTGGTGCCCTGCGTCATCATGTCGGCCAGCGGGCCCAGGATACGAGCCCGGGGATCATACGCCTTGTAGACGCGGTGACCGAAGCCCATCACCCGGCGCTTGGCCTTCCGCGCTTCGGCAAACCACTTGTCAACATTGTCCGCGCTGCCGATCTTGTCCAGGTCGTGCAGCACGCGTTCGTTGGCCCCGCCGTGCAGCGGACCCTTGAGGCTCCCGATGCCCGCCGTGATCGAGCTGTACATATCCGACAAAGACGAATTGACCACCATGCTCGTGAACGTCGACGCGTTCATGCCATGGTCGGCATGCAGAATCAGCGAGACATCCATGATGCGCTCGTAATCAGCTTCCGGTTTCTGCCCGGTCATCGTGTAGAGGAAATTGCCGGCCAAGCTCATGGAAGGATCGGGCGCCACGGGCTTCTGGCCCTGTCGGAGCCTCGCGATCGCCCCGGCCAGCGGACCCATTTGGGCAATCAGCTTGATGGCAACCTCGGTCTCGGCCTCCACCGACGTATCCTCGGCGCTGTCGTCAAGCATGCCGAGCACCGAAACACCGGTACGCAGCGCCGACATCGGGTGGGTCTTGGCAGTGGGCAACGACGAGAGCACGTCAACAACCGCGCGAGGCAGCGGCGCGTACGACGCCAGCTTCTTCTTGAAGTCGGCCAGTTCCTTCGCCGTCGGCAGCTTCCCGAACAGCAACAGGTAGCTGGTCTCCTCGAAATTGCTCTGCTCGGCCAGGTCGAAGCAGTTGTACCCCCGGTAGACCAACCATCCCTTCGTGCCGTTCACGTAACCAATTGACGTGCCGCAGGCGATCGCGCCCTCCAGTCCGCCACCAACCTCGCATGTAATGGGAAACTTACACTCGCCAGTCAGCTTGCCCTCCGGCTCGCTGTCGGTTTCGCGCTGCGCCTTCACCGCAGCTTCCCGGACGATCTTACTGATGTCTGCCATACGTGACACTCCTTTCTCAACGGACCTGCGTTCGACAACACGATGAGATGAACGGCCCACGGCGAAGATGGTACCGCTAGCCGCCTCGGTTGTGAAGAATATCCTGCCGGAGAATCCGAAGGCGGGCGATCGGCCTGGCTGAGGCTCCTCCCGGCTGCCTCACAAGGGGGTTGCTCGGCACGTATTCGCCGTTACACTGTTCCGCAACTCCTTCATCTAGGGCATGTTAGGGAGCAAACCATGAAGATCCACGAATACCAGGCCAGGGCCCTGCTGCGGCAGGCGGGTCTCCCCGTGCCAACCGACACGGTCATCGCCGATGCCGACGAGGCCGTCGACGCCTTCAAACGCCTCGCCGCCCCACAGGTGGTCGTCAAGGCCCAGGTCCACGCAGGCGGTCGCGGGAAAGCGGGCTACGTGACCCTTGTCCGCACAGCCGAACAGGCAGAGCAGGACTGCCGGCGGATGTTCAGCAAGCCGATGGTCTCTGCGCAGACCCACCCACAGGGCGTCAAAGTGCGCAAAATCCTCCTCGCAACAGCCGTGGATATTGAGAAGGAGTATTACCTCGGCATCGTGGTCGATCGCGCCCGCAACCGCCCTGTGATGATGGCCAGCGCCGAAGGGGGCGTCGAGATCGAACAGGTCGCACGCGACAAGCCCGAGGCCATCCACAAAGCCTGGCTGCATCCGCACCTCGGGCTCCAGAGCTTCCAGGCCCGGCAGCTGGCTCTGGCGATCGGCATCCGCGGCGATCAACTCAAACAGACCGTGCCCATCATGACTCGACTGGCCAAGCTTTTCCTGGAGAAAGACTGTAGTCTGGCCGAGATCAATCCCCTCGTATGCGCACCCGATGGGAAGGTCTGGGCCATCGACGCCAAGTTCAACTTCGACGACAACGCGCTGTTCGCACACAAAGACCTTCAAGAGATGTTCGACCCGGCCGAGGAAGACGCCAATGAACTGCAAGCCAAGCAGTTCGACCTCTCCTATATCAGTCTGGACGGCAATATCGGTTGTCTGGTCAACGGCGCGGGGCTCGCCATGGCCACCATGGACATCATTAAGCTACACGGCGGCGAGCCCGCGAATTTCTTAGACGTGGGCGGCTCCGTAACCGCCGAGGGCGCTATAGAAGCGTTTCGTATCATCCTGGCCGACCCCAAGGTTAAGGGTGTGCTCGTCAACATCTTCGGCGGCATCGCCAAGTGCGACACGATTGCCGAAGCCCTCATCACTGCGGGCAGCCAAGTCGGTTTCAAGGTGCCGGTCGTGGTCCGGCTGGAGGGCACCAACGTCGAAAAAGCCCGCAAAATGCTCGCCCAGGCGGCCACTTCCCTGTCCACGCTACAGACAGCAGCCGATCTGACCGACGCAGCCAAGAAGGTGTGTCAGGCGGTATAATCGGTAAGAACAGGAGCCCAGCGAAGATGAGCGAACAGGCTGGCGAGCCCGATCCGACTGCCTCGGGATACATGAAGGCCCTTCTTGTAACGGTACTGGCCGACGGAGAGGTCACCGACGCCGAGAAGCGCCTGATCAACCGCATTCAGCACCGCCTGAACATCGACGATCAGGAGCTGCACCGGCTGGTCAAAGAAGTCGCCGCTGGTCAGCAGCTCGATCTGCCTGCCGACGAGCGGGGACGACGCGCCGCCCTCGAACTGATGGTGGTAACGGCAGCCATCGACGGCCACATCAGTCCCGAAGAGCAGCGACTGTTGGTGGACATGGGCCAAAGACTGGGCATGGTCGACCAAGTCTGGCAGGAACTCTACGAAAAGGCTTTGCGCAAGGCCGAGCAAATCCGAGCGAGAAAGGACGAAAAAACCGGCGAGCCGCAACGACCTACCGACGACGCGTCGGCAGCACCGCCGCCCGAGCCGTCAAAGGTCGACCAGGCTGGAGAGCTCATCGAGCAGTTCTATCTCCGCCTCGCCGACTGGGCTGACCCCACAGAGCAAGCTTCACGGTTCGTTGAGCTCGGGTCGGCATCCGTAATCCCGCTCATTGGGGCCTTCGAGAGCTACCGCGTTCCCGAGCGATGCACCGACGTCACGGGCTTCCGCGTCATCATCGCCCAACTCTTGGGGCAACTCGGCGACCGTCGGGCCGTCTACTACCTGGCCGAGTTGCTGGGCCTGGGCGACCAGGAGAACGAACTGACCAACGCCCCGCTGCGCGGCGCTGCCGCCGAGGCCCTCGGCAGGCTGATCGGTCAGGACTTCGAACGCGGGCCGTCCGGTGTCGCCGCAGCCCGACAGTGGTGGCGCGATCAGGGGCAGGGCCACTACAACCCGATCATCTAACTCGCCTCACTGGCCGTTTGCAGAAGATCCTCGACGCACGCCCAAGATAGCGTGCGATCCAACCGACGCGCGAACGCCTTCGCCAGCGCCGCGTACACCTGCTCCATCGACGCATCGCAGCCCTTACGCGCCATCGACGTGATTCCCCGGTCGGTCAGGCCACACGGCACGATCGCATCAAAGGCCGCCAGGTCGCCTCCCACGTTGAGCGCGAAGCCATGCATCGTGACCCATCGGCGAACCCCCAGCCCGATCGCGGCGATCTTGTCACGCCCCACCCAGACCCCCGTGTACTGCTCGTCGTGCCGGGCGCCGATCCCGAACGTGTCCAGCGCGTCGATGATCGCCGCTTCGATATCCCGAAAAAGTCGCCTCAAATCCATGTACAGCTCGGTCATATCCAGAATCAGATACCCCACCGCCTGTCCCGGACCGTGGTACGTGATATCACCCCCACGATTCGTACGCACCAGTTCGATCTCGGGGCGCGATACGAGTAGATGCTCAGCCCTGCCCGACCGGCCGAGCGTAAAAACCGGCGGATGCGTAAGCAGCAGAAGTACGTCGTCGATCAGGCCGCCGGCACGCCGCCGGCGAAGCTGGTTCTGAATCTCCAGCGCTTCGCCGTAGGGCACGACGCCAAGCCGACAGACCAGCAACTTCGGCTTCATGATCCGGCCTCGGCGGCATGATAGGAACTGCGTGCCAGCGGGGCCGACAGCACCGACGAAAAGCCCATCTGCCGCGCCTCTTCGGCAAACCGGTCAAACCGCTCGGGCGTGACAAACTCGACCACCGGCAGGTGCTCGCGAGTCGGCCGCAGGTACTGACCCAACACAACCCGGTCGCAACCGACCTCCCGCAAATCCGCCAACGCCTCCAAGACCTCACCCTCCGTCTCACCGAGACCCACCAGGATTGCCGACTTGGTGACGACGTCAGGGCGCTTGGCTCGCGCCAGCACATCCAGCGAGCGGCCGTAGTCGGCCTGTGGGCGGACCATCGGATACAGTCGCGGCACGGTCTCGATGTTGTGAGCCAGCACACTCGGACCCGCGGCCAGTACGTCGCTCAAGTCGCCAAGATCGGGAATCAACGCCTCGACCGCAAGCTCCGCGAGACGCGCCCGGATCGTGCGAATTACAGCCGCCCAGTGGCTCGCCCCGCCGTCGGGCAGGTCGTCTCGCGTTACCGACGTCAGCACCAGATAACGCAGCTTCATACGAACGGCGGCTTCGGCGATTCGCTCGCCCTCCGTCGGATCGAGCGGCTGTGGTAACGCCTGGGTAACATTGCAGAACCGGCACCGCCGCGTGCAGACCGATCCCATCAGCATGAACGTGGCCGTTCCTCTCGCGAAGCACTCAGCCACGTTGGGGCAGGCCGCGTGCTGGCAGACCGTATTCAGATCCAACTCCTGCAACAGGCGCCACACCTCGCGGGTCTGCGCACACCGCGGATGGCGTACACGAATCCACGGCGGCTTCCGCCCGGACGAAACGCCATAAGTTGTCGCGTTGCTGGTCATCCGCTCATACACCGTTCGTTGCCGCAAACGGCGGCTACCCATTCTTAGCGTAGCCCTTGCATCGATCCATGGATACGGCGCACTGCCGAGCGCAGCCAATATCCGTAAACTGCTTCTGCCAAAGGGTTTACGTCGACAGATCCATGTTCCGCGCCGCAGCCACTTCGTCCAGACGGCCGACCGGTGTAGTGGTGGGAGCAGCCTTGAGCACGTCCGGCTGGCTCTCCGCCAACTCGGCGATCTCGATCATCGCGTCGCAGAATGCGTCGAGCGTCTCCCTGCTCTCCGTCTCCGTCGGCTCAATCATCAATGCCTCCGACACGATCGTCGGGAAATACACCGTCGGCGAATGGAAGCCTCGGTCCAGCAGAGCCTTTGCCACATCGATCGCATGGACGCCGTGGCTGTTCTGCCGGCTGGCCGAGAACACGCACTCGTGCATGCACACGCGATCGTGCGGTAGGTCGTAGTGGCCCTTAAGTCGACGCATGATGTAGTTGGCGTTGAGGACGGCGTTCTCTGAAACGCGAATCAGCCCTTCTCGCCCTTGCAGCAGAATGTATGCATACGCCCGAAGAATCACGCTGAAGCTGCCGTAGAACGGCGCGATGTAGCCGATCGACTCGGCCAAATCGTACTTCAGCGCATACGTCCCGTCGTCGCGCCTGACCACCACCGACGTCGGCAGGTAAGGCAGCAGCTTCTTGGACACACCCACCGGACCGGCGCCGGGGCCGCCGCCACCGTGCGGCGATCCGAACGTCTTATGTAGGTTGATGTGCACCACGTCAAACCCGATGTCGCCCGGTCGAACCTTGCCCAGAATCGCGTTGAGGTTCGCTCCGTCGCAGTACATTAATCCGTCCACGTCGTGGATCATCTCGGCAACTTTCACGATGCCCGGATCGTAAAGCCCCAGCGTGCTGGGAACCGTCAACATCGCGCCGGCCACCTTGTCGTCGATCGCGTCGGCCAACGCCTTCAGATCCATGTTGCCCTGTCTGTCCGTGCCGACCGTGACCACCTCGAATCCGCCGATGGCGGCGCTGGACGGGTTGGTCCCGTGGGCTGAATCGGGCACGATGATCTTGCGCTTCCGGCTCTCGCGCTTCCGGTGATAGGCAGCGATCAGCATGATGCCCGTCAGTTCACCGTGTGCGCCGGCCAGCGGCTGCATGGTCACCGCGGGCATGCCCACGATCTCCGCCAGCAGGCGTTCTGTCTCGTACAGAACGGCCAAGGAACCCTGCGTCAGCATGCCCCCCAGACGAAGCTGCGGAAGCAGCGGATGCAGGGCTGCAAAGCCCTCATAGTTGGCCACGCGCTCACACAGCTTCGGATTGTACTTCATCGTACACGAGCCGAGCGGGTAGAAGATGCTGTCCACGCCCACGTTGCGCGTGCTCAACTCCGTGAAGTGCCGCACCGCGTCCAGCTCCGATACCTCCGGCAGCGCCGGAGGCGATTCCCGGCGAAGCGACGCGGGCAAATCGGGTTCGGTGGGTACGTCCACTTCCGGAAGCCGTACCCCGCGCCGCCCGGCCTGACTTTTTTCGAAGATCAGCTTCACAGCACGCCCTCCAAAGCCTCGGCCAGGGCGCCAATTTGCTCCTTCGTCCGCTTCTCGGTAACGGCCACCAGCAGATCGTTCTGCATGCTCGGGTAGTACCGACCCAGCGGGAAACCCGCGGCAAAACCCTTGTCGATTAGATTGCCCACAACCGCAGCCGCGTCGCGCGGCAAATGAACCACGAACTCATTAAACGTCGGCAGCGCCGTATCGATCCGAACCAACGGAATTTCCGCCAGACGTTGCTTGGCGTACGTCGCTTTGGCCGCACAAAGACCGGCCAGCTCGCCAAGGCCCTGACGCCCCAACAAGGTCATGTACACCAGCGAGCGCAACGCGCAGAGCGTCTGATTGGTGCAGATGTTCGAGGTGGCCTTCTCGCGACGAATGTGCTGCTCCCTCGCCTGAAGCGTCAGCACGAACCCCGGTCGGCCGTCGCCGTCGGTCGTGCGACCGCAGATGCGCCCCGGCATCTTCCGTACCAGCTTCTTCCGCGCCGCCATGAAACCCAGATACGGCCCGCCAAACGACAGCGGAATGCCCAGGCTCTGTCCTTCGCCGGTCACGATGTCAGCCCCCATGCTGCCGGGGCTTTCGATCAACCCCGCCGCAACCGGATAGAACGACACGATCGACAAGGCCCCGGCCTCGCGCACCCTCTTGATAGCCTCGGTCAAATCTTGAACCACTCCGAAGAAGCTCGGATTCTGAAAGATGACCGCCGCCGTGCGCCCGTCGACGTGCTCGCCCAATCGTTCGTGGTCGATTGCCCCGCCTTCCGGCTGGACCTCTTCGAAGTCAATCGCCAGATTGGCCGTATAGCACTCAATCATATTGCGGTAAATCGGGCTCACGCCTCCCGCCAGGACAATCTTCTCACGCCCCGTTACGCGCAACGCCATCATCGCCGCCTCATACAAAGCCGTGCCCCCGTCATATAACGACGCGTTGGACACGTCCATGTCGGTCAGGCGACAAATGCAGGACTGGTACTCGTAGAGCGCCTGGAGCACCCCCTGCGAGATTTCAGGCTGGTAGGGCGTGTAGCCGGTATAGAATTCACTCCGGCTCGCCAGAGCATCCACCGCGGCCGGGATGAAGTGATCGTAGAAACCGGCGCCCAGAAAACTGACCAGATTCACCGCGTTCTTTTCGGCCAGATGCCGAAGGTGATCCCGGACCTCGAACTCCGATCGAGCCGGCGACAGGTCGAACGAACGCGCCCTCTGCTCACGAGGAATGCCCGCAAACAGATCCTCCACGCTCTTCAGGCCAATGGCCTCGAGCATCTCGTTTCGCTGTTGCTCGGTGTTGGCGATGAACACCTAACCAAGCTCCTTCAAAAGCGACTCGTATTGCTCCGGCGAAAGCAGATCTTCCAATTCGGCGCGATCAAAGTCGGCCAGCTTGCAGATCCAACCGTCCTCGTGCGGGTCCTCATTCACAATCTCCGGAGACTCCACCAACGCCTGATTCACTTCGGCCACGCGCCCGGACACGGGGGCATAGACATCCGCCGCCGCCTTGACCGACTCGATCACGGCGAACTCCTCAGACTGCTTCACCTGCCGACCGTCTGCCGGCAGTTCGATGTAGGTAATGTCCCCCAGCGCCTTCTGAGCATAGTCGGTTATGCCCACGACAACCACGTGTCCGTCGATGCGAACCCACTCATGTTCCTTCGTATACCTGCAATCGGTCGGAACCACGGTCATTACTCCTATGTTTCATAGCTCGGTCGTCTTCATTCGTGCCGTGCCACGGCGATAGAACGGCGGACACGCTAACTTAGCCGGCAACGGTTGCGAGCCCGCCGCGATCGCCAGCGCATCGCCCTCTCGCCATGCCCGATCGGCCCGCACATATCCCATCCCGACGGCCATCCCCAGACTCGGCGCAAACGAGCCGCTGGTCACCTTACCGACTTCCTCCCCGTCGGACAGAATCTTGAACCCACCGCGACCGGCCCGCCGACCCGCCATCACGAACCCGACCAGCTTCTCCTTTGCGCCCGCGTCGATCTGCCGCCGCAGGGCCTCGCGGCCCACAAACTCCTTGCCCATATCGACGCTCCCCATCAAGTCGGCCTCCAACGGCGTCCGCTGCCGGTCCATGTCCTGACCGTAAAGGCGGTACCCCACCTCCAGACGAAGCGTGTCGCGGGCCCCCAGCCCGGCCGGTTCGACATCAGGCAACTCCAACAGCGCCGCCCACACCTTCGCCACACACTCGGCCGGAAGGTAAATCTCGTACCCTAACTCACCCGTGTACCCGGTACGACTCACCAGCGCCTCAAACCCGCACACCTCGGTCTGCACGCAACGGAAGTACCGCAAACCACGCAAGTCTTGCCGACACAGCGGCTGCAACGCTCGCATCGAACACGGGCCTTGCAGGTCCAACTTGCCCATCGTCCTCGACCGATCCTCGAAGCGGGTGCCCGCCGACAGATGTTCGACAATCCACCCGGCATCACCCTCACGCGTGCCCGCATTCACCACCACCAGGAACCGGTCCTGCGCCAAGCGCGCGACAATGGTGTCGTCGACGATCCCCCCGTGATCGTCCAGCAGCAATCCGTACTTGCATTTGCCGACGCCGAGGTGCTCGACTTCACTGCTGACCAGTCGACCCAACTCAGCAGCGGCGTGGCCGCCTGTGACCACGAACTGCCCCATGTGGCATGTGTCGAATAAGGAAACCTTCTCACGCGTGTGCCGATGCTCGGCCAGAATGCCCCGCAAGTACTGCACAGGCATCTCCCACCCGGCAAAGGGCACCATCTTAGCGCCTAGTTCAACGTGCTGACCGCGTAGCGGCGTGCTTTGGCAAAGTTCCATCTTCGGTAGTCCCACCGCGCCAACGGAATCGTCACCCGTCCCGATGTTATGAGCCCAACGCCCACGCGTCAACGGACGGCTCGGCAAGACCCGCCCGCCGAACAAACCACACGCCACCGACCTCCGTTCGACCGGATGCTGACATCACACCAGCACGTCAAGGCAACCCCCCCTGGTCGCCGTCGCCGCTGCAACGACGGCAAGCCACCGCTGCCGATTGTGTGCGGCATCGGGTGCCCCGCCCCCTTAACCCGCCGGCCGCATCT
>CBFCZG010000153.1:0-9907 GCA_965602375.1 uncultured Phycisphaerae bacterium | reverse complement strand
TGAAGCACCAGAGGCGCCGAGCCGGCCGTGCCGATCTGCCACGAATACTCGCCCGCCCGCACCGGCCCGGGCTCAAACGTCAACTCCCCTATGCCCGGCTCCAAACGCGCGATGTCGGCCCCGCAGACCTCGGCCGCCGCCCGCGCCGCCGCCACGTGCTGCGGACGAAGCCCCGGCGGGCGTCGGTTGGCGCGCATGTTCGCCAGCCGCACCGCCACGCCCGTCGCCGCCGACAGCGTCAGCGACGTGCGGACAATCTGACCGCCCCCCTCACCATGCGAACCGTCAATCTCGATCATCGGATATACACCGCGCCGTGCCGAGGCTTGGGCGCACGAATGGGCGCCTTACTGATCGCCGAACAACGACAGTCCCATGGTGCGGCGCCGACGTCTGCCGGTCAACGTCTCCAGTACATGCGCGCGAATCCTCGGCAGCTCGGACGACCGGCGAAGGCTGTCCAATTGCCGCAGCACCTCACCCGCCTCGTAGCCGCTGTCACCATTGAGGCGGCCGTTGAACTGCTGCGTGAACGCACCAAGCAGTTTCTCGCTGCCCGCCAGAAGCGACGTTGGCACCTCGTTTTCCTGATAGAGCCTCACCAACTCGGCCACGTGCTCGGGCGGCCATCCTCGCGTCTCGAGAAGCTCGGTCACTTGCTCGCCCACATTCCGCAGGCGCTTTCGCGTTGCCCGGACATAGCTTTGTGACAACTCAATCCCCAGGTACCGCCGCCCGAGCTTCTTGGCCGCCACCAGCGTCGTGCCGCTGCCCGCGAACGGATCGAGCACCAGCCCGCCCCGCCGACAACTCGCCCGGATGATCCGCACCAGAAGCGACTCGGGCATCTGACACGGATGATCGCCCAGGCGCTCGCGAAACGTGCCGCACACCCGCGGAAACTGCGTCCACACGTCGTCGGGCACCTTGCCGGCCGCGTTGGCGCGACGATCGTTGTACTCCTTCTGCCGATCCGACAGCACGCGTATCGACTTGTCGTCGAAGTAGAACTCCCGGCCGTCTCGTACGAAATAGAAAATGTGGGTATGCGACCGGGCAAACTTGCGCGTCGTGCTCTGGCCGAACGTGTAGTACCAGACGATCCAGTTCCGCAGGTGCAGGCCCAAGTCGCGGCCGATCAGCCGCAACTGGGCGGCGAACTCATCGCCGATGGCCACGTAGAACGAGCCAGCGGGCTTGAGCACGTCGACGCACGCCTGCATCCACTTGCGGGTCCAGGCGGCGTACTTTTCCTCCTCGACGTTGTCCTGATACTCGTCGTACTGGTAGCCGATGTTGAACGGCGGGTCGGCAAACACCAGGTCGACCTTGACCCGGTCCTTCTTCAACCTGCCCAAGACCTTCAGGCAATCGCCGCACACAACCTTGTCCGACCACTGCTCCATTCGCGCACTCCGACAAAACC
Organism: uncultured Phycisphaerae bacterium; assembly: GCA_965602375.1. GTDB lineage: Bacteria > Planctomycetota > Phycisphaerae > UBA1845 > DATKUK01 > DATKUK01. The sequence continues at coordinate 8,481 of CBFCZG010000153.1, read as the reverse complement.
CCAACGCATCGGGCATCTTAGCGCTTCGTCGCAACTGCCACAATAACCGGCAACCTGCGCGCCGCCCATCCACGCCGGCTGGACCTGTGATTTGTTTCTACGCCCGAGTGCTATCCTTGACGCCGACGCAACTTGCTGAAATGCCCCGCAGTTCTTCACAGGCGCCGGCTACCGGGACAGGTTCTGCATCTCCTGCCTGGCGTCGTCGGCGTAGCGAGTATCCGGATACGTTCGAATCAACTTTTTGTAGGTGGTCCGTGCGCGAGCGTCGCGCCCGATGCGAGCGTAGCTTCGTGCGATGCTCAGCCAACCCACGGCCTGCCGCGTGGCCTTCTGCTCTCGAATCTGCGCGGCGATCTGCTCGTCGGCCTCAAGTTGCCGCGCCTTCTGGCGTGCCTTCGCGCCCGCGTCGGTCCGACTGTACAGCATCGTCACCAACTTATACCGCTTGACGGCCTGGGCGTATCGCTCCTGCTCGACCAGCACATCGGCCCGGGCAAGCATGGCCTCGGCCTCCTGCCGCCACTGCTCCTGCTGAAGGGCGGAAGACGCGCCGGGCTGGCGGCGCAGGGCGATCAGCCGCGCCCTGGCCTTGCGTCCCACCTTGGTATCGGCGAACTGCTCGGCCAGCCCGCGCAGCAACTCAGCCGCCACCACATACTCCTTCTCTTTGAGCAGCGATTGGGCTTCATCCAGCTTGCCATTGCCGGCCTCGAACACCTCAGCCATCAACTGGCTGGCTTGTAGGGCCCGTGCTTCGTCGGGCGACGATTTCAGAACGTCCTCCAAAGTCGCCAGTGCTTTGGCGTATTCCGCCTCACTGAGCGCCTCGGCCGCCGTCGACAGTTCGGCGTCGCTCGGATCGATCACGGGCGCGCTGGTCGGCGGATCGGCCGAGGCCAGCATCTTGGCGACCACCTCATCCAAGCCCGACATGGGATGCCCCGCCCACGCCACCATTCCCTTCGGGTCGATCACGAAGGCACGCGGAATGCCCCGCACCCCGTACGCCCACAACGAGTCGCTGCCACACCCGATGGTGTAGGCCGCCTCGAAGTTCTGCGACCGAAAGAACTGCTCAACCGTCCGGCGGTCCTCGCGCGTCAGGCTGAGCACCGTCAGGCCCTTGTCGGCCCACCTTTTGGCCAGGGCATCGATGTGGGGAATGCTCTGGCGGCACGGCGCACACCAGGTCGCCCAGAACTCCACCACCACCACCTTGCCCCGCAGCCCAGCCAGGGTCGTCGGCCCCCGTGCGTTTAACCAGGCCCGGGCGCGCACCTCCGGCGCCTGCGAGCCGACTGGCGGCTCAGCCGCCCCGACCGCACCGGCCAGCAACAGTGCCGCCACCGCCGCCCAAACTCCGACCCACCTGCGCATCTCATTCATGCTCGACCTCCACGCGCCCCGCCCTCAGCGCCCCCGACGAAGATAGCGATCGAACCAGTTTAGCGCCCGATCGAGATTGTCCAACCGATGGTGCGGCTCGCCCACGCTGTGAGGCTCGCGTGGATACAGCACCAACTCCGTCCGCACGCCCGCCGCCTTGAGCTGGCGATACAACTCCCACGACTGACTCGGCGGCACGCGCTCGTCGGCCTTGCCCGTAATGATCAGCGTCGGCGTTCGTATGTTGGACACATGCGCCACCGGCGACTGCTGCCAGTATCGCTCATACTGCTCGCTTGGGCTACCGCCTAGACACTTGGCCAGGAACGTCGGGATGTCTGTCGTACCGTACATGCTCACCTGGTCGGTCACGGCGCACTGCGCCACGGCTGCCCGAAAACGCCGCGTGTGGCCGATCAGCCACGACGTCATGTATCCGCCATAGCTGCCGCCGTACACGCCCAGCCTCTTTTCGTCGGCGATGCCTCGCGATATGCACCAATCCACCCCGGCCATGATGTCGCTCATCGGCCCGTCGCCCCAGTCATTCAAGATGCGGGCCACAAACTCGCGCCCGTAGCCCGTGCTGCCGCGGAAGTTCGGCTGCAACACCGCGTACCCTCTTTCGAGCAGTAGTTGCAGGTGCGGGAGGAACGCATCGCTGCTGGCTCCCTGCGGCCCGCCGTGCGGGTTGACGATCATCGGATGTGGACGCCGACCCCGCGGCTCCCACAACAGTCCTTCAATCGCCCACCCGTCGTGGCGCCACCGAACCACCCGCACCGGCCGAATCTGGATGTCATCAAAGTGCCCGTTGACGCGGCCCACGCGCGCCCTGCCCTTGCCGCTCAGACCCGATGCGTAAAGCTCAGATGCCCGATCGCCTCGTGAGTGGGTAAAGACCATCCGCCCGCCCCGCGGCGCCACCGCCAGCTCGCCGACCGTACCCCGCGCCGGCCCGATGTTTTCGCACCGGCCGTCGCGCAGACGACATCGAACCGGAACCTGGTTGACGCCCTCTTCCACGATCATCGCCACGCTGTGACCATCGGGCGTGAACGTCGGCGCGCGCTGCGGCCTGTCCAGTTTCGGCGCCAACAGCCTGGCGCGACCGCCATTGCGCCCAACAAGGTAGAGCACCCGGTGCAGCAGTGCGTCTTCGCCGAACTCGCTGCCGAACAGGACCTGCTTGCCGTCGGGCGAGAACTGCGGCGCGTCGAACATGGACACCCGCCCGAGTTCGCCGGCCAGTTCCTTGCGCTTGCGGGTCCTCAGATTCAGCACCGCCAGCCGCGTGCGAAAGTACTGGCTGTCCCACTGCGGCGCGTCCGACCAGGTGAGGGCCACGTACCGACCGTCGGGCGAGAGTGTCGCCGTCGACACCGAGAACTTGCCGCGCGTCAGCCGCTGCGCCTTGCCCGATTTCAGGTCGAGCCACCACAGGTGGATGTGCTGATAGCCCTCATCCGCTACGCGAACGTCCTGGTGGTTCTTGTCACGCCGCTTCTGATCGTCGCTCTTGGGGTCCGTGACGCGCAATAGCAAACCCGACCCATCCGGCGCGATCTGGTAGCCCTGCACGTCGCCCTCGATATCGGTAACCTTTTCCGGCTCGCCGAGTGAGGTGGGGATGCGAAACACCTGGAACCGCTCGCCTTCGCGATTGCTGCGAAACGCCAGCCACCTTCCGTCGGGCCACCACCGCGGCTCGACGTTCTTCTCGCCGACACGCGTCACCTGCATCGCCTGCCCGTCGCGCCCGCCCACCGGCGAGACGTAGATGTGGCTCAGCCACTTGCCGGTGTCGGCGCTGGGCTCGTCCGTCGTATAGGCCACCTGGTCACCGTCCGGCGAGATCGCCAGCCCCGTCGGCGTCCGCAACCGCCACAAATCCTCAGGTCGAATCCGCCTTGCCATGGCCACCTTCCGCGAAGAAAGTCCCGAATGAGCTTGTTTGGTTCCCCCACAGGCGTCAAGCTGCCGTATCGGCGTCACCCCTCCAGTGACACACGCCGCTCGGTGCGGGCCGACTCGTACATCGCCTCGATCACCTCCAGGTTCCGCAGCCCGTCGGTAGCCGTGATGGCCGGCTGACGCCCCTGAAGCACTGCGTCGGAAAACTCCTCGATCGCCGCTTCATAGCAGTTGCTCGTCCGCCCCTCCACGATCTGGGCCGGCTCGTCAGGCTTGCCCCGTCGATACCAGATCCGATACCCGCCGATCTGCTGAAGCGAGCCGTCGATCACGGCGCTGGCCTCGCTGCCGTGCACCTCCACCCGCCCGCCGTATTCGTGCGTGCAATATGACACGTCCAGCCGTCCCATCGCACCCGAGGCAAACCACAGCGTCGCCAGCGCCAGGTCCTCCACGTTGTAGTGAAACTGCACGTTCGCCGTCGTCGCCTGAACGGCCGTCACGTCGCCCGCCAACGACCGCAACAGATCGATCGCATGCGGGGCCAGGTCCATCCCAGGCCCGCCGCCGGCCAGCTCCACATCGTGCCGCCACACCTCAGCCGGGGCGAACCAGAAACCGATCTGCGCCCGCACCACGCTCAACCTGCCCAGCGCCCCCTCCTCGATCATCTGCTTGACCTGCTCGTTGGCCGGGTGGTAGCGCATCTGAAACATCACCGACAGCGTCCGCCGTGCCCGCTGAGCCGCGTCGGCGATCTGCCGCGCATCGTCCAGCGTGGTCGCCAGCGGCTTGTCGACCAGAACGTGCTTGCCAGCTTCCAGTGCGGCAACCGCCCCTTCGACGTGAAGCGCATTGGGTGTAGCCACATACACCGCCTCCACACTCGGCTCGGCAAGCATCTCGTCCAGATCGTCGAACGCCAACTCCGCCTCGTGGCGCTCCATGTACCCGCTGGCCCGATCCAGCGACCGCGAGCAGAACGCCACCAGTTCGGCATTGTCGGCCCCGAGGATGGCCGGCGCGATCCGCCGATCCGCCACCCGCCCGCACCCCAACACCGCCCACCCGACGCACCCTGCGCTGGAGGTCTCCGCCATGACCGCGCCTCCTCAGCTTGAGCCCCTGCCGACTCGCGGCGCCAAAGATCTGTCCCGCGCACGTGCTTATATCATCCCGCCCCGCTCCTTGCCACCGCGCGCCGCCAGCCCTGCGAGTTCCACGCGCCGGGATCTACCCGCCGGCAGATGACTCCGACCAACCCGCAGACGCTCACCACACGCCAAAGCGGCAGGCCGCCATCCACGCAAACCAGGTTTGAGAGGTTACGGAATCAGAAACGCGTCGGTCTCGCTCAGCGGCTCTTCGGTGCCCCGGTACTGCCGCTGCTGCCCCGCTAGCCAGATGTTGTCGCCCTCCGGACCGGCCGCCGCGCTGTCACGCCAGAGAACGCTGCCGTCCCAGTACAGCACGTTCTGGCCCTTGCCGCGACCGTGCGCGTCGGAGTTGACGTCCGTGCGACGTCCCACACGGAACTGCCCCCCTCGGATGAACGGATTGCGATCCGCCAGAATAGGAAAACGCAGCCGCACATTGATCCGCAAAGGCCGCTTGCCCTGGTTCTGGAAGCTGTAGCTAACGTTAGAGGCATCGGCGAAATCATCCATCGCCGTCGGATCGTCCACCTGCATCGGCCTGTCGTTCCTGGAGGACGGACAGATGAACAGCCGCATCCTCCTCACGCGCCCTTCCTTCACCAGCCGGTAAAGATGCCGCGTGTTGGCAGCCACCGGCTGGTTGGGCTCGCGGGCCCGCAACCACACCGTGCCAGGCACGTGGCCCGCGTAGGGCAAGGCCTCATCGTGATCGGCTGCATAGCCGGCCATCAAGTGACCCAACTGCGCCAGGTTCGCCTGGCATTGATCGCGCCGAGCAACCGACCGCACTCGATACGCGGCCGGAAAGAACACCCCCACGATCACCGCCAGGGCCGCAGCCATCGCCACCAACTCGCGCACCGACCACAGCCGCCAGCCCGATTCGCCGCCGCCCGCCTCGCCGGCCTCTACGGGCGAGCCCGCCTCTTCCAACTGGACCGTCGTGGCCTTGAACGACTCCACCCGCGCCAGCACCTTGTCGGCCAGGTCCGCTGGCGGCTCGGGCACCGTATACCCGTCCAGTCGGCCCACCAGACGCTCCACACGCCGGCTCTGGGCGGCCACTTTGGCGTCCTCAGCGATCAGGCGCGACACCCGCTGGGCCTGTTCCGGCTCGAGCTGGCCCAAGTGGTAGTCGAGCAGCCACTGCTCAGGATTTTCCGGTATTTCCGGCATAATCGTTACAATCCGCCTGCTTCCGCTGGCTCACTCGTTGCCCTGGTAGAACACTCGATCGATCCACCTAACATGCTACGGCTCCGCACCGCCGCTGGTTCGCTGTTCGATACAGGCCTGCCACTCACGGGCAAAGTGCGCCACGGCCGCGTGCAGGCGGCTTTTCACCGTCCCGAGCGGAATCTCGAGGACCTCGGCGATTTCCTTGTAAGCCAGCCGGTGGTAATAGCCCAGAATCAACGCCTCTCGCAGGTGATCCGGCATCTGCTCGACCACCTCGCGAACGAGCTGCTCCTGCTCCTGCTCGGCCAGACGGTCGCTCGGGTCATGATCCTGACCGCTCAGCAGCTCCAGCAGGCTGCCGCCAGGCTCTTCCGAACTGCCCGACCCGCCCTCCAGCGGTAGTTCAGGCCGGCGCGACCGCCACCGCATCATGTCCCGCGCCTTATTGGCCGCAATCGCAAAAAGCCACGGGCGAAACCGGCGCGACAGGTCGAACCCCCCCGCCGACACGTGCACCTGGAGGAACGCCTCCTGCACCAGATCCTCAGCCGCGGCCCGGTTGCCGGTAAAACGCACGAGGAAGTGGTACAGCTCCCGACTATGCCGCCTGACCAACTGCTCGAACCGGCCGGGCTCGCCCGCCAGGTGCCCTGCCAGCAACTGCTCGTCGCTTGGGGTCCTGCTGCTCTGGTCGCTGGATCCCGACATGAAGACTCGTCTCTCCACACCTCGTCAAGTATCGGCCGGGCCGCATTGTAGGGGCTATTTCGCACTGCCGATACGTTATTTTGGCCGGCCAACGCGGTCGGGCGGTGTCGTGGCCGCGTAGAGTCGCTGGCCAGACCGCCGCCGACATGGCAGAATACCCCGCAACGTAGTGCCCGGTCGCAAGGCCGCAACGAACTGGCTGGTTGAAACGTCCATGCCGCAACCGAAAACCTCCATCCTGCCGGCAAGCCTGCCTGCCGAAGCGCTCTCGGCGCTGGTCGAGGCGTCGGCGGCCATTAACGACACCCTCGACTTGCCGCAGACGCTGGCGGCCATCGCCCGATCAGCGGCGGGCGTCATGCAGGCTGAGGCCTCGTCGGTGCTGCTGCTGGACAAGCGCCGCAGCAAGTTGATCTTCAAGGCCGCACACGGCGGCGGCGGCGACGTGCTGCTCAACGAGGAGTTCGACGCCGGCCTCGGACTGGGCGGACGCGTCGTGAGCACGGGCAAGCCCGTCCGCGTTACCGACGTACACCACGAGCAGGACTGGTTCAGCAAGATCTCCGAGAAGGTGCAGTTCCCCACGCGCAGCCTGATCGCCGCGCCCATGATCCACAAGGAGCAGGTCATCGGCGTGGTCGAGGTGATGAACAAGATCGACGGGAGCGAGTTCTCCGACGCCGAGCTGTCGCTGCTTCAGGTGTTCGCCAATCTGGCCGCCAGCGGCGCCACCCACGCCCAGGCCCACCACAAGCTCAGGAACGAAGCCACCGCCCTGCGGACCGTGGTGACCGGCGACGACCGGATCGTCGGACAGAGCCGCGCCCTCCAACAGGTGCTCAACCTGGCCCGACGCGTGGCCGCCAGCAACGCCACCGTGCTGCTGCTGGGTGAGACCGGTACGGGCAAGGAATTGATCGCCCGCTATATCCACCACGTTTCGCCGCGGAACGAGGCGGCCTTTATCGCCGTCAACTGCGCCGCGCTGCCCGAGACGCTGCTCGAGTCGGAGCTGTTCGGCCACGAGAAGGGCGCGTTCACCGGCGCGGTGTCGCAGAAGATCGGTCGCTTCGAGCTGGCCGACGGGGGCACGATCTTTCTCGACGAGATCGGCGATATCTCACCAGCCATCCAGATCAAGTTGCTTCGCGTGCTCCAGGAGCGGCAGTTCGTCCGCGTCGGTGGTACGCAGACGGTGGCAAGCGACGTCCGCGTGATCGCCGCCACCAACCGCAACCTCCAGCAGGCCATCGAGGGCGGCGACTTTCGGCAGGACCTCTACTATCGGCTGAACGTGTTCCCGATCGACCTGCCGCCGCTGCGACATCGGCTGGAGGACGTGCCGCCGCTGATCGAGCACTTCATCGGCCACGCGGCTGGGCAGTTGGCCGTGCCCGTGCCCAGGGTGAGCGACGATGCGATGGCCGCCCTGACCGCACACCAGTGGCCGGGCAACATCCGCGAGCTTCAGAACATCGTCGAGCGGGCCGTGCTCTTGGCCGACGGGCAGGTTGTCGAGCCCGAGCACCTGCCGCGCGAGCTGGCCGCCACGCAGCCGCCCGAATCAGCCAAGGGCGACGCCGCCAGTCTGTGGGACTACGAAAAGGCGCTCATCGTCAAGGCCCTGACCGACACGAAGTGGAACCAATCCAAAGCCGCCCGCGCCCTGGGCATCAGCCGCGATAACCTGCGGTATCGGATCAAGAAGTATCAGATCGAAAAGCCGGCGTAGCTGGCATGCCCCTCCATATCGACCCCGGGCCAGGATGTACTCTCCGTTTCCAGCGCGCCCACCGACGCGAATTGTGCACCCTTTGACTGCCTAAAGTGCTATAATAATTTCAATCCCCCCGGTGGGATTCACGTGGAGAATCCGAGTTGCTGCCCCGCAAAGAGATTAGCGAGATTGCCGAAGGAAAGCGGTGCCTTGACACCCTAGACATGACCCTTACCAGGACTACCCCGAACGGCGACCAGAGCTTTACGGGACCGGGGTCTGTCTGGCGGGACGAGGACGGACAGCTGAGGTTCAAGGTCTTTTCGCGAACGTTGCCGGAGGGCGCTATCTTTCTGGGAGCGTTGGAGATCCCACCGGGACAGCTCATTAGCGGTCATCAGCGTTATGAACTGGAAC
>CBFCZG010000152.1:0-9996 GCA_965602375.1 uncultured Phycisphaerae bacterium | reverse complement strand
GCCATGCTGCGAGTGCTGCGGCTGTTCGCCCGCCGTTACGGGGCCGATCGGGTGTGCTGCCTGGTCCGGGCGCCCGGACATCTGAACTTGATGGGCCGGCACGTCGACCACCGCGGCGGGTCGGTCAACGTCATGGCCATCGACCGCGAGGTGATCCTGGCGGCCGCACCGCGCGACGATGATGTTGTGCGGCTGATCAACGTCGAGCCCAAGCGCTTTGGCCGAAAAAGCTTCCGCATCAGCGATCTGATCGAGGCCCTCGCCTGGGACGACTGGCTGAGCTACGTCAACTCGGCCGGCGTACGCGAACTGATTCGCACAAACCCCGACGACTGGAGCAATTACGTCAAAGCCGCAGTCATGCGGCTTCAGCAGCGGTACACCGACGTGCGCATGGCGGGCATGGACTGTGCCGTGGGAGGGAACATTCCTACCGGAGCGGGCTTGTCCAGCAGTTCGGCGTTGGTGGTGGCTGCGGCCGAAGCGGCGGTGGCGATTAACCGTCTGGACGTCAGCCCGGTGCAGCTAGCCGACCTGTGCGGCGAGGGCGAGTGGTTTACGGGGATCCGGGCCGGTCAGTCCGAACATGCGGCCATACGTCTTGGCCGACGGGGCAGCATAGCGCACGTGCGATTCTTCCCGTTCGAAGTCGCGCGCACGGTCGTCCTGCCGGAGCGGGCGGCCATCGTGGTGGCCAACTCGCACCGCGCAGCCGCCCGCGACGCGCACCAGCGAGCGGCCTTACGCTTTGCCACGTACGATCTGGCCATGATGGTGCTTCGCCACCGCTTCCCGCAGTATGCCCACTTGTTGGAGCACATCCGCGACATCAATCCCGAACGGCTAGGGGTTCCCCTCAGCCAAGTTTACCGCATGCTGCTGGCCGTGCCCGAGCGGATTACGCGCTCCGAGCTGGCCAGCGTGTTCGGCAGGGCTCACCGCGACCAACTCGATGAGTGCTTCGCCACGCACACCGAGCCGGCTGGTTACGACCTGCGGAACGTGATCGTGTACGGTGCCGCGGAGTGCGCTCGCAGTCGTATGGCCCCCGACTTGCTGGAGGCCGGCGACTTGGCGACGTTCGGGTTGCTTATGACCATCAGCCACGCAGCGGATCGCGTGGATTTGTCCTCGCCGCCACAGCTGCCGGGCGGGACAGCGCGGGCGCCCGACGTCGTTGGAAGCGCCGGCGTGGCGGATCGGGAATCTGGCGCGACGGAGCTCCGCCACGATGGCGGGCCCGGGTCGGCGCGTGGTTCGGCGGCGCGTCTGTTGAGCGAGCCAACCGACCCATACCTTCAGGCGCGGATTGCCGATCTTGCCAGCGAGAGCCCCGCTCGCGTCACACTGGGCCAACTTCCCATGTTGCCGGGCCGCTGTCCGTGCAGCACACGGCGGATCGATCGCATGGTGAACATCATCTGCGGTGTGGAAGGCGTCTACGGCGCGCAGCTTGCAGGCGGCGGGCTGGGCGGGTGTGTCATGGCTCTGGCCGAACGCGACGCGATCGGCCGTCTTCGGCGCGCCTTGCGGCAGGGGTACTATCAGCCAGATGGTCTTACTTGCTCGGTCGATGTGTACAGCCCGGTTGAAGGGGCGAACCTCCTGAATCTGTAGGTACGTTTGGGCGCCATGACGGTTACCGGTCAAAGTCTTGTGCGGCGTGCTCGCCCGCGTGAGTGCGTCGAGGTTCTTGAACTGTTGTTCAGGCGGGCCGATCTGTCGTTGCTGGTGGTGCGGCGGCAAGTTGAGGCCTTTACGTCATTTGCGGAAAGTCAGAAGCTGTCGCTGGAGTTCCAGTGGGTTATCGAGCGCAACGGGCGGGCCCGCGCAGCGTGCATGCTGATCTGCTCGCCGGGGCGTTGCGGAACCGTGTTGCTGTCGGACGCCATCGAGGCGGCGGACCGCGCCGCGGCGGCCGGTGCCCTTGCCGAGCTGGTCTCGACGGCCAGACAGCAGCGCCTACGGCTGGCGCAGGCGCTTCTGGAAATGGATTTTGTCGGCACGGAATTGTTGGCCGGTGCGGGGTTTGCGAGGGTTGGTGAGTTGCAGTACATGGAGCGGTCCATCGGCGGTGTTGCGCGGCATCGCCGGGAGGCGGGCCTGGAATGGGTGACGTACGGGCCTAGGGTACACGCGACGTTTGCGGAGGTGATCGAGGCGAGCTATGAGGGCAGTCTCGACTGTCCGGCGCTGACAGGGGTTCGCCAGATCGAAGAGGTGATCGAGGCGCACAAGGCTGCCGGCGTCTTCGAACCCAACGGCTGGTTGCTGTTGATGTGCGATGGTCAACCGGTTGGGGTGTTGCTGCTTTCTCGTGTCCTATATCGGCCGGCCATGGAAATCGTGTACATGGGTCTGATTCGGCGGGCACGGGGTCGCGGCTTGGGTCATGTGCTTGTGCAACGAGCGATTGCCGAAGCACAGCAGCGCGGCGTCGGCGCTCTGATGTTGGCGGTGGACGCAGGCAACGCTCCCGCACGACGGATCTACACGGCCAATGGCTTCGGCACGACGACGGCGCGTCAGGTATGGCTGCTCGTTCTTGATCGATCGCGTAGCGCGTAGACCGTCACGGCGACGTGTTTTCCACCGCTTTCCCACAATCGGCGAGGCGATGTGGACAACCCGTTAGTTCAAAAAAATTTGGGATGCGTAAATGTTTGAAGGCACAGGCGGTACGCGTAGTGGACGAATTGCTCGACGGATTTCGTGTTGACGCATGATTTGCGCGGCGTTACTATCCTCCCCACCTAAGTTCATGTAAGCCGGTTGAGGCGGCGCGGTAACCGGCCTCGGCACGGTCCTGTCGACTGGTTGTTTCATTCGTAGCGTGAAGAGGCCACCTCGGTGGCAGGGGGCAGGTTGTGAGTTGCGCTGTGACGGAGACGATTGCGTTAATTCAGAAGAAGCTGTCGGAGAGGATTGGACAGCAGCGCTACGGGATCTGGTTCAAGAACGCCACGACGTTCTCGATGACGGACGGTTTGGTGAGCATAGGAGTCCCGAATCACTTCGTGGGCACGTGGATTCAGAACCATTTCGCCGAGAGCATTGTTGAAGCTGCAAAGGAAGTTACCGAGCGCGAGGTGCAACTGGCGTTTGCGATTGATCCTCAGTTGCACGCATCGTTGCGCAAGAGTCAGTTGAACAAGCAGGCCGATTCGGTCGCCAAACAGAGCGTGGCCGCGGGACGCCCGGTGCGACGGACGGGGTACGTTCCTCCTCCGCGTGCGCTGCGCGGGCGTCTGGAAGACTTTGTGGTGGGTCGGTCCAATCAACTGGCCTATACGGCTGCCATGTCGATCGTCGAGGCGACGACACAGCAGTTCAACCCGTTGTTCCTCTACAGCGGGTGCGGCCTGGGCAAGACGCATTTGCTCCAGGGCGTGTGCAACGCGTTGCGGGACCGGGGATCGCAGCGTCGATGGCGCTACGTGTCCGGTGAAGAGTTCACCAACCATTTTCTGTCGGGTCTTCAGACGGGCGGGCTCAACGCCTTCCGCGAACAGTTCCGCAGTCTCGACGTTCTGGTGATCGACGACGTACATTTTCTGGCCAACAAGAAAGCTACGCAGGAGGAGTTCCTGCACACGTACAACGCGATCGATGCGGCCGGCAAGCAGGTAGTGCTGGCGTCGGACGCCCACCCGAAGCTGATGGGCCGCTTGCCGGAGAATCTGCTCAGCCGGTTTGTGTGCGGCATGGTGGTGCGCATCGACCCGCCTGATCACGACACGCGGTGCGAGATCCTTCGACGACGTGCGACCAAACTGAACCGGCCAATCTCCCAGGAGGTGATCGGGTACATTGCGGACAATCTTCGCGCCAACGTAAGGGAGTTGGAGGGGGCGCTGCTGAAGCTGCTGGCGTTCGCCTCGTTCATGCGTGAGCCGATGACGGTGGCCATGGCGCGAAGGGCCCTGTCTGACTACCTGCCTCGGGCGGACCGGCTGGTGACGGCCAACGACATTGAGAGCATCGTGTCGGCGTTCTTCGGTCTATCGCCGGCTGAACTGCACAGCTCGCGCAAGACGCACACCATCGCGCTGGCACGGGCTGTGGCGATGTACTTGGCCCGACGGCATACGTCGATGAGCTTTCCCGAAATCGGGCGTGTAATGGGCAGGAAGAATCACTCGACGGTGATTCTCGCCTGTCGCAAGATCGAACGAACGCTGGCCGACAACGCCATCGTTGCGTGGCAGAACGGCGATGGTCGGCAGGAGATGCGCCTGCGACCGCTGCTGGAGCAACTCGAAGAACAGATGGGGGCCCACGCCTCATTGCCGTATCAAGAGCCGGCAGCTTCTGCCGTTCGCACTTCTGCCGGATGAGCATCAGGGGGTGCGTGCATGTCTGCCGGGTAATGCCTGTTGCCTGGCAACCCGCTGGTCGCTACCGTTGCCGCCGGCCGGCACGATGTGGCAGACGCTCGGGTCGGCGACGCGACGTTATGCTTGATCTACAGGGGGATTATGACGATGCTTCCACCAAGGTCATGACCAGCTGGACGCCGCGTGGGCGTTCCATAGTCGTAACATCGGGTGATCTACGATGGCTCTGATTATCAGTGTTTCCGGCATACGAGGCGTGGTCGGGCGGGAGCTCACGCCCCAGGTGGCGGTAGAGGTTGGGTGTGCGTTTGGCCATTTTCTGGGCGGCGGCAAGGTGGTGTTGGCCGGTGACACGCGACCCAGCGGCGCCATGGTGCGAGCGGCGGTGGCCTCGGGTCTGATGGCATCAGGATGCACGGTTGTAGACCTTGGCGTGGTGACAACGCCCGGGGCAGCGCTGATGGTGCGCTCGTTGGGAGCGGACGGCGGGGTGGTGGTTACCGCCAGTCACAATCCTCCCGAGTACAACGGGATCAAATTGCTATCCGGGCAAGGCTGGGCCCTTCCGGCCGAGCAAATGGCGAAGGTCCGTCAGATTCTCGAGGCGGGCGACTTCGAGCTTGCAGACGGTGAGCGCAGCGGCATGATCGAAGACGAGCCGGACACGCACGCGCGGCACGTTGCAGCCGTGCTCGGGATCGTCGACGCCGGCGCCATCGCCGCCCGCAAGCTTCGCGTGGTGTTGGACAGCATCAATGGGGCCGGCTGCGTGGGCACCCCCATGCTGCTGGAGAAGGTGGGGTGCCAGGCTGTCCACATCAATGCAGAGCCCCACGGACGCTTTGCTCACATGCCCGAGCCGATCGAACCGCACCTGGAGCAGCTCTGCCAAGCGGTCGCGCGCGAGGGAGCCGACGTGGGGTTCGCTCAGGACCCTGATGCAGACCGGCTGGTTATCGTCGACGAATGCGGCCGCTTCATCGGTGAGGAATACACACTCGCCCTTGCCGCGCAGCAGGTGCTCGGCCAGCGTCCGGGTCCGGTGGCGGCGAACCTTTCGACAAGTCGCTTGATTGACGATGTTGCTGCGCGGGCGGGTTGCCGCGTTCATCGGACACCGGTAGGCGAGGCGAACGTGGCGCAGGCCATCGTCGCGCATGGCTGCACCATCGGAGGCGAGGGTAACGGAGGTGTGATCGACCCGCGCGTGGTTCCCGTTCGCGACAGCTTCGTCGCGATCGGACTGATCTGCCAACTGCTGGCCGACAGCGGCAAGACGGTCGGCGAGTTGGTGGGGGACTTACCCCGTTACGTGATGATCAAGCAGAAGTTTCAGTGTGATGCGGCGCGCGTTGAGGGGGCGCTGAAGGCGGTGGAAGAGGCGTTCAGCAGCGGCGGCATCAATCGCAGCGACGGGGTTCGGGTTGATCTCGAGGGCGGCTGGGTCCACGTGCGTGCGAGCAACACCGAGCCGATCATGCGGGTGATCGCCGAGGCCGCAGACGAACGGACGGCGCGCGGGCTCACCGAGCGAGCGCGAGGCGCCATCGATGGCATTACGTAGGCGGCCGTCGTACGCCCAAGCCGGTGCCTGAGCAAGCGACTACCTGACTTGCATCAATCCGTCATCTCAGACGGTGCCACTTGTGAAGAAGACTGCGCGCGCCGGGCCAACTCGACGCTGAAGGTGTTGAGGACGTCCGAGCAGTCTTGCGGATCGATCACCACGTCGATCAAGGCAGGAGCCTTACGGACCTCGGCGGCCTCGAAGGCATCGAGAAACTCGCCGACGGTGTGGCAGCGAAAGCTTCGGCCGGGCAGGTACATATCGAGCATGAGGCGGTAGTCGGCGGCAATCAGATCGTTGAAGGGCCCGGATGCCACGTTTTGCAGCGTAACGAAGCTGGAGTTGTTGAGGATAATGACGATGGGAGAAAGCTTATATCGCACGGCCGTCGCCAGCTCGTTGCCCGTCATGCGGAAGGCACCGTCGCCGACCAGGACGATGGGGCGTTTCTCGGGCAGGGCCAGCTCGGCGCCGATGGCACCCGGTACGCCGAAGCCCATGCTGGTATAGTTGGCCGGGGCAAGCAGTCCGGTTTCCTGCGGGATGTGCAGACCGATAGCGGCGAAGAGACAGTCGCCCACGTCGCAGACGATCACGTGATCGCGATCCATTCGCTTGTCGAGCAGGCGATAGAGCGCGTTGACGGTGATGGCGTCGTCGCGCGCCGGGACGGGCGGGTGATCGACCTGCTCGGCCGTGGCGCCCATCGAATGCGTCAGCAGTCGCCTCGCGCCGAGCAGTGCGTCGACGTATGGCTCGAGCGCCACGCCGGGGAAGACGTGGTGCCCGATGCGGGCTTCCTCGTTGCTGACCGAAATCGTTCGCCTGGGATCCAGATGGGCCGTGTAGACGCCCAGGTTGAATTCAGTCATGAATGCGCCCAGCATGAGCACGCAGTCACTTTCTTCGGCGGTCTGTCGAACGTGCGTTCCGCTTGAGAGGGCCCCCGCGTAGACGCCCAGCGTTTCATCCTCGGGCAGGACGCCCTTGGCCTCGAGCGTGGTTACTACGCGGGCGCCCAGCTTGGCGGCGAGTTGCCGCACTTTCTCCGCCAGGCGCAGGCGATGGACCTCGATGCCGACCATCAGGACCGGCCGCTCGGCGTTGTTGCACATCTCGATGGACTCGGCCACGAGTTCCTCGAGGGCCTCGGCGTCGAGCGGGATCGGCGGCAGTTCGACCGGCTGAGCGGAAACGGGCGCCAGATACAGGTCGCGCGGAATCTCGAGATAGCCCGGGCGATTCAGCCGCTTGATCGTAGCGAGAGTTTCGGCGATCTGACGTGGCGCGGTCACGGGGTTATCGAGGACGGTCGCCTTGCAGGTGACCTCCTCAAATACGTTTCGCTGTGTCTCGAAATTCTTGACGCGGTGATGCAGGAGCGCATTGGGTTTGCGTTCTGCGATGCCCGGTCCTCCCGAAACAATCAACACGGGTGATTTCTCGGCGTAGGCTTCGGCCACGGCGTTGACGCAGTTGAGCCCACCCACGCAGTAGGTGATCAGCGCGACGCCCAACCCCTTGCATCGTGCGTAGGCGTCGGCCGCGAAACCGGCGCCGGGCTCGTGGGCCATCACGATGGGCTTCAGGCGGCCGTCGCGCTCGAATATGTCGTACAGGCCAACGACGAAGTCACCCGGCAAGCCGAAAACGTGGCGCACGCCGCGTTCGTGCAAACTACGGATGAGGTATTCACTCAGTGTGATCATGGCCGCCAGACCCCGTTGTGATGGCCCTGTGTCAGAGCTTATGTCCGCAGTTCTCCCGCCTCAAGCGGGTAGAGGTTATTTTTCCTGCAACTGAAGTTGCCCTCGCCAATCCTCGGGCGGCCCGGTCTGCTGGAACTGACGGCACGTCTCGATGTAGTAGTCGGCAGCCGCATCGTCCGGGCGGGTTCTGCCGAGCTGCTCGAAGTGAGCGATACATTCGGCCCATCGAGCCTCCTTGAACAGCTCGACGCCATCGGCAAAGGCGTCGGCGTACGCGCGGACGTCGGTTTCCACCCGATCGGTGGCGCCCAACAGCTCGAAGACGGGCACGGTTTCGGTCTTTCCTTTAACCTGTAGATCAGCCAGATACCGCAGCGCAAAGTCGTCGTCGAGCAGCTTCTTTGTGCTTTCGGCGATGAGAATCTGTGTTCCGAAGACTTTGTTGGCTGACTCGAGTCGGGCTGCCAGATTCACCGCATCGCCCAGGCACGTATAGTCAAGCTTGTTGGCGCTGCCGAAGTCGCCGACGTAAACGGGCCCGGTGGCGATGCCGATCCTCATGTAAAGCTCGTCGAACTGATCCGCGAGCGGGTCCTCCCGGTGCTCCTGCTTCAGTTGCTCGAGCGACGCCAGGCTGTCCACTGCCGCCACGCACGCCTGTTGCGCATGTTGGGCCACAACCAGCAGGGGCGGATTGAAGAAAGCGAAGATACCGTCGCCGTAGAACTTGTTAATGAGGGCGTTGTGGTGGTGCAAGACCTCGCTCATGGTGGCCAGATAGGGTCCGAGCAGGCTGCGCGTGCGTTCGGGGCCCAGGCGCTCGGCGATGCTTGTAAAGCCCCGCAAGTCGCTGAAGAAGGCCGTGACCTCGCGCTGTACGGGCGACAGATCGCAATGGGCGGGGTTCTGCACAATCTGCTGCGCGATGGCCGGTGCGGTGTACTGGGCCAGCGCAGCCGCCACCTGCCGCTTGGTGCGTTCCTCGGTCAGCTGTCGGTACATGGTGATCAGCGACCAACTCAGAAACACCGCGAGGATCGGCGAGACGACTGCGATCCAAATCTCGTAGTGGGCAAAGAGAATCTGGCCGTGGACGATCCAGACCAACCCGATCATCAGCAGCACAAGCAGCAGACTTAGCCTGGGGCCGCGGCCGGTCGTAAAGGCGGTGGCCAGCAGGCCGCAGACCACGATCATCAAGCCATTGGCGAACGGTTCGGCCGGTGTGACGAAACGCTTCTGGAGCAGGCTGTTCAGCATGTTCGAGTGGACCATCACGCCGGGCGTCTTCTGGAACAGCGGCGTAGGCCTGATGTCGGCCGTCGCCGAGGCCGTGTAGCCAATCAGGCATATTTTCCCGTTGAGTAGAGGTTTCAGTTCGGCGCTTCGACGGCGGATCTGCTCGTTGAGCCGGGCGTTGGCCGCTTCGATTTGAGCTGACAGGCGCCCCTCGATCAGACGCGGGTACAGACGCCTGGCCGCCTCAAATAGCATCCGCTCCTGCTGGTTTGAGGGCTCCTGTTGCCCGGCGGCTGTGTAGTACTCGCTCAGCACATAGCGAGCGCTATCCTCGAGGCTTTTGATCTGCCGGTTCAGGTCAGCCAACGCCGCGGAGGGCTCGGCGTCCTGCCGCACGGCGTCCTTGGGCCCGGAGCTCTGCCGTTGCATCTCGTTGCGGCGTCTTGCCAACAGCTCATAGTCGGCGTACGCAGCCGGGGTGAAGATGCGAACCATCTCCGCCAGGTCCAACAGCAGCCGCGTGTGGTTCTCGGTGATGGCCCTGCGGGCGTCGTAGATCTCCAGGACGCGTGTGATCGGCACGTGGGTGAACACGTCCGTCCAGTCGGCGGCGCTGCCTCCGGCCCAGTTGATCAGCAGTTCGCCGCGGCGATCGAGCGGCACCTCAGCGACGATCCCGCGGTGAGGCGCCTCAAGTTTCAAGAGGCGCCCATTCGCCTCCAGCGAGACCCCTTCATCAGGGACGCCGAGAATGTCGCACGCCACAGCCAGGGCAAGCTGCTTGAGGACCGTGCCGCGAAACCGGGCGAAGAGGGGAAGTCGTCGCACCACGCCGTCACGGTCGGGCTCGAAGATCACATATCCGACCCCACGGGCATCGGCTAGCAGCTTGGGCAACGGTGGGGTCAGGTCGTGGGCTTCGGGCAGCGAGGTATCCTCGGGGAACCTCACCGAGGATTCGCCATGTAGCATCCGCAGGGCCTTCTCGCGCCGGTAAGCCCAGAGCAAATCCTTTCGATCCGGAGCGGATAGGGTCCCAGCGTCGCCTTGTGTCTGCTGCGATACGTATGTGGCGGCGGCGTTGGGCCGATCGTGCAGGATCCGTCGGACGCGCTGGGCGGCGACCCGCCGCTTCAGCCCTGCC
>CBFCZG010000151.1:0-10022 GCA_965602375.1 uncultured Phycisphaerae bacterium | reverse complement strand
TGCTCGAGGGCGAACTTGATCACCTCGTAATGAAACTGATCCGGCACGGCCACGATCACGAGCTGATGGGGTGGCATATCGCCTATCACGTCCTTGAACAGCTCGGGGTGCATCTTGTCCGCGTCGGTCGCCAGATCCGGATAGGCCTGGAACGTCTGACCCGGAAACGCCTGCTCGAAGCGCTTCTGCTGTGCCAAAGCCCGCAGCGGCGCCGAGTTCAGCGCGCACACGTGGATTACACCGACCACGCCCGAACGCTGGAGATGGTAAACCGAGGGAAGTATCTGGTCGTGCGTGATCATCCCCCCACCGACAATGGCCACATCCAGTTTCATCGCCTTTGCACCTTCCTGGGCCGTTTTGCTCCAATCCACCCATCCGATACCGGACCGGAATACCGTGAGGCACGTCGCAAGGGGCGATTATACGTACACCGATCAGCCGACGGCAACCGCTATTCGACTCGACGGCAATTCTTGTGAGGCGGCCACCGCATACGGTACCATGAACTCCAGATCGTCTTGCACCGATCGCTTTGCCGTCTATACGGAGACCGCAGGATACATGAGCGATCCAGGCCCGCCCGCGTCACCCCCGTCACCAGATGGTCGCGATGCTTCCGCCGCGGCTGAGGCCGACCGATCACCAACACCCATGCCGCCCCTACGTCACTTCGGCTGGCGGCTGTTGGCCGTTATGGCAATCGTCATCGCAGCGGGGTCTATGCGCCTGGTCGGACTGAACGACCGAGGGCTCTGGCTCGACGAATTCAGGCAAACGAGCACGTATGACGGCACGCTCGCCGAGGTCATTGCCGACAGCTTCGCCGTACAGCGACAGACATCGCTGGACTACGTGATCGGCTGGGCCCTGTTCAAGGTCAGCGATGCGGATTGGGCGGCCCGACTGCCCTCGGCAGTCTTCGGGACGGCTGCGGTCCTGGTGGTGTACCTGCTTCTAAGCAAACTGTTCTGCGTTCGAACCGCCCTTCTCGGGGCGCTGATGTTGGCCTTCTCGCCCTTGCACATCGAGCTAAGCCAGGAAGCGCGCCCCTACACGATCTTCGTGTTTTTCTACGCGTTGGCCCTCTACGCCCTCACCGTCGCGTGGCGGCGAAATGACTGGAAGGGGTGGCTGGGCTTCGGTATTGCAGCCGAGTTGATGCTGCTCAGCCGGTCTTTCGGACCGGCCATCGCGGCGGCCAGCATGGTGCTGGCGATGGTCTGCGTCGGGCTTGCCGGCCTGAAACCCGAACTTGCACGCGGATGGCGCCGAGCCAGGTTGGTGCGATTCCTTGTCTGCTCGCTTGTGTTGGCAACGCTCTACATACCCGTTGTGGTGACTCTGGCCCACCATGAACGACAACGGGCATACTCGGCCGTCTGGGGCAGTCTCGCCGGCGCCGAAGCTGCCCCGGGCCTCGGTGAGCTTCTGGTCCAGAATGCAGACCGTTGGCTGATGAGTCTGCGCCAAGCCATCGCACCAGCCGACCAGATCAAGATGGTGCTGCTCGCTCTAGGCATCGTCCTGACCGTCTGGCAATGGAAACGCCTTGCCACCATCCAGCGAGGCGTCCTGCTGAGCATGCCCGCAGCTGGAGCGATGTACCTGGTGGCCTACTCGATGATGGTGCCGTCCACGGCCCCCAAGCTACAGTATTTCCTCTTCCAATCGCTCACATACTGTAGCTTCATCGCGTTGGCGGTGGTGTGGATCATCGACGCAGCGGCCGCTCGTATCCGTACCATACCCCTGGTGCGCGAGGCCGCCCTCGGCGCGGTCGCCGTACTGATCGTCGTAGGCGGCAGCCACGCCTATCTCGACTATCGCCACACCGAGCGCCGCGCCGACTGGCGAGGCTGCGCAAGGTTCCTCAACGACCGATTGCAGGACGGGGACGCCATCGTAGTGTTTACCAACGTCCCCTTCGGCCAGTACCAACGGAAGTTCGTCGGCCAGTCGTATATCGAAAATAAGAACGTGGTCGCCGACTCGCTCTGGCGATTCGTGTACACCCGGTCCTACGGCCAGGGCGTGCTTCGACCACAGCGAGGACGCGTCTACCTCGTGCTTTTCCACCGAACCCACGGCAGACTCACGCGCGCAGAGCTCAATGGGGTCGGCCTGCTCAATCCCCCACCGCATATGCAGCTGCGCAAGTTCGCCCGGCTTGACCTTTTGTGGTTCGACGGACCGCCGGTCGGCGTCCGCCAGGATCTGATCCGGATCATCGACGTCCTGCTCGGCACAAACGGCCCGGCGATCATCGACGAGAACTCCAGCGGGCGGGCCATTCCACACGCACTCAAGGCCAGGATCCTGGGAGAGAGTGGGTTCTTCCAGGCGGCACGAAATGAATTGACCATCGCCCGGGATATGGTTCAGCCGGAATATCTTGATTACTTCATGCAGAACACCGGCGGGCTATGGCGGGCGCTGTCTCGAGATGTGCCGCCCGGTGCGATCCAGAAGCAGTAGACCAAAGCGTTCATCCGTCGTTGCGCCCCGGATGAATCCGCCGCTAGACCCCACCCCGAGACGCCGATGTTCTTGCCTGCAGACGCTAGCCAGTGTAGACTTTGAACCGTTCATCCGTAACGGTTATCCAAGCTGTTCCGCCGGAGCCTGCCGTGCACTCGCCGTGCCCTGATGAGTCTCCTCCGTCCGAACCGCAGGCCACCACCTCCCCGGCAGAACTCGAGCAACCCTCGTCGGCAGCGCCCACAACTGCAACCCTGATCCCCCCTTCGGTCGAACGAATCCTTGTGGTCGCCCTGGTACTGGCAGCAGCCGGCCTGCGACTCCACGGCCTGGACCGCGAAAGCCTGTGGGTCGACGAGTATCGCCAGGTCAGCACGTACGCCCTGCCGTTCGGCAAAATGCTCGACTCGTCCTTCCGCTTGCAGCGCCAAACCCCCTTGGATTACGCTATCGGCTGGGTCGTATTTCGCATCCATCCATCCGATTTCGCCATGCGACTAGCCGCAGCGATCTTCGGCATTGCAGCCGTGCCGATGCTGTACCTCTTGTCGCGCAGACTCTTCTCGCCTGAGGTCGCTTTGGTAGCGGCCGCCGCACTGGCTGTCTCACCGCTGCATCTTCAGTACAGCCAGGAGGCCCGACCGTACGCCATATTCGTCTTCTTCTACTTGACCATGCTCTATACGCTCAGTCGCGCCTTGGAAGCCAATCGATGGCGGGATTGGCTGCTTTTCCTGCTGGTGGCCGAGTTGATGCTGCTTGCTCGCGCCTT
Source organism: uncultured Phycisphaerae bacterium (assembly GCA_965602375.1). Classification (GTDB taxonomy): domain Bacteria; phylum Planctomycetota; class Phycisphaerae; order UBA1845; family DATKUK01; genus DATKUK01. Next base: position 6,769 of record CBFCZG010000151.1, on the reverse strand, counting down.
CGGCCCGGTGATCGTATTGGCCGCCACCTGCCTGACGGCGATGCTGGTCTACAGTCGCCAGCTATACCGCAGTGTCCGTTCCCCCAGCCTGCCGCGGCAGCCGGCCGTCCGTCTGGCCTGCTGCGCCATCTTGCTCGGCCTCTCCTATGCGCCCGTATTCACGTACATGCTGCGATACGAGCAACGCAGGGCGTTTAGCGCCCTTCTGGGGACGCCGCCGAACCGCAGCGGCGAGCCGATAGGCGTGGACCTGGATCTGCTGCTTCGCAACGCCGAGGTGCTGGCTGCAACGGCCCGGCAGAGCCTCGAATGCTGGTGGCCGGTCAAAGTCACGGCCATCGTCATCGGCCTGGCTTGGCTCATGCTGCGTCTGGCGCCTCAGACCCACGCACAACGGACGGTCTGCCTGGCCATGGTGCTGGCCGGGCCGGCGTATCTCCTGGCCTATTCTGCCTTTGTGGGCATCAAAGCGGCTGAGCGATACTTCCTGTTCTTCGGCCCGCTGTGCTGCCTCTTGCTGGCGGTTGGACTGGTCGAGGCCTTACCGCATCTGACGCGTCTGGCCTCGCGTGGCACGATTCTGAACCGATTATGGATCGTCGCCTGTCTAGCGTTGGTTGTGGCCACCGGTGGCCGGAGCTGCCTGTGGTTGCTACAGAGGTATAGCAAGCCCGACTGGCGAGGCTGCGCCGAGTTCCTTGAAGATCGACTGCGCCCCGACGACGCCGTGTTCGTGTTCGTCGATCGTCGGTTCGGCCGCGAACACCGGAGCTTCCAGGCCGACCGCTATCTCACCCGGCAGCCCGCTTACAGCGGCGCCATGTGGAACACCATACGAAGCGAAGAAACCTTCAAGCAAGCAACAGCCGCCCCGAATACCGGCCGCGCCTACCTCGTCCTGTACTACATGTCACACGGGTTCGCTCGGGACGAGGAGTTCCGCAGATTCGGCCTGAAGCACGTGCCCCACGCCGTCGGCGTCCAGAACTTCCGACGCCTCGATCTGCTATGGCTCGATAAGCCCACCGGCAACGTGTGGCACCAGATCTATGACTTGGCCACGTTGCTGCTGACCGGAGACCTTGGCCGCCCCCTCGCACCGGGCAATCGCGCCCACGTCGTACTCTTGCTGTTCCGCGCCCGGCTGCTGATCGAGTACGGCCAGACCGAAAGGGCTCTGGGCGAATACCGGCAGGCAGAGCAGCTCTGCCCCCCCGACCAGCGCGACTACTTCCTGTACCACACGAAAGGACTGCGCGAACTGCTGAACGTCACCCCAGCCTGGCAGGACCCGCAGACCGATACCCCGTAAGACAGCGGCCGACTTCGCCTTCGTCGACGATCGACGCCGGGCCATGCACCGGGCCCGCTGGGCCGTCGAACTACATAAGGACAGCCCCGCGCGATCCGCATCACTGCCGCGGCTTTTCCGAACCGCCCTCCAACAACGGCGCATAAAGCGCCGGCCGGCGGCGCGACCACCGGAAACTGCGCGCGTCAACTCGATCGTCCGGCCGATCCCATCGGGCCGCCTCGGTAGGCCGATCGTGCGGATCCAACTCCACGACCAGAAGCATCTGCCGGTTCTCGCTGCGAGCCACCACGTCGCCCTGCGCGTCGATCAAAACCGCCCCGGTTGGAGCATCATCAACCGACTTCTCGGGCCAGACGTACCCACACACGATCAGCGGCATCCGCGAATCGAACGCCCGCACACGCGCGACGTCGAGGCACTTCGGTTGATTGTCCGCATGGGGACAGAACAGCCAGTCGGCCCCCTTCGCCTGATGCACCCGCGCAATCTCTGGAAAGTAAATCTCGTAGCAGGTCATCACGCCGACACGCCCGAAGGGCGTCGACAGCGGCTGCAAGTCGCCGCCGGGAGATATACCGCCCTCCCCATCCTCGCCCGGCGCCAGGTGCGTCTTGGCGTGCCGCCCAGCAACCTGCCCCGTATTATCGATCCATACCATCGAGTTGGTGACGTGGCCGTCCGGCCGGCGCTCCGTAATCCCATATGTCGCCCAGAGGCCGTGCTCTCGGCACGCCCGGGCAATCTGCTTGGAGGTCGGCCCACCAGGTACGGCCTCGGCATAGCGGGCGTACACGTCGTCGCAGCCGGTCTCCACATCCGCCATCGCCTCGGTCGTTCGCTGCATCTGCACGAACTCCGGAAAGCACACGAGCTGACAGCCCGCCGCGCCCGCACGCGCGATCATCTCGACGATGTCCCGCTGACGCTGCTCGATCGACACCGGCTCCATCGAGATCGCGGCCACACCGATCTTTACCTTCTGCGACATAACTTCCTACTCCATCGCCTTGCGCAAGGTCTCGATGGCCGTCCGGGCCACCGTGTCGGCGTCAGGTCGGTAGTCGAACGGTTCCACCGATACCCAGCCGTCGAAACCCGATTCTTGCAGTGCCTTCATGATAGGCCCGAAGTCGATCCCGTTCATGCCCGGACCGCGCCCCGACGGATCGTTCGCATGTACGTGACGCGCCACGCGACCAAATCGCCGGATCGTCCCCAGAATCCCGTCAGGCATCGCCGACATCGCCTTCACGTCCAGCATGATGCCCACATTGGGATGGTCCACCCGGCCAACCAAGTGCACCGCCTGCTCAGCCGTATTAACGAAGTTGGTCTCCCCGGGGCGCAACGCCTCAAAGCAGATGGTCACGCCGCGCTCGGCGGCGACATGCCCCGCCTGGCGCAACGCGTCGCACGCCCGTTCGCGGGCATCCTCCAAATCCTGCCCCGGCGCAACGTTCCGCTGCTTGGGTGAGCCGACCACCATGGCCGCCCCGCCCAGATCGCCACAGAAGCCCACCAGTGCCTTGAGATACTCGACCGAGCGTTGCCACACCGACTCGTCCGGCGTGGTCAGGTGCAGACCCGCAGGCGAGACGAACAGCCAATGAAGCCCGACTATCTGCACACCGCACACCTCGGCTGCACGGCGAATCGCCCTGCGGCGCTCCGCGCTGATCTGCTCTACCGACTCGGCCAGTGTGAACGGCGCGATCTCCACCCCCTCATAGCCCAGCGACGCCGCTCTGTCGAACACCTCTTCGATCGGCGCATCGCCCCACAGCTCATTGCAAACCGCCAGTCGATACATCGTGCATGGATCCTACGACGCGGGCGGCGTGAAACCGTCCAGCGGCAACTCAATAGCTCGCCCCTCAATCGCCGACTTATAGATGGCTAGGATCAACTCGACGCTCTTGCGCCCCTCCACGCCGTCGCAGGCGACCGGTTTGTCTGTCCGCAGGTGTCGCACCACGTCCTCGAAGATGTTCGACGGCTCGCCCTCCGCGGCCTCGGGCTCGGCCACACTCTCGTCTCGCGCCCGCCAATATTCGCCCAAAACTGTACCCCGCCCGGCAGCCGCTTTCGTACCGTGTACCTCGAACTCGTATACGTCACTGCTCGGGAACGTCGTCGTGCCCACGATCGAGCCAAAAGCGCCATTGGCAAACTGCACGCCGGCTGTGGCAACGTCCTCGGTCTCGATCTGGTGATCGCGCACCGCCATCTGACCGCACACCCGCTCGATGGGCCCGCCAAACCATTGCAGCAGGTCGATCAAATGTACCGTCTGGTTCATCAGCGACCCGCCGCCGTCCAGCTTCCACGTACCGTGCCAACCTTCGTAATATGCGTCGGCGCGAAACCACTTCAGACGGGCTTCCAGAAGAATCAGATCACCCAGCAACCCCGTTTCCAGCGCCTTGCGCATCCGGTAGACCTTCTCGGTGTACCTCTCTTGAAAGTCGACCGCCAGCAGCACACCCGCCTCGCGACACGCGCCGATCAATGAATCGCAGGCCTCCAACGTCACGTCGAGCGGCTTGGTGCACACCAGGTGCTTGCCCATCCGGGCCGCAGCCACGCCCATCTCGGTGTGCATGCCGCTGGGGGTCAGCAGGAATACCACGTCGACATCGTCTCGCTTCAACAGCGCGCCGTAGTCACGCACAACGGGCACCTCAAGCTCCCGCTCGGCGCGCGCACAACGTTCATCGTCGATGTCACACACGGCCGACAGCTTTGCGCCCGCGGTCTGTCGGCAAAGCTCCGCTCGCCCGAACCCCATACCCAGTCCGACGATCGCAAACCTGACAGCCTGATCGGATTGGCCCATTCTTCGCCTCCTGACTCCCTACAAAGAAACCGCCCCGTGTCGCCGGAATCGCCGGGGCGGTTTGCGTTCAAACCTGACGTACCATCTGCCGGTAGACCCGGCCCCCACGGGGCACCATCGGGCGGACCTCTTTCCAGGACAGAGCCTTAGTCGCCCACCGGTTCGGCCCGCGGCACCTGAGTCGCAGCGTCCGGCGCCATGTAGCTTTCCTCTTCGTCGGTCAGTTGCTCGATGCGGTCCGCGGCGTAGAGCATCGTCGACTTGTTGAACGTCTCGTACTCGATCACTGCCCGATACAGCTCCAGCGCCTTGGCCCGCTCGTGCAGGCGACGGTCATAGATGACGGCGGCCTCGAACCGCGCGGGCAACTGGATGTCCGGATCCCACTCCCACGCACGCTGGAACCAGCGCACCGCGATCCGCTCGTCACCCTTGAAATACTCCTTGTGAATGAACCCGCACCAGTAGGCAGCCTCCGCGATCTTGTCGCTCGTGGGATACTCCCGGAGCAACTGCTTGAGCCTGGTCAACGCTTCCTTCATCTTCCGTTCGTAGTAAAGCGCGGGAACGCCATGCCCGCCCTTCTTCATCAGCTGCATCGCCTCATCGAACAGCGCGTCGGCCTCAGCAATCGAGTCAACCGGCTGAAAGGCCGTATCCGGCACCTCCGCAGCCAGAAGATACTTGTACGGCTTGATATGGCGCAAATCGTCCAGCTCGTGTTCGGCCCAGGTAAGCTTGTCAACCAGGCCGTTCTTCTCGTAGTACTCGCGCAGCGCCTCCAGATAGCGAGCATACAACGCCCGGCACCTGACCACCTGCTCGACCAGGTCCACCTCCTGCTGGCCGATCACCCGCACCGATTCGACCTCGACGTTCTCCGGATTCGTCAGATCGGTCGTCGGACCGGCCGGCGCCTCGGGCTCACCATGAAGGGCGTCCGTCTTGCACCCGGCCAGGCACGCGCAGACGGCCACGCCCAACACCCACACCGATGCTCTCGCGCTCATTGGACCACCTCGCATCCACCGGCCGATCGGCGAAAATGGGCCGGAAGTCTGATTACACCCGCCATGCCACGCGCGGTCAAGCCCGCCCGGCGGTGCCGCGCCATTACCACTGCGCTTCCTCGAAGGGCCCGCGAGGACCCACGCGCTTCTTCGGACGGCTCTTGATCAGCCCCACCGCCAGGCGCACGTCATCCAGCCGCGTGATCTTCAGATTGCTGATGTCAGACTCCACTACGCTTACAGGATGCCCCATCGCCTCGACCAGTTGCGCGTCGTCGGTGATGGGCCCCTCCACCTGGCCGATCCGCTCGTAGGCGTCAAGAATAAGCTGCCGCGTAAATACCTGTGGGGTCTGCGCTTCGTAGAGCCCCTCACGTGAGAGGGTTTCGTCGACCACTTTGGCCCCGCTCACGCGCTTGATCGTCCCATACAACGGAGCCGCCAGGATCGCCGCCCCGCTCTTGCCCGCCTCGGCAAACACCGCATCGATCCACCGCTCGGCCACACACGGGCGGACCGCATCGTGAATCCCCACCAGATCGGCCTGCTCGTCCACCTCCTTCAGCGCGTTGGCCACCGATTCGTGCCGCTCGCTGCCCCCGGCTACCGCCTTGACCCCCATCAGCGCCAGATTGGCCGCATACTTGGTCTTCACCATCTCCAGATCTTCCGGCGCGACCACCACTATGTGCTGGCAGCAATCGTCGCGATTGATGAAAAGCTCGATCGACCGAATGAAGACCGGACGATCCTCCATCAGCGCGAACGCCTTCTTCACCTTGCCGCCAAAACGCGTGCTGGCGCCGGCCGCCGCGTAAATCATTGCCACTTTTGCCATGGATCACCTCCGCCGAACGCGGGCCAACCGATGGTTGCCGGGCTGTTATACCAGAACCTGCCGTCGACACAACCACCCGGCTCCCGGCGCAAGCAAGGAGGCCGGCGCCAATGCCAGGCCCGGCCTCCTGTAACTCTCATCATCAAAGGTAAGGCTATGACGCCCTGCCCTATGTCTGGTCCTGCTGCGGCTCGGTCGGCTCGCCGCCCTGCTCGGACGAATCCGGCTCCGACGGCTGCTCGGGCTCGCCCGCCGCGCCCTCCGTCGCGGGCGCCTCCTCGCCTTCCGGGGCCGCCGGCGGCTCGAAAGGCTCTTCCTCCTCCTCCACGTAGACGTCCTCCAGATCCGTCGCGTCGACCTCGCGGCGAAGGAGCAGATACATCACCGTGCTCGCTGAGAAGAAGAAGCTCGCGACGAACGCCGTAACCGTACCGATGACCAGGAACACGAAAATCGCGATCAGAATTGCCGCGACCAGTTCAGCCCCGCCCAGCGGCACGTGACGGAACTCGCCAAACAGCGACACGCCCCAGATCGGCGCGCCCCAGATCGCATCAAGCTTACCGTAGGTCGCCAGCTTCGACGCCCCGTCGAGGTTCATGCCCAGTCCGGCGGCCGCGTGTGCCAGCCGCAACAGCAGAAAGGCAAGGAACTTCACGAACAACAGGCAGATCGTGCCGTATACCACCGACACCAACAGGTACCAGCCAAGCCGCCAAGGGCGCGAGAAAATATAGCTGAAGCTTCGACTGATCGCGTCGAAAGCATCG
>CBFCZG010000150.1:0-10043 GCA_965602375.1 uncultured Phycisphaerae bacterium | reverse complement strand
GACTACGGCGTGGTCAAGAGCAACATGAGTCATCGTATCCCGGCCAAGCCGTAGGACGGACAGCGGTGGTGTCGAGGCAATCAATCGGGGCCGGCGCCACGTCGGTCCCGATGCCGAGTTGGATGCCTATAGGCCCTCGGCTTGCGGCCCGCGGACGGGGGGACCGTTTGCTAAGACGGACGAACAAGGGCATGGTATCGAGTGTTCGTTCGTATCGTATCGGTTCTGAGAGCGGATTAAGCCGACTTGGCCAACTTCGGTATCCCTGAACCGACTTCAAGGCATAGCCTGAAGTCGACCCGAACCAACGGAGTCGTCATGACCCGCCGCAACAACGTTCTCTCGGGCGCGACATCGTGCCTCGTTCGCGCCGCAGCAACCTTCCTGCTGCTTATTGCGTCCACCGTGCACGCAGAGACCATCGAGGTCGTCGCGTCAGACGACGCCTGGGTTTACGGCGCCGTACCCGGCGGCAACTACGGATCGGCCGACGTACTCGAGGTCGCCGGCACGTCCACCAACTACAAGCGTCACGCGCTGTTCAAGTGGGACCTCGCCAGTCTTCCCATCTTCGATGACCCCGAAGTGCAAGTCCTTTCGGCCCAGGTAGTCCTGCGCATGCGAGCCGCGATGGACTGGGGCGGCGACCTCCACGCATATCTCGCCGCCAACGATGCCGACTGGTCCGAAACCACCGTCACGTTCAGCAACGCGCCGATGGCCACCACGGTCGCATCCGACACACTCGACTTCATCGGCGTCTACGCCGACCCGTGGCACCAACGGACCTTCACGCTCAACGCCGTCGGGATCGATCTGATTAACGCCTGGACGCAGGGCCAACCCAATTTCGGGCTCAAGCTTCGGCCCGTCGATCTGACAGCCGAGTCCCATACCCAACAGGTTCGATCTCGCGAAGCCGCCGACTCGCTCGATCATCCCAAGCTGGTCCTGGGCTACGCTGTCCTGTCCGTGCCCGAGGCCGTCACCGATCTGGCCGCCACCGACGTCGACACGACACAGATCGAACTGCAATGGACCGCGCCCGCGGGTTTGGTCTACGACGAAGCCACGGGCAGCTACGACCTACGCATCGCCACGTGGCCCATCGACGAAGCGAATTTCGATCTGGCAACCGCTGTGGCCGATGTGCCCACCCCTGCCATCGCCGGGACCGTGCAGTCGCACATCGTCACCGATCTGGCGCCGGACACGACGTACTACCTCGCCCTGCGCAGCATCAGTCCGTACGGCGGCCTGCTCTCGCCACTGTCGAACGTGTTGGTCGTAACTACCGATCCGCCGGACACAACTCCGCCCGCGGCCGTCAACAGCCTGGAGGCCGTCACTCTCGACGACACGTGGTTCTCGTTCGTGTGGGTTGCATCCGGCGATGACGGATGGATCGGACGCGCCGACCATTACGTGATCCGGTACGCAACGTGGGAGATCACAGACGCCACCTTCGCATCCGCGACGCTCGTCGATCAGGATATCACGCCGGCCCATCCCTTTTCTATGGAAACGCTTACGCTAACGGCCCTCACACCCGACACGACGTACTACGTCGCTCTCAAGGTCGTCGACGAGGCGGACAACGTCTCGCCACTGTCCAACGTACTCGCCGTCACTACGCGACCGCCCGACCAGACACCGCCGGCCCCCATAGCCGACCTGACCGTGACGGCCGTCGACGATCGCAGCATCAGCCTGCGATGGACGGCGCCGGGTGACGACGGGCAAGCCGGTCAAGCTGCGCGCTATGACATTCGACAGAGCACCGCACCCATCGACTTGGCCAACTGGGACCAAGCCACGCCGCTACCGGCGCCGCCGGTGCCGCAGCCGGCCGGCACGATCGAATCGACTCGCGTCACGGGGCTGCTGCCGGTCACCACGTACTACCTCGCCGTGCGCACCGCCGATGAAGCGGACAACCTGTCGGGCCTGTCCAATGGGGTGGTCGCCACCACAGCCGAGCCACCGTTGGTAACCACCGTGACGCTCGTAGACAAGTCCAACACAACCACAAACGGTTACCCCATCACATTGTCCCTGGTGTTCCGCGAGGGTCAGGTCGCCTCGGCCGTCACAGCACGGGTGGACGGCGACATGCTGCCGACGCAGACGGATACGAAAGTACGTTACGCTGACGGCAGCGTGAAACACGCCGTAGTCTCGTTCATCTTGCCGGTCATGCCGGCGGGCGGACAGGTCTTCGTCGAAATCCTGGGCGGCGGAAGCAACGCCGACAGCGACTATGTCGACGTGGACGAGCTGTTGGCCACCGACTTCGAAGCCGTCCTGGATTTGACCGTCAACGGTAACGCGCACAGTATTTCAGCCCGGCAACTGCTCGCCGGACTGCCCGAGGTGCGTTACTGGCTCCAAGGCGACGTGTGCTGCGAACTGCTGATCCGCGACCTGAACGTCAACGTGGAGAACCAGCTTAACGTCCAGTACTACGTTCGTCTCTATCCGGGCTGGGACGGCATTCGCATCGATACCGTCGTCGAGAACTGCTGGAGCGACTTTCGCGGCAACCTCACGTACGACTTCGATCTGCACCTCGGCCTGGCCGATCCGACCATGGTCCTCAGCCGCACCGACTTCACACACAACGTCAACGCACGCTGGCGCAAGACGTTCTGGCTCGGCAACGAGCCGCCGGAGATCGAGATCCGCTACCATCTCGACGACGTGATCGGCACGGGCACGCTCCCGCCGTACGACACCTCGCTGACCGTCCCCGAGTCCACGCTGGCATCGGCGTATAGCTGGTGGCTAAGCAGCGATCACGACATCATGCAGGGCGGCCGGATCATGCGCTATTTCCCATCGAGCGGCGGCCGGGAAGACATCGGTGTGTACCCCGCCTGGGCCGCTCGTTACCTGTTGAGCATGGACAACCGCCTCCGCGAGGTCACGCTGAACTACGGCGACCTGTCGGGCAGCATTCCGATCCACATCCGCGAGTCGGACCCGACGCGCACGTTCTATCAGCACGTGCTCAGCATCGACGATCGCCCGACCGTCTGGACCGGGTGGTGGGACTTCGGGCCTACCGCCGCCGCCGACCGCCTGCCTGCACCGATCGGGTCGACCAGCACCGAGTGGAGCGTCGACGGCGCCCATCAGCCCTCGCTGGCCTGCATTCCCTATCTGGTCACCGGCGACTACTACTACCTTGAGGAGATGTACTTCTGGGCTGGGTGGGATCTGAGTGACATGAACTTCTCGTCCCGGGGTTACGACGCCGGGTGGATCCACGACCAGGCCCGCGGCATTGCGTGGCGCACCCGCAACCTGGCCGACGCCGCCAACCTCGCACCCGACGACGACGTCCTCGAGAAGGACTACTTCGCTCAGAAGGTAGCCAACAACATCGCCCACTGGGATGATATCTACATCAGCGAATACTTCCCCACCGTTCGCTACCTCCAGATCATCTCGCCGGCCGACCGTGCCGCGCCCGAGTTGGACCCCAACGTCGCCTATTACAGCCTGCCGTGGCAGGACGACTTCGTCCTCATGGTGGCCGCCCACATGCGCGATATCGGCTTCGACACCACGGCCATGATTCAGTGGCTTGGCGAGTCACTCATCAACAGGTACCGCCATCCCGATATGAACTGGTATCGCGGCACGCCGTACAAACTGCCTACCCATCTGTACGACGGCACGGGCCAGCCGGCCATCATCGAAACCTGGGTTGAGGTGAACGACGGATTCGTCGACGACGTAGGTCCGACCACATTCGAAGGTTACTACCACGGCCAGGCCCGGGCTGCTCTCGCGCTGGTGACCGAAATGCCGCAAGGCTTGCCGGCTTACAAATGGCTCCACGAAGGCGTCTACGACCCCGCCGGTTCGGCTGTCGACCCGACCTGGGCATTCGTCGCACACATCGCCGGCGACACCGACGGCGATCTGGATGTCGATCTCGACGACATGGCCACTTTCGTCAGCGCGATGGTCGGACCAGGTGTGCCGACTGCAGTCCCCGAGGCCGACCTGGACGGCGATGGCGATTGTGACTTGGCCGACGCGGCGCTCTTCGTCGCAGGCTTCAGCGGCGCCTTGTAAGGTCAAGGGGCTGCAAACACTGGACAAATGAGAAACGGCATATCAACTATAACACTGCTTCTTGGGCTGTGCGTCCATCCGACACCCTCACCGGCGGATACCACCGAGCTGCTGGCCGTCGAGGACTCGTGGGTATACGGTGTCTCAGTCGCCCAGAACGACAACTACGGCAGCGATGATCCGCTGGAACTTGCCGGGGCCAGCGGAGCGTACAAGCGACATTGCCTCTTCAAGTGGGATCTATCGGGGCTGGGCGCAATCACCGTGCAGTCGGCGCAGATCGTGTTGACCACCCGGGCCGAGACCGACTGGGGTGGCGATCTACCCGCTCATTTCGTCCAGATTGACGCCGCCTGGGGCGAGATGACGGTCACTTGGGCCAACCAGCCGTCCACCTCCACCGTCGTCTCCGATACGCTCATCCTGTATGAAGCCGCCGCCGACCCTTGGACCCAGAAGACCTGGGCGCTGAATGCATCGGGGCTGGCGCTGGTGCAGGACTGGGCCGACGGCCAACCCAACTACGGCCTGAAGCTCGCGCCGGCCGACCCGGCCGCCGACTCGCACCTGCACAATGTCCGTCCCCGCGAAGCCATGAGTGCCGCCGATCGGCCAAAGCTGATAATTACTTATCTCTCGGGATGCCTGCCGCCCGAACCGGTGACCGATCTTTCGCTATTGACCGCCGACGCTACAAGATTGGAGCTGCAATGGACCGCACCGTCCGCGGTGGTGCAAGGTCAAAGCGTTGGCTCCTACGAATTGCGTTACTCTACGTCGGTCATTGACGCGGGCAATTTCGACTCGGCCACGCTCGTGCCTGGTGTGCCCACGCCCGCCTCAGAGGGCACGCCGCAGACGTGCTGGGCGGAAGGTCTGGCTTCCAGCACCACCTACTACTTCGCCATGAAATGCCACGGTCCGTGCGATGGTCTTATCTCCGATCTTTCCAACGTGCTGTCGGCCGACACCACGCCGCCGGACGTGACGCCTCCGGCGGCGCCAACCGATCTGGCCACCGGCAGCGTAGGTACCGACCAGTTGCTGCTTGCCTGGACCGCTACCGGTGACGACGGTATGGCTGGAACTGCCGATCATTACGACGTTCGCTACTCGACCTCGTCCATTGACGCGAGCAACTTCGACTCATCCACGCCCATCAGCCAGACCCTGATTCCCAATGCCCCCGGCCAGAGCGAGACGCTGTTGGTAACCGGCCTGACGCCGGACACCACCTACTACTTTGCGCTGAAGGTCTACGACGAAGCCGACAACGCCTCGGACCTCTCGAACGTGGCGTCGGCGAGGACCCAAGCGTTGGACACCATCCCACCAGCGGCTGTCAGCGATTTGGCAGCGTCGAACCCGACGTCCGCCAGCGTTCGGCTGAGTTGGACGGCTCCGGGAGACGACGGCGTGGCTGGGGTCGCAGCCGCCTACGATGTGCGATACAGCACGGCAACGATCAGCAACGCGAACTGGGCTGGCGCAACGCGCGCAACCGGCGAGCCCAACCCGCAGCCAGCCGGCAGCGCAGAGGCCTTTACCGTTACCGGCCTGTTGCCCTCAACACAGTATTACTTCGCGGTGAAGGCGGACGACGACGAGGGCAACACGTCGGCGCTGTCCAACATCGCCAGCCAGACCACCACTGCCGGCACACCAGGCGTCGGGCCGACGCTCGCGCTGAAGGCGCACTACGAGAGCCAGCTCGACGATCCCGACAACTTGGTCGATCCCTGGGCGTTCGCCATAGACACCGATATTCACATTGATTACTACAGCTATGGTGATTACGTTCCCGAAATCACCACCATGTTCACCCGCTGGGCCGACTCGCAGGTGAAGTTCGGCTTGGTGACCGGTGATCTCGGCGGCGGACCCGGGGCCGTTGGCGGCGTCGATCAGCCGGCCCATCTGATGCAGGTCTACAACGGCGTGGCCGACGTGCCGCCGTTCTTCATCAGCATCGGCAACCACGAGTGCGACGGACCGGGCAAGGGCTGGTGGTTAGAGGGTCTGTATCCCGGCGTCGTGCCCGATCTGGAAGGCGAGGACTGGGGGCGATACCGCTACTGGTCGTTCGACTATCGCGGCTTCCACTTCATCTGCCTCGACCAGCACAAGTGCTATGGCGGATCGTGGTACTTCGATTACCTTTCGCCCGAGCAGTGGCAGTGGCTTGAGCAGGACCTGGAGGCAAACCGCGGCAAGACCACGTTCGTCTTCTTCCATGAGCCGGTGGTGGACATGCCCGGCGGGGTACCGCACTTCTTTTTCGGCGAGGGGCAGAAGCTGATGGAGATGCTCTGGCGCTATCCGGACGCCAAGTGGATCCTCCACGGTCATCTGCATCTGAACTACCGGCTGCAGTGGGAGGGGCTGAGCATCATCGAGATGCCGCGATTCGCTCACCTGGCCATGCGCATCGTAGACGGGCAGGAAACATTGTGCGACATACTGCCCGGTGGCAGCCTGAGCCCCGTGCCCACGCCCTTCACCGACATCACCGGTCAGATCGACGTGCCGCGAGCCGACGTGACCGGCGACGTCGATTGGATCTATGAGAACCCGCCCGGCTCGACCTCGCAGCAGGTGGCGGTGACGGCTTCGTTCCTCGATGATCCGTATTCCAACAGCACCTACACCTACACCTGGCAGGCACCGACCAACCCCAACACCGGACAGGTGATGGTGCTCGTCTCCGGCGGCGGAAGCAGTGACAACTGGGCCGTCTACGCATCCCCGGAGGCGCCGTCAGCCGATCCGATCTACCTGATCAAATGTACACTCACCGGCAACGACTACGGCAACAGCGCCAACAAAGCAGCCGTCGTTACTGTGCACACGTTGGGCGATCTCGATACCGACGGTGACGTCGACCGGGACGACTACGCCTCGTTCGCCGCGGCAATGCTGGGCCCGGGTGTGGCACCGGGCACTCCAGAAGCCGACCTGGACAGCGACGGCGACGGCGACCTGGCCGACTTCGCGTTGATGACAGCGTCATTTTCCGGCCCGCTGTGACCCTCGCAGCGCGACCGAACGCATCCGCGACGGCATACCGCCATCGCAGAGACGCTCGTCTGTTGTCGCCCAATCTGGCAACGACCGTAGCGCCGCCAGCGACAGGTGTGCCGCTGTCCTACCTTCTCTGAGCAGCACCGATGGCCTGCGATCAACCGCCCGCTGCGTACCTCATCCGCAACTCGCGGCCCGCATCAAGTAGCGTTACGACAACGGACACAACCAATCCATAAGTAAGCGTATTCACGGACCTTACGCAGCCACTCCTGCGCGGTACGGACCACGCGTGCATGTCCGGCCACATCGCAAACATACTCAGCCGCAGGGAACAATAACGCTCAGCCTGCCCCGAACCCTCTGTAAGTATTTGCTCAGACGGACGTTACGAGTTGTCGTGCGACAGAGCGGACCGGCGGTGCTCGGCGAGGTACGAGTTTTGCGCGCACAATACGCTGGCGATACCATGGAGCAGGTGGTACGCACCAACTCGGCGTGCCCTGCTCGTTGGTGCTACGGTGGCTGTGGTTCCACGGCATGGTGTTGGCGCGCAGCACGTCTTAGCGAATCGACACCCTGTTCGTTCTGATGGCGCGGTCTCGCGGCTACCGGTCGTTACGTCGTGCTGACGGCGCCTCAACTTCCTGGGGCCTGGGTGGCGTCCGGTACAACGTTCGCTCTGAGTGACCTGACAACTCTACGCAATCGCGTTCCATAGGCATTTCGTCATGCCATGACGTCATAAGTCATGCAAGTCCCATGATTTAGGAGATGACCCGATGTGTCGACGCACCGTACTGATGTTCCTGACGACGGCTTTCGTCTGGATGAGCAGCGCCTCGGCCCAACCTGTAACAACCGTGTCCATTGTCGAGAAGGCCAGCGTAACGACTGTGAACTACCCCGTTACGCTGTCGCTGGTCTTCAAACAGGGCGACGTCGCCAACAACGTCACGGCTCGAATCGGCGGACAGGATCGGCCCACGCAGACCGACGTGAAGGTCCGCTACTCGGACAACAGCGTCAAGCATGCTTTGGTCTCATTCGTCATACCGCAACTGGATGCCGACTCGACGGCCGTTGTGGAGATCCATGACGGTGGGACCAACGCCAACAGCGACTACATGGACAAGACCGAGCTGCTCGCGACCGACTTCGAAGCGTCGATGGACCTGACGGTCAACAGCAACAACTATACAGTCTCCGGCCGGTCGCTGCTGCAAGGCCTGGCCAGTCCGCGCTACTGGATCCAGGGCGAGATCTGTACCGAGGTCCTGATTCGAGACCTGGACTTCAACATCGAGAACCAGCTCAACGTGCAGTACTACGTACGAACCTACACCGGCTGGAGCGGTATGCGGATCGATACGGTGGTCGAGAACTGCTGGAGCGACTACCGCGGCAACGTCACATACGACTTTGATTTGAAGTTGGGCAACGCCAGTCCCGTTTCGGTGTTTGCCAAGACGGGCTTCACACACAACTTCAATGGCCGGTGGCGCAAAGTGTTCTGGCTGGGGTCCGAGCCACCAACGGTGGAGATTCAGTACGACCTCGACTACATCATCGAGACGGGCATGCTGCCCAAGTACGACACGTCGCTGGTCGTGCCCGAGAGTACGCTGGCCTCGGCGTACGGATCGTGGCTCGGCTCGAACCACGACATCATGGGCAACGGGCAGATGATGATGTACATGCCGTCGTCCGGCGGGCGGGAGGAAATCGGCCTGTATCCCACATGGGCGGCTCGCTACCTGCTAAGCATGGACAATCGGCTTAAGGAGGTAACCCTCAATCATGGCGAATTGTGCGGCAGCATTCCTTGGCACATCCGCGAGTCGGACCCGAACCGCGCCTTCTATCAGCACGTGTTGAGCATCGATGACCGGCCGACGGTGTGGACGGGCTGGTGGGACTTCGGCGACATGAACGAGGAAGATCGCCTGCCGCCGCCAGTCGGTCCGACGGACACAGGATGGACGATCGATGGGGCGCACCAGCCGTCGTTGCCCTGCATTCCGTACATCGTGACCGGTGACTACTACTACCTGGAGGAGATGTACTTCGTGGCTGGATGGGACCTGAGCGACGACAACTGGCTCAGGCGCAACTATTCCTCCGGACACATCTTCGACCAGAGTCGGGGTATCGCGTGGCGGCTGCGGAACATCGCCGACACGGCCAACCTGGCGCCGGATGAGGACACACTCGAAAAGAGCTACTTCCACCAGAAGATACTGAACAACCTGGCGATGTGGCAGACGGTCTATTTCAGCCAATACTACCCCACGCTGCGGTTCCTGGAGATCATCTCGCAGATAAGTCGGCCTGACATCAACGGGGAGATGGGCCCGGATGTCGCGTTCTACTGTTCGCCGTGGCAGGAGGACATGAACCTGATCGTTACCGGTCACATGAAGGAGATCGGCTACGACACGCAGGACAGGATTGAGTGGCTTGGCCAGTCGCTGATTGGACGCGTGACGGGGACGGGATCGAACCCGTATCGAAGCTGTAACTACCACATGCCGACACATCTGCTGGACCCCAACGATCCGAATAATGCCATCATCATCGACACCTGGCAGGGAGTGAACGACGCGTTCCTCGACCCGATCGGACCGTCCGATTTCCCGAACCCGGACAGCCCCGGCAGTTATCGCTACTATGCGCTGGGGGCGGCCTCATTCATCACCGAGATGCCCGGCGGGATGGCAACGTGGTCCTGGCTCGACACCCACGTCTATAGCAAGGACTTGCTCAACGAGGATCCGAGCTGGGCGTTCGTGCCGCGCGTCTTGCCACCGGACGAGACGGCACCCGATGCGATCACCGACCTGGCGGCGAGCAACCCGCAGTCGACCAGCGTAGACCTGACCTGGACGGCGCCCGGCGACGACGGCCCGGTCGGCACGGCCACTACATACGACGTG
>CBFCZG010000149.1:0-10066 GCA_965602375.1 uncultured Phycisphaerae bacterium | reverse complement strand
CCACCAGCGCCGCCACGCCGGCTGCCACCAGCGCATGGTAGGCCCGGTGCGCCCACGCCGACCACGCACGTCCGGCCAGCAGCAGCAGCGGCGGCAGGATCAGCACCGCAAACCGATCGACCAGGTGCGTCAGCGCCAGCCATGCCAATAGCGCCGCGACCACCAGCCAGGCGAGGATCATGTCGCGACCGTCTCGACGGCGACGGCTGAGCAAGATCGGCACGGCCAGTGCGAACGGCAGGTAGCGCCCATATCGCGCCTCGCCCAGCACGGCGTTGTTGAGGGTGCGTAGACGACCGGCCAGCGAGCGGTTCTCGACGTCGGGCTTGTGTCCCTCGTGCCATCGCTGCGCGAGCTGATCGTCCCACACGCCCGTCTTGGCGCCGAACACGCGATAGGCCAGTGGGAAAAGGGGGTTGCCGGTCATACGGAAGTTCTTGGCCGCCCAGGGCCCGAATGTGATCGCGCCGCACAGGGCGAACAGAACCAGCAGCACCGCCCGTCGCTGCCGACTCAGCAGCGTCATCGCGGCCACCACCGCCAGCACGGGTGCCGCCAGCAGGGCGAGCGCGGTGTACTTGTATCCGCACGCCAGCCCGATCAGTAGGCCGGTGACGGCTGCCCATCGCCAGGCGTCGGCGTCGTGGCGCTGCGACCACCAGCGAAGCAGCGTCGCCACCGCCAGCGAGCCGGCGAACAGCATCCCGTTTTCGACGTAGGCCACGCCCGAAAGATACGCCAGCCACGGGCAGGTCGCGGCTGCCAACCCGGCGATTAGACCGGTGGTGCGATCGAACTGCCTGCCGGCCAGCCAGACGGCCGCCACGGAGAGAACGGCCAGGGCGGCGTTGAGCATTTTGGCGAGGCTGGCCGCCTGCCACACGTCGCCGCGCAGTACCATCGCCAGCAGGTAGAGCATCTCGGCGTTGGCGGGCATGTTGCTGTAGACGTTGTGGCGAAGGAAGACGATCTGTCCTGCCTGGAAGTACTCCTTGGGCACGTTGAGGTGATACTCGAGCACGTCGTAGCCGCCGGCCTCGGCCCGCCAGAGCAGGCCCGGGGGCACGGTCGCCACCAGCAGCGCGATCGCCAGCGTGGGAACGGCGGCGAGCCAAAGCCAGTCGGCCCCCTGCGGGCTGGCTTCGATCGTTACGTGCGGATCGACGGCCCAGCGCCGGATGCGGACGGCGCCGGCGGCGCCCATCGCCACCAGCAGCGCGATCCACAGCGTGCGGTGCAGCACTCCCAGCAGCCCCAGCAGCAAAACCAACAGCGAAAGGCACCCCACGCCCAGCCCGGCTGCAAGCAACAGTTGCCAGGAGATGGGCTGGTGATGCAGGCGGAGCAGTCGCACGATCCACAGGCCCAGGCCGGTGGCGGCGGCCAGTATGGCGGCAGCCAGCAGGCCGTCGGACGAGACGATGAGCGCAGCCAGCGGCGACTCCAGCGCCACCAGCACAATCGCGCCCACGGCCAGCACCGCAAACCACCAGCCGCTCAGACGCCGCGCCGTCGACAAGGCTATTCCTCTTCGGTCAAGTCAAAAAGTTGGCGCAATACTTCCGCGTGGATCGCGCTCGATCCGTCCTGCGCCCGTTCGCTGAGGTAGGTCCTGGGAAAATGCAGCACTTTCTGCACGAGGCGGTGCTTGAAGTGCCGAATCACCTGTTGATTCTTTTCGACGTCGTTGGTGAGCTTGGGCAGGGCCCACTGGAGCTCCTGCTCGGCGATCCGGTCGAGGCGCTCGCGCAGCAGGGCGAGCACCGGGCCCGCATCGCGCGACTGTCGATGCTGCAAGAATGCCAGCAGCTCCTCCTCGATGATCGCGTTGCAGGCGGCGATCTCCTGCTGACGTTCGGCCAGCGTCGCGTCGACAATGCCCTGCAAGTCGTCGATGTTGTAGAGGTAGACGTGGTCGAAGTCGCCGACCGCCTGGTCGACGTCCCGCGGTACGGCGATGTCAACGATGAGCACAGGCCGATACGACCGGCGGCGCAGAACCTCAGTCATCTTCGCCGGGCCGATGATCGGCTCGTCCGATCCGGTGCAGGTGATGACGATGTCGGCCGCGGCCAGATGATCGTCCAACTGCTCGTACGCCACGGCGGCGGCCTGAAGTTGTGCGGCCATCTGCTCGGCGCGTGCGAAGGTTCGGTTGGTCACCATCACGTCGGCGGCGCCCTGGCCGATCAGGTGTCGCACAGTGGTTCGGCCCATCTTGCCCGCGCCGATCATCAGCACGGTTCGCTCAGCGAGCTGGGTGAAAATCTGCCTGGCAAAATCGACGGCCAGGCTGCCAATACTGGCACGGCCGGCTGCGATCTGCGTTTCGTTTCGCACACGGCGGGCGACGGTAAACGCACGGTCGAATACCTCGCGCAGCGTTGTGCCCAGCGCGTCGGCGCGGTCGGCCGTTTCGATGGCCTGTCGAGCCTGCCAGAGGATCTGCGACTCGCCCAGCACCATCGAATCGAGCGAACTAACGACGCGAAAGCAGTGTCGGATGGCATGGACGTCGGCATGTTGGTAGGTGTGTCCGCTCAGTTCCGCCAGCTCGATGTGCCGCAAGCCTGCCAACAGGCGCAGGAGCTGGTCGGCGTCGGGCTCGGCCTTGGGGCAGGCGACGTACATTTCCATGCGGTTGCAGGTCGAGAGGATCACGCCCTCGCAGTCGGCGTGGGCGGTGCGCAGATTCCGCAGCGCCTCTTGCTGTTCGCGCTCGGCCATGGCCAGCCGCTCACGGATGGCAAGCGGCGCGGTACGGTGATTGCATCCGACAACGAGCATGGTCATCAGTGCGTCTGTGAAAACATGTCGGCCAAAACGAACACGAACATCAACAGCACCAGGCTCCAGACCGCCAGCCACGCCGCTCGCCGGCCGCGAAGGTCGGGTTTGAGCCACAGCCCCAGCAGCGCAGCCGCATAGAGCACCCACATCACGCCGGTAAAGATCACCAGCGGGTCGTGCGCGAACAGGCGCCACTGGTCTGTGTTATGAGCGACGCCGCAAATCCCGGTGAGGATGCCGAACGTCAGCAACCCGAACCCGATGGCCACCGTTCGCCGTCCGAACACCTCGAGTGATTCGAGCGGAGGCATGGCTCCGAGCACCGGCTGCGGCCGCTTGTTGCGAAGCCGGCGGTTCACCCACAAGTAGGCCATCCCGGCCACGCCGCCCGCGACAAAGCACGTGGCCCCCAGGATCATGCTGGCCATGTGCGTGATGAACCATGGTTTGTAAGGAAAGCGAACCGTATGCTCGCCGATCGCCAGGAACGCCGAAGCCTGCACTGCCGCCGCCACCGGCAGCAGCAGCACGTGCAGCACCCCCAGACGCCCGACCAGCGGGCCCAGCGCCGCCATCCCCGCCAGCAGCGTGGCGAACAGGAGGATCGAATCGAAGCTGTGGCTGAGAGCTTCCTCGGCGCCCCCTGCCCACGCACGCCAGATCAGCACCACAATGTTGCCCGCCAGCGCGTGGCCGATCATCACCCGCATCACCGGTCCGCGCCAGTCTGCCCGCCGGCGCATCTGGACCACCGCCAGCACCGCCGCCGTCACCAAGTAGGCCAGCACGGCTGCGGAGAGAATCAACTGCCACGTGGTAATCACCCAATCCACTCCCAAGTTTGCGTTATGGGTCGGTCGAGCGATCGGGCGCCAACTGCTCGGCGCACCAGTCGCGCCAGGCATCGAGCCCCGATTGTCTGAATCGCTGGAGCGATTCGTCGCCTCCGAGCGTCTGCAGCACCGTACGCCGGCGTGCGGGGTTGCTTATCCGATCCATGGCCTGCTGTCTCAGCTGCCAAAGGGCCTCCAGCCACGCCTCGAACTCCGGGCCGAACTTCTCGGCGAGCCCCCGACCGATTGTACCCGCCAGCGACGGCGAAGCGCCGCCCGTGCTAACCGCGATCTGTAGCCGTCCTCGGCGGACAACCGCCGGCACGTGGAAATCGCACCGAACCGGATCGTCCACCACGTTGCACCAGATTCCTTTCGCCCGGCAATCCTCATATACGCTCTTGTTGACATCCGGGTCGTCGGTGCACGCGATGACGATGCAAGCGCCCTCCAGCACGGAGGCCTGGTAGGCCTGGCGGTGGCACGTCACGCCCGCCAGCGTTTCCAGCGAGGTCTCGAGCTTTGGACCGACGACCTGCACTTGGGCGCCGGCGGCTTGCAGAGCCTGCGCCTTGCGGGTTGCGACCCTGCCACCGCCCACCACGACGCATTTGCGTCCTTGCAGGTCCAGGAAAATCGGGTAAAGCGTCATCGTCACACACCGCGCCGTAGGCGCTCGCGGGTCCGGCGGGGCTCACACACCCGCCCGGCTCCGGACCGCCGGGGGACGCGTGACGGTAGCCAGCAACTGCTCCGACTGCCGACGCGCCTTCTCCATGTCCGCAGAGCGGTACTCGCGGTAGCCGCTGAACTGCTCGGGACTGCGCAGCACCTCCACGAAGCGCCGGTATTCGGCTTCGTTGGTGTAGGCGAACCGGTCCAGAACCTCGCGGTACCAGTCGAGGTACTTCTTGTCGGTGCGGTGGTACAACGGCATAACGCGCCGAAGGAAACGCAGCTCGCGCAGAATGTACAGTGCCCAGTGCGGCACCCGGATCGAGACGGGCTTGCCGAATATCCGCGGGTGAAACGTCCGGCGGTATCGCATGCGATCGCCGTTGGCCGGGTTTACGCGGTAACGCTGCCGATCGCGCCGCAGCTTTTCGATGCTGGTCAGCAGGTGCGCGACGTAGAACTCGTCCTTGACGAGCATGAGCTTGGCGAGATTGGCGGCCACCGCTTGGGTGGCGGCAAACTCCATAGCCGCGTCGTCGGCCAGGAACACCCGCCTCAATCGCGTGGCGTAGTCCAGCGCGTAGCGATACCCACCCCATTGGATCAGATCGTAGATCCGCAGGGCGATCTGGCGCATCGTTACCCTGTCCAGCTCGCGACAGGCACGCAGCGTCGTGTAGACGAGGTGTTTGTACTGGCGAGCGCGTCTCGTGTCCGGCAGCTTCAGTCGTGCCGCCGGGCCCGGGCGCTCGGGTCGCAGGGCACGCCGACGTCCCACACGACGCACTGTCAGATACGTCGCCTTCTCGCGCACCGTGCGGGCCAGCGAGGGCGAGGGCTTTTCCACGGCGAACAGCTCGGGGCTGGTCACCAGCTTGCGCCCGAGGTTGAACGCCCGCATATTCTTCTTAAAGTCGGTCTGACGGACGGTCTCGAGGATGCCGGCCTTGATGCTGTCCAGCGACACGGGGATCAGCCCCTTCTGATAGGCCACGCCCAGCATCGCCACATTGGCGTACAACTTCGTGCCGAACAGCCGCTCGCACTGATAGCTGAGTCGGTGGGTGAAGTAGGCATCGCTGCGCGTCCGCCGCCGCAGCAGGGCGTCGAGCTCGTTGACGTCGAAGTCTTCCTCCTGGATGAGCGTCGTAATCGTCGGCGTCTTGTCGGCATTAACCACGGCTGCGGTGTGGTGCGGACTGGCCACGCGGAACGGCACGCGCGGGTCGGCGGCCCGCGCCGCCTCAAGCATGTCCAACCCGAGCAGGAGGTCGGCCCGGCCGAAGGGAATGACCTGACACGCCCACACATCGTCTCTCGCAAAGATCACTTGCGAGTAGACGCCCCCGCTGCGAATGGCCAGACCCTTCTTGTCGGCAAACAACACGCGGTAGCCCTCGTGGTGCCCCGCCCGGACCAGGATCGCCGCAGCCACCCCGATGCCCATGCCCCCCACTCCCGCCAGCCACGCTCGCCAGATGGGCTCGTCGAGCCGGCTCTGAGGTTCGGGCAGATCCTCGAGCCGCATCTGCTCGCCGGGCGGTACGGGGGCGCGACGACGTGTTACGATGATCTCCTCGAACGACGGGCACGCGCGGATCTTCGTGCAGGCCTGGTCGTTGACGCACCAGGACAGGTCGGTTGCCATCTTCGCGCCGACGTCGGTGTCCTCGATCACGAGGCCCGGACAGCCGGTCGCCCGCGTGCAGGCCAGGCAGAACTCGCACACCTCGGGCGTGATGTTCATGTACGTCTTTTTGGGCAGGAAGCCTCGCCGCTGCTCCTCGGCGCGTTCGGCGGCCACAACCCGTCGGTTGTACGTAATACCACATTCTTTATCGGCAACTAGTACCTTGACACCGTCGGCGAGGACCACACGCTCCAGAAGCTTCTTGTACCGTCGTCGATCGGACGGATCGGTTCGAATGACGGTGCATCGCCCGTCCCCGGTCATGGCGTGCACGACGCGCTCGATATTCTGCGCCAGGGTGGTCCGGCCCAGCAGGTCCTGCTCGCCCCCTGGCGTCGGCTGATGGCCGGTCATCGCCGTCGATCCGTTGTCCAGAATGATGTACGTGATGTCCTGGTTCTGTTTGATACTGTTCGAGATGGCGATCTGCCCCGAGTGGAAGAAGGTCGAGTCGCCCATGAACACCACTTGCTTGTTCGTGACGAACGGATCGACACCCGAGCCCGTCGCGCCACCCAGGCCCATGCCCGAGTAGTTGTGCATCAGATCCGAGTTGGGGCGGAACATCATCATCGTGTAGCAGCCCGTGTCACCGTGAAATACCAGATCCACCGCGCCGCGGCCGTGATGCTTCCGCATGTAACGTGCGTCGGTGAACTCACGCTTGATCTCCAGCAGCGCGCTCGACGAGTCACGGTGAGGGCACCCGGGGCAGAACGTCGGTGTGCGAATGGGGATGTCGACCTTCACGTCGGCCGTGTCGGCGATCAACGCCAATTGCCGGTCGATGCGGCGGCGTGTGGCCGCGTCACCGTCCATCCGCAGCCCGCGCAGCAGCTGGCCGAGGCGATCGGTGACGATCGACGGATTCAGACCTCGCACAGCAGGGATGCCGGGCAGCGAATCGGGAAACTGCTTGCCCCACACGCGCGGCACACCGGCTTGCGTGTAGGCGGCTATCGCCTGCACGACCTGCTGTTCGAGAAACGCCCGTCGCTCCTCGACCACCACCACACGTTCGAGGCCGCGCACAAAGTCGACCACCGCCTCGGCGTCCACCGGCCACGTGACCCCCATCTTCAGAATCGAGACCCGGTCCTTCACGCCAAGATCCGCCAGCGCCTGGATCACGTACTGATAGGCCATTCCCGAGGTGATGATGCCCAGTCGCGCCTTGGCGCCGGCGTTTTCGACACGATTGACCGACAGCTTGCGGGCGGCTTCCGCCAGTCGCGCGAATCGCAGGTGCAGTTCCTCCTCTCGACGACCCGTGCGAGGCGGCAGCAGAACGGTCTTCTCCGTGTCGAGTTCGCTGGTGACGATTTCGATGGGATGATGCCGGTTCGTCAGCGGATATCGGTTCGGGCGGCAGAGAACCGCTCCACCCCCGTCGGCCAGCGTCGTGGTCACCATGTAGCCGACGTACAGCGTGCTGGCCTGCGACAGTTTGAAGCCCACATCCACCCAGTCTTTCAGCTCCTGAGGGTCGGATGGTTCGAGCACCGGCATCCGCAGGTGCTGGCACAGGAAGCGTGAGTCGGCCGGAACCTGCGTCGAGTCGCTCCACGGGTCATCGCCGAAAGCAATGACCGCCCCGCCCCCGACGTTGGCGCCGGCCAGGTTCCCCAACGCCAGCCCATCGCTGGCTACGTGTCCGCCCACGCTCTTGAGCACCGCCATCGCCCGCAGCGGGGCCATCTGTGAGCCGTTGACCGCCGCCACCGCAACGGCCTCATTGTTGGAGATCGTCGCTTCGATCCCCTTCTGGCGGAGCAGCGGCCCGATCGACTGGAGAACGTCGAAAAAGCTGGCCACCGGCGATCCGGGGTAGCCGGTCAGCAGATGCACGCCCCCTTCGGTCTCCAGTGCGCCTTTGACCAGCAACTCGTTGCCGTTGAAGATCTCGCGCCCCTCGCCGCGCAGGAATCGCTCGTCTACTCTCATCGCTGCCCTCTGGCCTTGTCTGCTCTCGCAATCGGTCGCATGCGTAACTTTGCCCGCCTATCCCCGCGAGCACCGCGCCAAAGACAGAAACCACCGTATTTTACAGCCGCCCGGGCCCGCGACAACCGCTGTCCCGGCATCCCGAAGGCCGGGACGAGTGACACGCTGGCTTGCCGCCGAACGTACCGTTGACGGTCGTCGGCCGCCACCGGTAGTATGATTGCAGACCAGGGCCGCCGCCCGCGTGGGTGCCGGTGTACGAAATGCAGAAGCCGACGACGGTTGCGGTCGACAGGGCAGAACGATGGCTGAGAAGCTGATCGTGCGGTGTCCGTCCTGCAACGCGGCCTACCGCGTTCCCCCCGAGGGCGTGGGGCGCAAGGCGCGATGCCTTAAGTGCAAGACCAAATTCGTCGTAACACTCAGCAAGGATCAGTCCGACGAGCTTCCGCTCACCGGATCGGTGGCCGAGCCGGATGAGGACGCTCGCAGCGCCAGCGGAACGTTCACGGGCATATCGCCGGCCGACAGCTTCGTGGCCAAGGCCTTACGCGGCGAGGAGCCCGACCAGCCCGTTTCGGCCGTGGGTTCGACCGGCGAAAAGAAGGCGCCCGACGCGCCGCAACCGATGCCCGAGGCCGAGCCCAGTGAGCCGGGGGCGCGAATCATCCTCGAACGTATCGATGAGATGGGGGCCTACTTCGAGTTCGCCACCGAGCAACTCCGCGACGCGAATCTGCGGGCATCGTTCCCGCGCCGATGCGTGGCGTGCGGATGTCGCGAACCGCTGAATATCCATCTGGTCGTCTTTACCGACAAGCTTCCGGCCCGCGATGCGTTTCGAGCCAGGGAGTTGGAGGTTCGCGATTTCGGCCAGCTCAGCGACTATGACGGCGCCGAGGACGGCCCCGATTTGACCGAGCAGTTGCCCACGCTGCCGCACCTGCCCGAGCCGTTCAATCTGCCGTTCCCCTATTTTGTCTGCGATCGCTGCTCGGCCGTCGGCGAGGTGAACACGCACGTCCTGCGACACGGCCGTGTCGAGTTCTGTCAGGTCAACATTGCCAATCTTCGGACGGCCGCCGAGGTCTACTCCAACAACGGCGGCGGCGGTACCGACAACTACCGCAAGCTGCTCAAAGCCGCCGACCAGCAACGACACGATCGGTGGCGAGGTCTGCCCCTGACCGTCCGCAACCGGATCCGACAGTGGTTCCAACCGCGGCGGGGCGAGCGGTTTGTCGACTACTTTCCGGATGAGGACTTCAGCAAATCGGAGGCCGGCTTGGCCGGTCTTGTGCTGACCAACCGGCGACTGATCTACAAGAAGTATGCCGCCCAGCGCGAATACTCCATCGGGGTACCCGGTGAGATACGCATCATCGGGCAGGGCAAACTGTCGCGGGTCGAAGTGATCGAAAAGGGCAAGCGACCGGCGGTGGTCAATCTCGACGCCAACGCCGCCGAAACGCTGCTGGATCGTCTCAAAGCCGTCAATTCCCGCTTGACGGTGATGCAATAAATGTCGTCGGCGCTGCGCTCGGGCTCGCCCCTTCGGCGGGCAGGAAGCCGGCGTTTAGACGGAGGCGGGCTGGGTCTATTGGTACACACAGCAACCCAAATCGATCGGAGGTGCGCACGATGAGACGGGCGAAGATCACGGTCATCGGGGCCGGCAACGTAGGGGCCGCTTGTGCCCAGCTTCTGGCTGCCAAGGAACTTGGCGACGTCGTGATGGTCGACATCCCCGACAAGGAGGACGCCACGAAAGGCAAGGCACTCGACCTGATGCAGTGCGGGCCGGTTGAGCGCTGCGACGCAAACATCGTCGGCACGGCCAGCTACGACGACACCGCCGGCAGCGACGTGGTCATCATCACCGCCGGCATCCCCCGCAAGCCGGGCATGAGCCGCGATGACTTGATCCAGACCAACGTCAAAATCGTCTCATCGGTGACCGAGCAGGTGGCCGCCAAGAGCCCCGACGCCGTTCTGATCGTCGTGAGCAACCCGCTCGACGCGATGGTCTACACGACCTGGAAGGTCAGCCAATTCCCCACCCAGCGGATCGTCGGCCAGGCCGGCTGCCTCGACATCGCTCGCTTCCGGTGCTTTATCGCCATGGAGATCGGCT
>CBFCZG010000148.1:0-10074 GCA_965602375.1 uncultured Phycisphaerae bacterium | reverse complement strand
AGCCACCCCGCGTCGACCGTTCCGTACGAGCCCGCCACGGCGATAACGGCCCCGCTTCAAGTCCGACGCGGGCAAGAGCGCCGATGACGTCGCCAAGGCATGCCGCAATGCATTCTGGGTCGCTCGCAACACTGCGCCCCAAGATCACGGCTCCGTCGGCATCCAACACGCACACGGCCGTGCTTTTCATCGAAACGTCCAATCCATCGGACCCGATTGACTCGATATGTCCATCACACGAAACGGCCGGCATTATACAGAGCACTGCCGGCACCGACAACGCGTTTAGCCGGACCGCGCTGAAGAGGATGCTCGCCGGAAGAGTTCGGAAACCCGCGGTCGCCTCCCCAGCGCCTCGGTGATGTAGTAGTCTAACATGTCGAACGCCTGACCCACAGCGGTGTCTGCGGCGTCGAGCGGCAAAGCAGCCGCCCGGAGGCCCGCCAGGCTGGTGCGGAACTTCTCGACGCGGGGGGCTTCGCAGTCGCCGCACAGTACCCCTCCCTCACGGGCGCTGATGAACACACCGACGCGCCCGGACACCGTGCCCCCGCACGAGACGCAAAGGTCGAGCTGCGGCATGAGGCCTACCTCGCGCAGCAATTGCGTCTGGAACCGGACCACAGCCCTTATAGGCAACACGGCCTCGTCGGACAGGCACCCGAACAGATCGAGCAATGCGTCGAACGCCACCGGATGCGGATCGCCCTGCTCGGTTAACAGGTTCGTGATCTCGACCGCGTACTGGGCTGCGTATATTCGTACTAGGTGGGTTCGCAGCCCGCCGAACTGATCCTGCTGTTTCCACTCCGTCAGCGGGGCCAGCGCCTCGCTGCCGGCCGATCGAGGCACGAACGTGGCCTGCCCATGCTCCAGCAGGTCGATGCCAACGGGCGTCTGGGCCTTCCTGGCCCGTTTAATCCCCTTGGCAATGAGCCGCTGCTTGCCGTGATGCCGTGTGAGCACAACCAGCACCTGCGAGGTCTCGCTGTAGTCCAGTCGTCGCAAACAGATTGCCTCGTCGGTGATGGCAGCCATGGTCAATCGCTATGCCGGGTCGCGGGGGTTAGCCCGCCTCGTTCTCCAACAGCCTGATGGCCTCGTCGCAGAGACTGACGACATGGTAGTCGAGCTTCCACAGGCCGCCCTTGTCGGCGTTGGCGGGCACGCCCCGCCGGTCCACGGTAGCGAACCACCCCCCGCGTTCGTGGTCGGCGCAATGATGCCACACGAAATCCGCCGTTGTCTTCAACACGCGGGGGTCAAGCTGCCCGCCGCTACACGACGCGTAGAGCATCGCCCGTAGGGCCTCACTCTGAACCCAGAACGTCTTGTCGGTCTGCAAGGGGCGGCCGTGCCGATCGCATTGGTTGAACACGCCTCCTCGCTGGCCGTCCCACCCGCAGCGCACGCCCCAGGCCAGCAACTGCTCGGCCACCCCGCGGAAGCTCGGATCGGCCCCCAGATCGGCCGCGCGATTCAGCAGCCACGCCCACTCAAACTGATGGCCCACCTCGATAGGGGCAGCCTGGTTGTCGGCCAGACGCGACCAGTCGGTGGCAAACATCTCCTCCAGACATCCATGCTCGGGATGAACGAAGCGATCCCGTGCGAAGCGACAGATCCCCTCAGCCAGGCCCAGGACCCGCGTATCTTCGGTGGCGCGATACAGACTCAGCAGGGCCTCCAGCAAGTGCATGTGCGGATTCTGGCTGCGTCGCTGGGTCTCGGGCTGCCAGTCGCGCGTCGACCGCGTCCAGAATCCCCATACCGCACCGTCCTGCATGTGCTGCTGCAAGTCCTCGACCGTCTGCCAGGCCGCGTCGGCCGCGTCCGACCGACCGAAGGTGTGTGCATATTCGGCCAGGGCGAAGATCACGAACGCGTGGCCATACGTTACCTTCGCATCGTCGTCGATCGAGCCGTCGCGCCGACATTGCCAAACCCAGCCGCCGTGGACACGGTCGGCAAAGCGTTCGCTCAGGAAAGTCACGCCGTGTTCGGCCGCTTCGCGGAACTCGGCGCGGCCGGTGCGACGGAACCCCGCACAGAAGTTGTAGATCAGACGTGACTGCGAGACCAGCGTCTTGGAGCCCGGACCAACCAGATTCCACTCGCGGTCGAATTCGCACACGTATCCGCCATGCTCGGGGTCGACGGCCCGCGCAAGCCAGTGCTGGAGAACCTCATCCACTAGGTGTCGCCGCCACGCGTCGGGGGCGAGATGCCAGTCTTCTCGCATGCCGTGCTCCTTCGTTGTGTGCATTCTTACTCGCTGGCTGCCCGTCGTAAAGACAGACGCAGGCTTGAAGGAAACAGCCGTCGTCGCTCATGCCGTCTGTTGATGAGCTGCTACGGGTCGAAACCCGACGGAGGGTTGGCCGCCACTTCGCGGAACCGCTCCTGGCAGGCAAGAAACGCTTCCACCAGTTTCGGATCGAAGTGTCGGCCCGCGCCGTCCACGATCATTTCCCTTGCGCGTTCGTGCGAAACCGCTTCCTTGTAAGGCCGTTTGGTCGTCATAGCATCGTAGAAGTCCGCCAGCGCTACGATGCGCGCCGCCAAAGGTATCTGTTCCCCCTTCAGTCCGTACGGGTACCCCGTGCCGTCCCAACGTTCGTGGTGAGAGAGCGTGATCTCACAAGCGGTGACCAGGAAGTCGTCCTCTCCCAGCCGTCTCTTGATGGCCAGAAGCGTGTCGCCACCGATGGTAACGTGTCGGCGGATCTTGTCTCGCTCGCGATCCGTCAGAACGTCCGGTTTGAGCAGGACAGCGTCGGCGATGCCTACCTTGCCGATGTCATGCAGCGAAGACGTGATGCCGATCGTCCTGATCATCGGCTCGTCGATCTCGCGACGGCTCCTGGATACCTCGGCGGCCAGCAGCTCGCTGTAGCCGCGAATGCGGTCGAGATGGGCGCCCGTCGCATCATCGCGCGATTCAGCCAGCTTTGCCAGACCGAAGATCACCGCGTCGCGCGTTTTGGTCAGCGCCCGGCTGCGATGCTCGACCAATTGCTCCAGGTTGGCGTTGATGTCGGCCAACCGATTCTCATACTGGCGGACGATCAGCGCAGTCACCAGCATGCCCGAGGCGATCAGGACCACGAGCACCAGGATGGCCATCGCCCGCAGTGGCCGCATGACCCGCCCGATCGCCCTCAAGACGTTGGCTTCGTCCTGATGGGCAAGAACCTTCGCATCCAAACGCGGAAGACTCTGGACGGCGATCAGATGCTTCCCGTCCGGCAGATGCGCCCAGCCCCGCGCGCGGCCGCCGGGCCCCGAAGACGCCTCCAGAATCGTGCCCTGTGGATCCGGCCCGTGCAACGTCACCAAACCGATAGCTACGTCGGCCAACTCCGGACGCCGGCGCATATCCGGATGGCAGACCAGCTTGCCGGTCGTCGCGCTGATCACGCACAAGAAGCCCCGGTTCGGCAGTGTGAACCGCTCGACCACGTCCTGGAGGCGCTGCCAGTCGTCGTCGCCCACCGTAAGGTCCGTCAGGCCCATGTGTTCGACGAAGGAGGCCATCTGTCCGGCGATGTGCTGGTTGTCGGACAGCACCTGCTGTCGCACCAACGTGTTCAGGCCACCCTCCAGCCAGTTGGCAAACCAAGCCACGCCGATGCCCAGGCACACAAGCTGGCCAGCCGCCACCAGCACCACCAGCAACCACCGTTTGCTGATTCGTATTGACGCCAAGACTTTCTCTCCAAACCGTCAGAATGATTATTCCCACAGTTGGGGCTTGAACAAACCGGCATCCGACCAAACCGAAAGGCAGGACCGAGCGCTACGTCGCCAAAGGCGAACGCTTCGCGCCGCGAATGGTGGGCCAGATCAACACCAGCCCGACAGCCGCAGCCACCAGGTATAGGGCGCCCGACCATGACTCCCCGAGCAGGAACTTGCCGACCGACAGCGTCAGACCCAGCACCATCACCGTGCCGGCCACCCAGTTGACTAACTGCCGACCAAGACCGACCACGGGCGCGACGTCGGCCCCTCGCGCCACAGGTCCCCACGCGCCATACGGCCGCACCTTTCGATAGAACGCCACGAGTCGGTCGCGCGACACGGGCGCCGTTGCGAATGTCACCACCAGCCAAGTAACCGTCGACCCGCCCACGGTGATCGCCAATATGAGCGCGTAATCGAGACCGTCCTTGACGTGCAGCGCCCTGGCGATGATGTGCAGGGCGCTGGCGATCACCCCAGATGCTACCATTGCCGAGATCTCGGACCACGCGTTGATCCGCCACCAGAACCATCGCAGGATGTAAACACCCCCCACACCCGAACTGAACGCCAGCATGAACTTGAACAGCCCCGATATCGAATCGGACCGCAAAGCGATCGCCGAACTGATCAGCATGAACCCCAAGGACGCCGCCCGCGAAATCCATACCAGATGACGCTGGCTGCTTTGCGGCCGGATGAACCGCGCATACACGTCGTTGACGATGTACGAGGCCGACAGGTTCGAGTGTGTGTCGATGGTCGACATGAACGCCGCCAGAAACGAGGTGAGCATCAGACCCATCAGGCCCGGTGGAAGGAACTTTTTGATCATCGCCGGATAGGCCGCCTCGCCGTCGGACAGATCGGGAAACACCGCGACCGATGCCACCGCCACGAGAATCCACGGCCAGGGACGCAGCGCGTAGTGCGCAACACTGAACCACAGCATGGCCAGCAGCGAGTGCCGCTCGTTCTTGGCCGACGACATTCGCTGGACCATCACCCCGCCGCCGTCGGCGTTCTTGTAGGCCCACCACTGAACGGCCACAAACATCAGGAAGGCGAAGCCCGCCCCGGACCAGAAGTCCTGCCCGCCTGTGCCCAACGTGCCGACGTCGGGGAAGAAGTCCAGCAGTCGATTGCCCAAAGGACTGACCATCTCTGCCTGCTCGCCGATCGCCGCCATGCCGCCCAAGCTGCGGACCACGAGCACGCATAGTGCGATCGAGCCGACCATCGCGATGACGAACTGCACCAGGTCGGTCACCACCACTCCCCAGAAGCCCGACAGGACCGAGTAGGTTGTCGCCAGCACGACACAGACCACCACCGCCGTCACCGGGCGCACGCCGAACAGCACGTCCAGCAACTTGACCATCGCCACCATGACCCAGGCCATGGCGATGCAATTAATCGGAATCGCCAGGTAGGCTGCACGAAACGCCCGCAATACCGCCGCCGATCGGCCCGAGTAGCGAAGCTCGGTCAACTCGACGTCCGTAACAACCTCGGCCCGGCGCCACAGCCGCGCCAGCAGGAACACGGTCAGCATGTGACCGACAGCGAAAGACCACCAGATCCAGTTCTCGCTCACCCCGCCGCTTCGGACCCAGCCGGTAATCAGCAGCGGAGTATCCGACGCGAACGAGGTGGCCACCATCGACGTGCCCGCCAGCCACCACGGCAGGTTCCGCCCGGAGATGAAGAACTCGCTGGTGCTCCGCCCCGCTCGCCGCGCCAGCGCAATACCCACCACCAATGCAAAGAGCAGATAGGAGACAATGATGACCCAGTCGACCGGGCGTAGGACATCCATATCGCTAGTCGTCGGTCAGAGCGTTGCGCAGCGAGTCGTTCGACCGCTTCAGACGCCGTCGAGCCTCGTCGAACTCCAGGCCCGCCAGGTGCATCAGGATGGCCGTCTTGCTCCGCCAACGCGCGCGGGCCAGCAGCCTTCGGGCCTGCGGTCGCGACAACTCCGTCGCGGCCATGACGATGCGTTCGGCGCGGTCGCGCAGCTTGACGTTGGTGGCGTTCAGATCGACCATCAGGTTGCCATACACCTTGCCCAACTTGATCATCGCGGTGGTGGTCAGCGTGTTGAGTACCAGCTTGGTGGCGGTACCCGCCTTCATTCGCGTCGAGCCGGTCACCACCTCCGGCCCGACGACGGGGTTGATGATCACGTCGGCTTTCACACCTTCCGTACCCTCCGGCGCACAAGTAAGAAAGATCGTCCGCGCGCCAATCTTGCGTGCGTGAGCGATCGCACCGCGGACGAACGGTGTGACCCCGCACGCCGCGATGCCGACCACCGCATCGATCGACTTGACGCGCCGCTTTCGCAGCGCCGCCGCACCGTCGGCAGTCCGGTCCTCGGCCCCTTCGGCAGAACGTACCAGCGCCCGCCGCCCGCCCGCGATGATCCCCTGCACCATCGAGGGCGGCACGCCAAACGTGGGTGGGCACTCCGAGGCGTCCAGTACGCCAAGTCGTCCGCTTGTGCCGGCGCCCACGTAGAACAGCCGTCCGCCTTCCCGAAATGCTGCAACCACAAGGTCAACGGCGGCGGCAATCTGCCTTCGCTGTCTGGCCACCGCCGGCGCCACGCGCCGATCCTCCGCGTTGATCGCGTCGACGATCTCCAGCGTCGAACGGCGGTCGACGTTGCGCGTGCGCGCGTTGGGCTTCTCAGTGGTAAGTCGCGATCGATCTTTCATCACCTGGCCGCCGCCACCTTTCCCGGAACGATCTTGCCCAGAATCACCGGCCCGTCGGCGCCGGTCGCCGAGGGCACGTTGCCCGGCATGCCGCGAATCGTCTCACGCGCCAGAATGGCAAACGAGACGGCCTCTTTGGCGTCGGCGCTGATGCCGAAGCCGTCCGTCAGAATGACCTCGCTCCCGTCGAGCCGGCGTCGCAGCATTTCGACCAGCGTGGAGTTCCGCGCTCCACCGCCGCACAATATGACCTGATCGATCGGCGTCGGCAGGAATCGCCGGTAGGCGTCGGCGATGCTGCACGCCGTGAACGCCGTGGCCGTAGCCACCAGATCGGCCGCTGCCATCGTTCGTCGCTGCGCCCGACCGCAAATACGATCCGCAAAGTCATTTCCGAACTGCTCGCGACCGGCCGACTTGGGCGGCCGCCTGCGCAGGAACGGGTGGGCCATCAATTCCGCAAGTAGCTTGTCGTCAATCTTCCCGACTGCGGCCATCCTCCCATCGGTGTCACAGCGACGTCGTCCGTCGCTCACGCGGCGAACCACCGCGTCGATGACCATGTTCCCCGGGCCGCTGTCAAAGGCAATCACCGAGTCGAGATCACCGCCGGCCGGCAGAAACGTCACATTGGCGATGCCGCCGATGTTCTGAACCGCACGATTTCGTCGGCGATCGGCGAACAGCACGTAGTCGGCGTATGGCACCAGCGGCGCGCCCTGCCCGCCCGCGGCTACGTCTCGTGGGCGAAAGTCGGCCACCGTCGTGACACCCGTCCGCTCGGCTATGACGCATGGCTCACCGATCTGTAGGGTTGAACGGGTCTTGCACCGGCCGATTCGGCCGCCGGCCGGGTCGTGGCAGACCGTCTGACCGTGCGAGCCGATCAGGTCGATCGAACGCATGTCGATCCCGCTGCGCTCGACCAGTTCGATCAGCGCCGACGCAAATGCCTCGCCCACGGCCACGTTCAGCCGTGCAAGATCGACGGTTGCGGTTTGCCCCGAGTCGAACAGGTCGAACAGCCTGCGTCGCAGCGCCGGGGTGTATCCGAAAGTGTCGAATGCCAGCAGCTCGACCAAGCGATCGGCAATATCGACGATCGCCGCGTCCACACCATCGGCCGACGTGCCGGACATCAGCCCGGCAACGCGCAGTTGCTTCTTGATAGGCAGCCAAACAATCGGACTGACCGATCGCCGAGTCACCGACGCACGTCCTCCCACCCGCCACATGCGCGACACAACGCTGGGGATTCTAAGCTGTGCACATGCGCGCGGTCCAGTTCCCGTTCTCGCCGGCCGTCCTGCGACCGAATGGTCAGCTCTCCGACGCCGCAGCCATTCGCGAGAAACCGCCAGGCGGGTCGCGCGTTGGCCCGGACCCGACCTGCGTGGTATAATGCCGCGGTTTGTCAGGGACTCGCCGGGCTGGTGCTCGCATGACTCGCGTATCGTGGCCGACCTGGGTCACCCTGGTCAGAATACTGCTGATTGCCCCGTTCCTGGTATGCCTGCTGAACGTGCAGCAATGGTGGGCGGCTCGCTGGGTGGGGCTGGCGGTGTTCGCCGTGATGGCCGTCACCGACGCGCTGGACGGGTTCCTGGCTCGGCGACTCGATGCCCATACCGTGCTGGGCAAGTTCCTCGACCCGGTGGCCGACAAGCTCCTGATCCTCTGCGCGGTCGTCACGCTGGCGACCGACAGCGCCTCGGTACCGGGCAAAATCGTGCCCAATTGGGTCGTGGTGGCCGTTGTCGGCAAGGAGGTTGTGGTCGTCCTGGGATTCGTGCTGATCTACCTGGCCACCGGGCGCATGTGCTTACAGCCTCGCCCGTCGGGCAAGATCTGCACCGTCTTGCAGTTCGCCATGGTGGTGTCGATACTGCTGTGGCCGAACCTGCCCGGGCCGCTGCGGTATCTCCCCGACCTGCTGTGGTGGTTGGTCACCGCGTTGGCGGCGATCTCGGCGGCCGACTATTGTATTGTGGGCATGCGGTTCGCTGCGGCGACCGAGAACGGCCCACCGCGAGGTGAACAGGCGTGAACGACGGACACGTTTTCTGCCCCATTCCACAGGCCTTGGATGACCTGCGGGCCGGCAGGCTTATCGTCCTGGTCGACGATGAGTCGCGCGAGAATGAGGGTGATCTGGTTTGTGCAGCCGAGAAGGTCACGCCCGCCATGGTCAACTTCATGCTGAAATACGGTCGGGGCGTGTTGTGCATGCCTCTGACCCAGCAGGGCTGCCGGCAACTGAACCTTCACCCTCAGACGGCCGACAACACCGCCCCGTTGGGGACGGCCTTTATGGTTACCGTCGACGCCCATCCGCGGTTCGGCGTGACGACCGGTGTTTCCGCCGCCGACCGCGCCACAACCATCCAGACAGCCATAGCCGACGACGCCCAACCGACCGACCTGGTCCGGCCCGGCCATATCAACCCGCTTCAGGCGATGGAGGGCGGTGTGCTGGTGCGGGCCGGGCAGACCGAAGGGTCGGTCGATCTGGTCCGACTGGCGGGGCTCAAAGCCGCGGCCGTGCTCATCGAAATCATGAACGAAGACGGCACCATGGCCCGCGTGCCCGACCTGGTGAAGTTCTGCCGGCAGCACGACCTGCGGATGTACACGGTGGCCGATCTGGTCGAGTACCGGCTGCGCAGTGAAACACTGGTGGAGCGCATCGCAACGATCGAGATGCCGACGCGCTACGGCGACTTCACGCTTGTGGCCTACCGCTCGGTGGTCGATCGCGAGCCGCACCTGGCGCTGTGCTGCGGCGCCGTGGGCGAGCGTGACGCAGACGACAAACCCATTCAACACGACGAGCCCGTACTGGTTCGCGTGCATTCGGAGTGTCTGACGGGGGATATCTTCGGCTCGCTACGGTGCGAGTGCGGCGACCAGCTTCAGGCAGCCATGCGCATGATCGCCGATGCGGGCAAGGGCGCAGTCGTCTATCTTCGTCAGGAGGGACGCGGCATCGGCCTGGCCAAGAAGCTTCACGCCTACGCCTTGCAAGACGGCGGGTTGGACACCGTCGAGGCCAACCAGAAGCTCGGCCTGCCGGTCGACCGGCGAGACTATGGCACCGGCGCCCAGATTCTGCGCGACCTGGGCCTGCGGCGCCTTCGCGTGCTCACCAACAATCCCAAGAAGATCAGTCGCCTCGAGGTCTACGGCGTGGAGGTCGTCGAGCAGTTGCCCATCCAGATCCCGCCGAACCCGGTCAATCAGCGCTATCTACAGGCCAAGAAGCAGAAGCTCGGCCATCTGCTTGACGATGTGTAGACACCTCTGGCGGCCGGCTTCTCGGCGCCCATCACCGAGATCTCGTGCGACGAGGTAGCCCGGTCGGCATGCGCCGCCTCGGTCGCTGCGCCCGTCAGGCCCCAGGGGGCCGGAACGTCTGCCCCGTCAGACGCTCGTACGCCTCGACGTACTTCTTGGTCGTGTTGGCTACGATGTCCGGCGGCAGCGTCGGCCCGGGCGGCGTCTTGTCCCACTGGCCGCGATCGCACAACGTCTGCAACCAGTTCCGCACGTACTGCTTGTCGAAGCTCTGCTGATCGCGCCCCATCTGGTATTGATCCGCCGGCCAGAA
>CBFCZG010000147.1:0-10093 GCA_965602375.1 uncultured Phycisphaerae bacterium | reverse complement strand
AGACGCAGGACGATCGAAACGTTGTCGGCCACTCGCATGTGTGGAAACAATCCGATGCCCTGGAATACATACCCGATCGAACGGCGAAGCTCGACCGGATCGACGTCCATGACGTTGCGGTTGTCCACCTCGATCTGCCCAGCCGTCGGCTCGATCAGACGGTTGATCATCTTGAGGGTCGTTGTCTTGCCGCAGCCCGATGAGCCCAGGAGAACCAGCGTCTCGCCCTCGGCGATTTGCAGACAGAGGTCCTTGACGGCAAACGACGCCCCGTCGTCGAATGACTTCGACACACCCTCCAGCGCGATCAAGTGCCAACCTCTTGCGGATAGCGGGCGAGAATCCCGAACCCCGGCCGACACACTCGCCAATACTTCTCCAGGATCTCTTTCCGCCGATCGTCACCGTTGCCGCCCGTTCGATACAACGTCTGCTCGATTCGGGTCAGGCCCGCTTGCTTGGCCCAGCTTCGGCACTGTTCGGTGGTGTGATAGCGCACGTACTGCGGCGAGAGCAGGTCATGAAGAATGACCGCCCGATCCGTTATCGACCTCGGCACGTCTTTCAGCAGCCCCACTGCCCCCAGCACGCGCGAAACGCCCTCCACCGCCGGCGCAGCCGTTACGCACACCGGCGCCAACACCCAGCCTGGCAGCCGGCGCGTCAGCTTCATCAGCGGCTCCACCGTTACGTTGAACAGCGGCGATCGCTTGGCGTACAGCCACACGAAGAATCGTGACCGGGCATCGTGCTTCAGCGTCGGCACCAATGCGTCGAAGCACCGCCTCGTGTCGGGTGTATGGTGGAACACACCGCACGAGTAAATCGCATCAAATGCCTCGTCCCGCAGGGGTGGGAAAAAGAGATTCCCTTGCACGAAATGCATGCGCGGGCCGCCGCAATGTTCGTGGGCCCGAAAGACGCTGTCGCTCAAGTCGACGCCGACGACCTCCGCGCCCCTCTCGACCAAGGCCGCCGACAGCGTTCCATTGCCGCACCCGGCGTCCAGAATCGCCTTGCCCGGCAAATCATCTTTCGACCACCCCAACTCATGCAGCGCAACCACGATCCGCTCATCGACCGTCACGCCCCAGGTCGTGTCGCCGTACCGATACAGGCGCCACTCCAACCCGAAGCCCCTCTGCGCGTGTTCTTGTCGCTCCTGCGACTCCAGAAGCGTTTCATCGTCTTCGCTGCTGCGGCAAAGCTCGGGCAACAGCCGCGGCACGCCTCTATCGACGGGGTACCACCCGCAGCCCTTTTCGCATGCCAGGCGGCCCTGCACGATCTCATCGCCCGCTCGCTGCGCCTCCGCCACCGTCAAGGCACCCCGACAGCGCGGACACGCCAAAAACTGTAATGCACGTTCCCGCATAGCGCTACTCGCAGAACTCCGTCGCGCCTTGAATCAGCCAGCCGCTTCGCGCACGTCGTCCAGCCAGCTTTCCGGCACGTCTCGTTGCTTCCTGCCCACGATCGCCACGTAGTAGAGCGGCTCGCCCGCCAGCGACAGACGATGCCGATACCGTCGCATCAGCCGCGCCTTGAGAATGCCCGAATCGATCATGCGGCGAATGAAGCCGGCAAACCCCGTCGTGTCGGCATCCTTGAGGAAATCCTCCTTGATATTGAACGCCACCCATCCCGGCGTCGAAATGAGGTTGAATGCGCGCGCAAAAGCCGCCGTAGGAATGTCGCCATAGCCCAACGCAGCTACGCTCGTCATACAGTTGAACCGCGCGTCTTCGAGCTGCCGCGAGACGTCGCGCGGCAGATCCGTCAAATCCGCAACAACGTAGTCGTCATAGACGCCCGGACGGTCCCGCCGCGCCGCATCCCTTGCGGCCCCGATGATATCGATCCCGACGATCGACTCCGCTCCGCGGTCAACGAGTTGTTCGCCCACCATCCCGTTGCCGGCACCCACGTCCAGCACGATCAGGTCTGACACCGAGTCGTCCGACTCGGCCAACTCCTCTTCCAACAGATCGCAGACCGTTTCGGGCGAAGTGCACTTCAGTTTTTCGTAAAACAGGCGTTCATACAGCCCGGGCACTTCGAACACTTCGTCGTAGTCATGGAACCGGATCTTCCGGTGTTTCCCGTTCACTGCCACCGTGCACCACTCTTCGTCCTGATCGAGTGTTCCCGTCTGCACGGCTGGAAAACGTACCTCCAGATCTTCCATTATCTGGCTCCTCGGTGTCGTCCCTTCAACTGCTCCCACGTTTGCACTCCTTCCTATTGCCACACATATCTGCTGTTGCCGCTACGAATCCCCCGCCTCCAGGGCTCGCCTCACCCCGAGCTCCGCCACCCCGCTCTTGCCCCCGTCCGCTGGGGCGCGACCCGACGTGGATGGGTCCTCCACCGGCGAGCTGTTCTCCACACCGCTGCCCAGAAAGGGGGTAACCTCGATCCTTTCGGCCTCCATCATCGTGACCACGCGTTGCAGCGAGGACAGGATGAGCGTTTGCTCCCAGCCCTCCAACTGCCGAAATTCCGAGATGAATCGCTCCTGAAGCAGCGATGGTGCGTCGCGCTGCGTATCCGCCCCCAGTTGCGTAGCCTGGACAAGCACCCGACGCTTGTCGATCTGGTCTCGTTTGGTAGCTACAAACTGCCGCAGCTTCAAACGATGCAGTATCCCCGTGACTGTCGCCTGACTCAGACTGACAGCGGCGGCCAGCTTACCCACAGGCATCTCGCCGTGGCCGGCAAGTTCCTTGAGGACGATGAGCTGAGGCACGGTCAACCCGTAACGGTCGACCAATCGTCGCGAGTGCAGATCGATCGCTCGTGTAATCCGCTTAAGGCACACGAGAACTTCGTCACAGACTTCCATGCCCGAGGCCACCATCATCTCCTCCACAAACCTATTCCTGACGCCCTCGTCAGACCGCTCCAGCCAGCACCATCAACACGACCCCCACCCCAGAGAAATATATAGCATGCAAAACTTAGTACACTAAGATATCGCCTTGCGTTCGAGCCGTCAAGAGCTTTCCGCAAAAAGCAGAAATATAGCATAACCTTCCTAAGCCTCTATACCACAGAAGGTTACGCAGGGTCCCCCGGGCTGCCAGGAGCATTCAGTAGATGTATGGTATTGAAAGGTTGCTAGAGATAATTGATCCCAGAACCATCGCGAGCTCCGTTAATGCGAGTCCGATCATAGCGGTCCGGGGGAATCGCCGTTACGTCTGAGCGTAGTCGGGCTGGGCACGTCAGCAGCGGGCGGTCAGCAACTACTGCGGTGGTAGCCGATCAGCTTGTACGCCAGGCGGGCGGCCAGGAACTCGGTAGTGTGCTGGCCGGCAATCGGAGCCACCTCCACGACGTCGGCCCCGATGATCTGCCGCGCGGCGGCGACTGTGCGAAGCAGACTACACACACCGTGCCAATCAAGCCCGCCAGGTTCGGGCGTGCCCGTGCCCGGCGCGTAGGCTGGGTCAAAGCCGTCGATATCCACGGTCACGTACACCCGCGGCCCCAGCGCTGCCACGGCACGTGCGATCCAGTTTGCCGATTCGAGGCATTCTCGTGCTGAGATTGCGGTGACCCGCGTGCCTCGCGAGCGCAGAACGCGGCTGCACTCGGCCGAGAGACTTCGCAGGCCGACGACGACGATGTCGGCACCCAACTCCAGGACGCGACGCATGACCGAGGCGTGCGAGAAGCGGCTGCCCCCATAGCTGTTGCGCAGGTCGGCGTGGGCGTCGATCTGAAGCACCGACAGCGTGCGGCGGCGCCCCATGGCTGCTCGTACCAGGGCGGAGGTGATCCCGTGCTCGCCCCCCAACCCCAGAAGGAACTTACCGTCGCGTACGATGCGTCTCGCGGCGCCGTAAACCTTCTCGTGCACTGCATCGGGGCCGGCGGACCCTGGTTCTAGCGGCGCCAGCGTTGCGATGCCCGTGCGACAGGGTTCTCGCTGGAGCTCTTCGTCGAACCATTCGACCTGCTGGCTGGCGGCAAGGATGGCGGCCGGGCCGTCCTGTGCGCCTTTGCGGTAGCTTGCTGTGCCGTCGTAGGGAACCGGCAGGACCGCGTAGGCTGCCCGGGCGTAATTGCTGAGTTTGGGCGGCAGCCCCAGAAAGTTCTGTTGGACCGTAGGCACAGCTTGTCTACCCCCTTTTTGAGTCTTCTCCCGTGCGATCGATCGGCTCACCGGGCCGGATAGTACGGCTTGAGCTGATCGCGCAACTCCTGATTGCTCGCGGCGAACGCTTTGAGCTGTTCCACCATCTTTGGCAGGTGCTTCATAAGACGTTTGGGTTGGCGCGGCTCGTTGCGGACCAGAACGTATTGCGCCAGCAGCGGTAAAGTCAGCGACGCGCACGAGTAAACCACGACGTTGTTGCGGGTGGCGTCCTTGATTTTGCCCCAGCTTCGCGCCTCGCTGGGGGTCGCGCCGGACAGCCCGCCCCAATGGGGCGCGTCGACGGTGAGTTGGATCACGTAGTCATGCCCGCCCTTGCTGCGATCGAGCAGAATCTGATGAAGTGTGGGTTGTGTCTGGAGGTAGAAGTTCTTGGGTGAGCCGCCGCCTACCTCTACGACGCCGTTCTTGTCGGCCGCCCGCACGATCGCGGTCGATTCGATCACGTCGAGGATCGGATCGAGCCGAACAGCCTGGCCGAACAGATGCCCCGGCACCAGGTTCATGCCGATCGAGGAATCGCCTGGAGAAGATGTGAAGACCGGCACGTCATACTCAGCGGCGACGGCGAGTATGGACTTTTGCGGTTGAGGCGCTCTGCGAGCGATGCGCTGGCCCAGGGCGTAGTGCAGCGAGGCGGTAGAGATGGGATGATCGGCCTGAAGCTCCCGCACGGCGTTGAGGATGACGCGGTCGCTGGCCAT
The DNA here is from genome assembly GCA_965602375.1 of uncultured Phycisphaerae bacterium. Taxonomy (GTDB): domain Bacteria; phylum Planctomycetota; class Phycisphaerae; order UBA1845; family DATKUK01; genus DATKUK01. The sequence goes on along the minus strand of CBFCZG010000147.1, from coordinate 5,227 downwards.
CAGCGTATCGTCGTCTTCGATGAACACGTCGAAGATGCGGGCGATGCCGCTGTCGGCCAGTTCATTGTCGTCGATCGATTCGTGGCCCTGGACCATGGGCATGCCGAACGGCCGGTGTAGATCGTGATAGAGGTTGGCCCCGGTGGAGATCACGAAGTCGACGAAGCCGTTTTCGATCAGGCGGACGATCGGCCCGCTCATGCCGATCGGAGTCATCGCACCGGCAAGCGTCATCGCCACGGTGGTCGGTCCGTCGAGCATTCGTGAAAACAGTTGCGCGGCTTCGGCGAGTCTTCGGGCGTTAAAGCCTGAGGCAGCGAAGACATTGTCGATCATGTCGGCGACGTGCTCGTTGCCCTCCAGTCGCAGGGGCTCGATGGTCCTGCCGTTCATGTAGCGGCCTTTGACGGGATCTTCGTGAGAATCAGACATCAACGCCCTCTTGATACGATCAAGTCCAGCGGATTCGCGATACGGCCAAGCGATCAATAGATGAATACGGCGGCTGCGACCACAGTGGTCCACAGGCCGTTCTTCTCGGCCTTGGCCGTCTGTACGACGGCCTGGGTGCGAACGATCTGTCCACTCATCCGGTAGATCTCGCGCCGTTCGTCATAGGCCGTATCCGGATCAAACTCAATGCCCAGCGTGGAGGCCAGCATCGAGGCTGCCATATCCTCGACCAGGTCGGCGCACTTGCGGGCCGTCATGCCGAATCCGTGATGCTCGGAGATGTAGCCATAGTTCTCGCCCCCGGCCGGTAAGGCCAGGCCTATGCCCGCGGCGAGCAGTCGGCCGGGCTCGTCGGTGCGCGTCTCGGCCAGCACGACATGGGTGATCTGGCCCGGTTGGAGTTCTTTCAGGCCGTCTCTGCGCGGGATGATCTTGCAGCCGGGCGGGAAAATGCTGCTGACGCGCACCAGATTGCAGTGCGCGATGCCCGCCTGGCGCAACGCCAGTTCGAAAGACTGAAGGCTGTGGCGATGCTGCCCCACCCCCTTGGTGAAGATCATCTCCTTCGGCACCAATGCCATGTAGCCTATCCTCCAGCAATCAATCGTACGTAGCCGGGAATCCGCTCTGAAGTCGGGCCGATTATAGAAGCACGGGGGCCTCCCGCCAAGGAGAAGGGCTGCCCCGGCCTGCCTCAGGCAGCTGGATCACATCCGACCGTGTTTAGCCGGTGGGCCGCTCGGCGAGCAGGGAATGGATGGCCTGCCGCATAGCACGAAGGGCTTGTCCACGGTGGCTGATCTCGTTCTTGCGATGCCGGGGAAGTTCGGCCGTCGTGCAACCCAGTTCCGGAACGAAGAAGTGCGGGTCGTAGCCGAAGCCGTTGTGGCCGCGCGGCTGGTCGATGATGCAGCCTTCGACAGTTCCCTCGGTTTGGGCGAGGAGGCGGTCGGGCGCCGCCAGCACCATGGCGCAGCGGAACCGGGCCTGACGTTCGTCCTTCGGCACACCGGCGAGGGCCTCGACCAGCTTGGCGTTGTTGGCGGCGTCATTGGCCTCGGGACCCGCATATCGGGCCGAGTACACGCCCGGCGCGCCGCCGAGGGCGTCCACCTCGAGGCCCGAGTCCTCGCCCAGAGCCCACATGCCGCTCCAGGCCGCGTAGTGTTGTGCCTTCTTGGCGGCGTTTTCAGCGAACGTGGCCCCGTCCTCGAGAACCGGCGGCGCGGGCCCAAGCTTATCAAGGCCGACCAGTTCGATCGGCAGCGAGCCCAGCAGCTCGGCGATCTCGCGAAATTTGCCGGGGTTCGTGGTCGCCACCAATAGGCGGTCGGTTGCCGACTCGGTCACCATAGCGGCGATTCCTCATCCCGCGGAATCTCCACCAGGAAGGATTTGGCCACGTTCCGCTTTCCGTCGGGGCCGGTATGGTACACCTTTTGAAGCCACTCAGTATTGTATTGAAAATCCTCTCGGCGGTTCTGCAACTCGATGACCTCCTCACTGTAGCGATAGCGCCCTTGCCTGTCTGCAATGACCGCGGATTCGTCAAAACTCCCCACGCAGACCAGGCTCTTGACGGATCCGTGGTAGTAGTAGGCCTGCTCGCCTTCGTTGCGGAATTGTCGGACGATCGCTACCGCGCCCTCACGCCGATCGGGGAACCCCGGCTTATTGATGCAGTAGCAGATTTGCAGGGTATACACCCCGGGGGCGTTGCGCAGGTCCCACTCGGGCGGGTCCTCGCGGGGCGTCGGTCTGGGTATGGGTTTGGCCATGAGGAAGGGCATGGCGTCGCCGACGCTCAGCGACCGAATGTGCCGCACGTCGCGAGCGCAGCGCGGGTCAAGCCGCCAGCGACCGGTGGCTCGGTCCGTGCTGCCGTAGTAAGTACCGTAGTAGATGCGGCTTACCTGGGGGCCATGCTCCACGCGGACTTCCGAGCCGTCCAGTTCCTTGCGCTGGCGCAGGCCGTCGGCCAGCGCATCGACATTGGCTTGACGCTGCGGATCGCCTGCTTCCAGGCAGAGGATGGTCCAGGCTTGTCCGTGGCCGCGGGCGCCGAAGTCCCATTTCCACGTGGAGCCCGCCTGCGGTGCGTCGCAGGCAACGCAGGTCAGCGGTACAACGGTCAGCCAGATCGCTTTACGGCACATGTATGTCTAACGCCTGGTTGGTGATCGCTTCGCCGAACGGGCAGCCTGGGACCTCGAACGATCGAGAGCCTGCTGCTGGCAGCGATGAAGCTGTCGGCACCCGCGTGCGACCAACCGTAACATTCTATCCAGCTCGGATCGAGTGAAAGTAGCCGATTCGCCTGTTCCCTGGATCTCCACGAACCGCCCGCTGCCCGTCATGGCCGCGTTGAGGTCGACCTCGGCGGCGGCGTCTTCCTGATAGTCCAGATCCAGCAGCAGTTTCCCGTTGACCCGCCCGACGCTGACGGCCGCGATGCTGTCGAGAATCGGTTGCTCAGCGATCAACTTGCTGTTCAGAGCACGCGCGACGGCGTCATGCAGGGCGACGAACGCGCCGGTGATGGCAGCGGTCCGCGTGCCGCCATCGGCCTGAACCACGTCGCAGTCGATCCAAACCGTGTAGGGTGCGAGTTTGTCCATATCGACCACGGCCCGCAGGGCACGGCCAATGAGGCGTTGGATTTCCTGCGATCGACCGTCGACGCGATTGCGGCTTCGCGCCCGACGTCTGCCCGTCGAAGCCGGAAGCATATCGTACTCGGCCGTCAGCCACCCGCTGTTCTTCGATTCGCGCCACTCGGGTACGCCCGATTCGAAGCTCGCCGTACAGAGGACGCGCGTTTTCCCCATGATCATCAGCACCGACCCGTGGGCCAGTTCGGTGTAACCGCGCTGTATCTCGATCGGCCGAAGTTGGTTGGCTCGCCGCCCGTCGGATCTGAGCACCGCACCCTCCCTGACCGACGCACCGTTGAACGAACGGTCCGGTCAGCCTCGCGTTGTGTGGCCGTGGGCCATAAGCACCTCCAGCAAGGCCCTCTGGAAGTGCAGGCGATTCTCGGCTTCGTCCAGCGCGATACACCGAGGCGAATCGAGCACCTCGGAGGTGATCTCCACGTCACGATAGGCCGGCAGACAGTGCATGACCACCGCATGGGCGGGCGCCCGATCCACGAGTTGCTGGTTGACTTGGTAATCGGCGAAGTCCCGCTGGCGTCGCTGCTTCTCGTCCTCCTGACCCATCGAAACCCAGGTATCGGTGTAGATTACATCGGCCCGGACGACCGCGCCGGCTAGATCGTCGGTACGTTCGAACGTCAGGCCGCTTGCCTCGCGGCTGAGCTGCTCGACCAACTCGGCCTCGAGCTGGTACGGCTCGGGACAGACGTTGACGAAGTTGGCCCCCAGCTTGAAACACGCCCACGCCAGCGATCGGGCCACGTTGTTGCCATCGCCTACAAAGACGAGAGTGCGGCCGGCCACGTCTGAGAAATGCTCGAGCACGGTCATCATGTCGGCCATGGCCTGACAGGGGTGGAGTTGATCGGTCAGGCCGTTGATCACGGGCACACCAGCATATCGGGCCAGGGCCTCCACGTGTTCGTGACTGAACGTCCGCGCCATGATTCCATCGCACATGCGGCCGGTGACGCGTGCGACGTCTTCGACGGCCTCGCGTTTTCCCAGGCCGATGTGGTGTTGATCGAGGCAGATGGCATGCCCGCCGAGATGAACCATCGCCGTCTCGAAACTGAGGCGCGTCCGCAGCGACGGCTTCTCGAAGATCATGGCGAGGGTCTTGCGCTGTAGGGAAGGTTCGAGTTGTCCTGCACGGAAGCGCTTCTTCTGCTCCACGGCGTAGTCGAGCAGCGCACGGATGGCTTCGCATGAGTGGTCGGCGACGGCCACGAAATGCCCAAGGTTGCGTAACGGCTCGGGCAGGTTCATCCTGTCACCCCCTTTTCGGCGGTGCGGCCGAGTACCTGCTCGAGTATGGCAAACCCTTCGTCGAGTTGCTCGCGCGTGACGTTCATGGCCGGCAACATCCGCAGAATGGTGTCCTGTGTGCAGTTGACCCGCAGGCCGGCCTCGAGCGCGTCCGTCACGATCTGCGCGCCGGGGATTTTCAGTTCGATGCCGAGCATCAGCCCCAGACCGCGGCTAGGCCCGACCAGATCGCAACGTTCGGAAAGCTCCTGTGCCTTGCCGCGTGCGTACTCGCCCATCTGCCGGGCGTTGGCCAGGAGGTCCTCCTGCTCGACGGCTTCGATGGTCGCAATGGCGGCGGAAACCACCAGAGGGTTCGCGCCGAAGGTCGAGGCATGCGATCCGGGAGTCAGCGTCGCAGCCACCTCGGGTTTGGCCACGATCGCACCGATGGGAGCACCCCCGCCGAGCGACTTGGCCAGCGTCATGATGTCCGGCTCGACGCTCCAATGCTGGTATCCGAACCATCGCCCGGTTCGGCCGCCTCCGCACTGCACCTCGTCAAAGATCAGGACCATATTGTTTCGGTCGCACAGCTCCCGAAGACCGGCCAGATAGCCGTCGGCGGCGACATTGACGCCGCCTTCGCCCTGGACGGGCTCGACGAGCACGGCTGCGGTCTCCTCATCGACGGCCTTCTCGACGGCGTCGAGGTCGTTGAATGGAACGTATGCGAAGCCGGCCAGCAGCGGCTGGTTGCCCGCATGCGTCTTGGACTGAGCCGTCGCCGACATGGCGGCGTACGTTCGACCGTGGAAGCTCTTCTCCATGGTGATGATCTTGTAGCGCTCGGCGGGCGTGGCGCGGCG
>CBFCZG010000146.1:0-10137 GCA_965602375.1 uncultured Phycisphaerae bacterium | reverse complement strand
GGCCGCCTCGGAGCCAATAACCACATTGGCGATGGCGCGGATGTTGTGCCCTTCGAACGTGGCGTCGATGGGCCGGAAGAACTGGGCGCCCGTGCTGCCGCCCATCTGGATGGCCCGGGCTCCGGCGTTGTCGAAGAGATTGCCGTAGATCAGGATGTCCTCCGTGCCGCCCTTGGTCTGTGTGCCGTTGGACCCGCCGTCGCGGAACTCGTTGAAAACGATCTCGCTGTAATGGCAGCCCACCATATCGATGCCCGACCCGGCGTCGGTGTTGAGGATGCGGCAATTGATGATGCGGATGTAATCCACGCCCGACAGCTTGATGCCGTCGTTGTTACCGCCCAGGCCGGTGTACTCGACTGTAACGTTGTCCAGAACGATATGCTCGGACGGCGTGGCATAGCTGCCGCCGTCGTCAATGTTGATGCCGTTGTCGGCGGCCTGTCGGCACGTCAGGTTGGCTACGACGACGTATTTGGCGTCGACCAGGTGCATGCACTCATTACCTGCGTAGGCGCGGTCGATGATGGCCGGGTCTTCGCCGTCGGCGCCGGTGATCATGATTGGCTGAGAGGCCGTGCCCTGAAGATTGGCGATGTAGTTACTGTTCGTGTAGGTCCCTTCATGCACGACGATCTTGGTCCCGGGCGAGGCCGACGACGCCGCGCGCTGGATCGTGGCAAAGGGGTTGCCCGCACTGCCGTCGCCGGTCGAGTCGCTGCCCAACGGGTCGACGTGCAGCGTCTGCACGTAAACAGCCCCGTCGGCGAACGTCGCCGGCAAGAGGCAATCGGCCGCTGTGGCCCACCCGCACCAGACAGCCACCAGCAAACCGGCAAGACCACAAACCGCCAGTTTGACGCTGTCAATACGACGAAATCCGAGGTACATCACCTTCTCCTTTCAGTTCTCCTGTCTCGCCGGCACAAAACCGACTTGCGATATGCATCGCTATGGGAGACCAAGGCGCTCGGCCGCCCGAGGGCCATTGAAATGCCCTGCCGGCAGGTCGCCGGCCAACGGGTCATGTTGGCAGTCGAAAGCGTCTTGGTCCGAGGGGAGTGTGCCGCCTGCTTTCCTCTCCTTGCCCAGTTAAACCCCTTCTCTCACGTCACTTCCGGCCGTCGCAGTCACTCCTGTACAATTGTATCAGCCTGTGGGTCGCCCCACAACGTTGCCGCTTGGGCAGGAAGTTGCATCAGGCAGGCGATGTGTTACTATCGGACGCCCCTGGCCGTGTGAGGCGATGCAATCGTAACCGGGTGCGGCCTCTTGGCGGGGGATGCGGTCTTGTCCCTGTGCGGAGCCATGTCCACCAACGGAGCGTCTGATATGTCTCGCTTGCCTGCGGTTCTCGCGATTCTGGGGTTGGTAAGCGTCGGCGGCTGCACGACGCATACGGTCGGTGAACTAAACCAGATGGGCCTGGATGAATACCGGAAGGCCCGGTACAGCGAGGCAAAGGCCTACTTCGATCAGGCCTGGGAGATGGATCGGGAACGGCCCGTAACCCTTTACAACCTCGGGCGCTGCGCGATGGCCATGGGTCAGCAGCGGTTCCGGCAGGGGCGGTTCGCGGCGTCCCTCCGCTATCTCGACGAGGCGATCCACTGGTTCGATTCAGCCATCGAGTCGTTCCCCGGCTATACCGACGCCCAAATCGCCCACGTGAAGGCCCTCGATTTGCAGGGCAAATACCGCAAGGCTCTCCAGGCGGCTGAATGGGCCGACACGTATGTCGGGCCGGGCGCAAAGCAGAAGCTTGTGCTGGCCGGGCACTACGAGCGCACCGGTGACGTGGACGAAGCGCTGCTCTGTTACCGTCAGGCCGCCGCCATCGAGTCGGACAACAGCTACGTGCGCGCCGAGCTGGGGCGTTTCTACGCCCGACAGGGCCTGACGTCGCAGGCCCGTGCCGAGCTTGAGCGAGCGCAGCAGCTTCACCCGACCGACCCCAATGTCGCAGGCGACCTGGCCAGGCTCGCTCCGGAGCCGGACAGCGGCGAGGCCGAATGAAGTTCAGTCGTAGAAAGCCCCCCGGCCGTGTTCTCTGATGCGGATCATTTGAGGCTCTAAGCTGTGTGCCGGGGATACCGGCCGTACACGCCTATCCAGGAGCGTAACAGATGACCATTCGACAGAGCGTTGTAGTGGCCGTGATGGCGAGCATGCTTTCGGCATCTGCTGCCAGAAGTGAGTGGGTCCAGCTACCTGCTTCACGCGATGTGTGGCTGTCGGCGGTGGGCGAGGAAGTCGACCACAGCATGGGCAAGACCAATCAGCTCAAGCTGAAAATCTGGCAGGAATTTGCCCTGGTGGATTTCGACGTGTCGGTCGCCAAGGGGCGCCGCATCCAGGAGGCCCAGCTTTGGCTCTATCCGGTGGGTAACGCGGTGGTCGGCAAGGACCGCGGGACCGATCTGAGCTGGATCACCGTCTCGACCGTAAGTGCCGACTGGGTCGAGGGCAGCGCCGCCAAGAGCTACCAGAAGGATGCCGCCGGCCACGGCGCGACATTCAACGAAGCCAGCTTCACTCGCCGCCCCTGGGCCTGGCCCGGCAGTAAGGTGTACGACGTTATTCTGGGCAACGGCAACAGCTTGCGGTGCGACGCCCCTTTGGAGAAGGCAGAGGACGGCTGGTTCAAGGTGAACGTCGACCCGCGCGTGGTCGAGGCGTTGGCGGCGGGCGCCAGCCATGGGTTGCTGGTGATGGACGGTGCAACCAGCGCCCAGCAGAACAACTTCATCGCCAGCCGTGAGTCGGGCAAGGGGCCCAGGCTCGTCGTGAACCTGGGCGAAATGGATACAGACTCGCCGTCCGGTGTTACCGATCTGCGAGTGACGCCCGCGCCGCAGGCGGCCACGGCAACCCACGGTGCGCTGAAGGTGTCGTTCAAACCGCCGTCGGACGTGACCGCTTTCCATGTCCGCCTCGACGGCAAGGCGGTGGCGAGGTGGCAGGTTCCGTTCCCGCGCATTCTGCCCGGGCCGCAGACGTTTGAGTTGATCGATCTGCCCGCCGACAAGCAGGTCAAGGTCGAAGTTGCGGTCGCCGACGCGGCTGGCAACGTCTCGCCGACGGCGTCGGCCGAGGGTCGAACGAGCAAGAAACTCTCGGTGCCGCCGCTGCCCGCCAGCCAATGGCGACCCAACCCCGCCTCACCCAAGCCTTGCGTGGGCAAACTGTGCGTCTGGGCGGCGCCGGCACTGGTCAAGTTCGATCCGATCAGTTGCCGCGTTCTGACCGATCCGACGAGGAAGAAATACGACCGGTCCAACGCGGTGTGGGACGCATCGGCGGCGCTGATTCGCCTGGCCGCGGCACGGGCCGACATCGTCTCCTTCCAGTTGGCCGTCAAGGCGTTCGAAGGCAAGCTCGACTCGGTAAAGGTCGAGGTCGGCGACCTGAAGGGAGATGGCGGAGCAGTCGCCGCTTCCAACGTGAAGCTGTTCCGCAACTGGTATGTCAAGACGGGCGGGTGGTGGCACAGCGAGTACGCGATCCCGCTGACCGAATCCTTCAACATCCCCACACCCGACAACCGGGTCCCCGACCAGCGCATGCAAGCGGTGACGGTCGACGTGTTCGTACCCCGGACCACCAAGCCGGGCACGTATGAGGGTCCGGTGACCGTCGAGAGCACAGGACTCACACCGGTGAAACTGCGGTTACAGCTCCGCGTCCACGAGGCGGTGATCCCCGACGAGCTGAACTTCAATCCGGAGTTGAATTGCTACAGCGGGCCGGGCGAGGCCGGCACGAAGCATTTCTTCGAGTCACACCGTCTGGCGCACTACCATCGGTGCACGATCAATCGGGTTCCCTACGGACAGGACGGCGTCGTCGATGAAGACATGATCCCCAAGTTGAGCGGGGCGGGTAAGGACATTCGCGTCGCGGACTGGTCGGACTTTGACCGCAGAGTCGGCCCCATCCTCAGCGGCGAGGCGTTTCGCGGCAACCCGCGCGACGGCGTGCCCGCACGGACGTTCTACGTGCCGCTGTTCGAGAACTGGCCTGCCAACATCCACAAGCACTATCACCCCGACGCGCCCACAAGCGGCGAGAACTGGCACATGCGGCATAATATGATGGCCAAGCCGATCGAAGCGGCGTTCGACCAGCCGTACAAGGATGCCATGGTGGCTGTAACCCGCCAATACGTCGAACACTTCGAGCAAAAGGGCTACACACGCACGGCCGTCGAGATGTACCTCAACAACAAGCCGAAGGAGCGCATGGTCTCGACGGCCTGGACGCTCGACGAGCCGGTGCGGACGCTCGACTGGATGGCCCTTGCGTTCTATAGCCGGCTGTTTCATGAAGGGATCAAGGGGCAGCAGAATGCCCAGTTCGTCTTTCGCGGCGACATCAGTCGGCCACACTGGCAGGGCACCTTCATGGACGGGCTGATGGAGTACATGTACGCCAACTCCGGTCAGTTCGCCATGCCGCGTCTGCTGGCCGACTGGAAGCGGCGTAACGATGGCGTGCTGTACTGCTACGGTTCGTGCAATCCGCTCATGCGCGACAAGAAGCCGCTCAGCCATTACGAATCGGCAGCCTGGTGCATCAAGGCTTACGTGCACGGCTGCGACGGGGTGTTACCGTGGCTGAGTTTGTTCGACGGCGACGGCAGGCTGCTGACCGAGTCCGGCAGCGGGTATCACGGTGTGCAGAACGGCCTGCTGATCGACGGGCAGCGCTTCGGCGTGGCCCGCGTGGCTTCGTACCGGGTATTCGCCCTCCGCGAGGGGGCACAGTTGGTCGAGCTGATGCGTCAGATCGCTGCCAGTGGCCGGTACACGCGGACCCAGATGGGCATGCTCGTCGAGCCGAAGGTGCCGCTGGGGGCGGGCTTCAAGCAGGCGTTCGCCGATGAGGCAGCGGCCGTATCCTTTGGCGACGTATCGGGCGACGCGTTCGCCGAGCTGCGCGAGGCGCTGCTGACCATGCTCGACAGCCCGGCCGGTAGTCCCTAGTGCAGCCCGGCCGGGGCGATGGCGGGCAGATCGACGGTGATGTTGGCGGGATGCTTGGTGTTGGGGGCAAAGCTGATCACGTCGACCTTATCGCCGGCGGACACGCGGAGCGTCAGTTCGTCAAGTTGCTCGATGGCGGGCGCTTTGCCGCCCGGCGGTAGGGGGTAAACCACCGCCAGAAATCGCCACGTGCGGTGCGCCTCTCGGGTCGTCAGCCAGAGATTGTGCTCGGCGACGAAGGCACGTTCTCGTCGACCCCGCCCGAAGTCCTCGGTGTAGTCTTCGCCGGTCAGTGGATTGCGAAAGCCGTCCGCCCCCCGCAGGTCCTGCACGTCGAGTTGACCCGCGCCGAGCAGATGGGTGACGTGCACGCCCACGCCGCCGACGTTGTAGCGAAACGACCCGGTAGTCTGGTCCAGCTTCAGCGAGCCATCGGGCAGGATGTGGTACAGCCAGCTCCATCGGGCGGGCTTGTCGGCGGCCAGATCGTCGAGGATCACGAAGTACTTCTTGCGGACGAACAAGACGTGGCGATTGACACGCCGGACGTGCGACAGGTCGCGCTTCCGGTAGACCTCCGAAAGCCGGCCCCACCAATGGCGCGGCAGGAACGGACGGCGCGGGTAGGCCAGCGTCGCGTCGCCGCACCAGTACGCGACACGATCGTCTGGCGCGGCGAAGGCGATGATGCGGCTGTAGTACGGCGTGTCTTGCAGGCCGCCCGGCTGGGCCTGACCGAGCCCGTCGACCAGAATGATGTTGTGGCTCATGGCGTGGAAGGCGTGGGGCTCGTAGTCGCTGCTGCCCGCCGCGTGTGACAGGTCCTGGCCGTAGCCGAAGATGTGGAACGAGTTGTCGCAGTTAAATGCGTGGCTGTACGCCCCGACAGGCCGACAGGGGAAGATCATCCCCACCCCGCGACGGTACGTGTCGGGGTCGGACGGCGGACCGCTGTGGGCCATCACCCACCCGGCACGAGGAAACAGTTGCACGCCGGGCTCCTCGACGATCGGCGCGGGCGCCGTGCGCCACAACGGCAGGGCGCACTCGATCCACGGTCGCATCATGTCGCCGCCGACGCTGCCGTAGTGCCGGTAGTTGGCCAGGAAGCGACCGTCGCCCGTCAGAAACGCCAGCTTGCGATACGACTTGGCATGACCGTCCTCGAAATAGCCTCGCCGGTTGGAGCCGTGGCCCCACGGCGCGTGCCGGATACCCACCGGGGTCTGGGCGCGATAGAAGGCTCCCGCACGCCTCAGCCACGGGTTCCTCCCGATGCCGAACTCGGGGAACACGCTATCGAGGTAGCACGCGGCGTTCACCAGCCACGCGAACTTGCTGTTGCCGTAGCCGGGCCCTTCGTTCGAGCCCGACTCCATCCCATGCGCCGAGCCGACACCGACCATGTAATTGACGCCCAAATGGAAGCACTCACGGGCATGTGCGGAATCCTCATAGGCTGCGATGGCTGCGGGGAATGTGTCGTAGAAGCCTTCCACGCCGTGACTGGCGCCGTTGGTGGCCAGCGAGTGTCGCCATACCTGCTGCTTGCCGTCGCGCACCCGCCGCCAGGCAAAGTGGTTGACGAAATGGTCGATTCGCCAGTCGAGCGAGTCGGCGAAGTCTCGCCGCTGCGGTTCGCTCAGGTCCTGGTAGAGCCAATCATAGAGCAGAGCGAGGAATTCGGTGGTCTGCGTGCTGTCTTCGTTGCTGTCGCCGCCGGCACCCTCGGGCGACGCCCCGCCACCCTTGGGATAGCGGGCGAAGCGCACCGCGCGGTCGAGTACCCCGGCGTACTTCTCGTCGCCCGTCACACGCCAGCAGAAGGCCACCAACGCCAGATCACCGGCGATCGTAAGGTAGCTGGCGTCGGCCTTCTCGCGATCGCTCTCGGGCATGTCGGCCCACCACTTCGCTTGCAAGACGCGATCGGCTTCGATCAGCATGCTCTCAAAGATCACACGTGATTCATCGTGTGTCTCGACGAGTTTCCGCAGCTTCGGCAGCGTTTCGGCGCCAAACAGCATGCGCGGGTGCGGCTTGGCGGCGAAGTCGGGCCTGGCCAGCCCCGAGCGGTCCCAGACCTCGGCGCCCCCAGCCAGCGTGAACGAGCGCACATCGCTCCAATGTGTCGGCGAACCCGACGCCGTCCTATCGCGGTAGCCGATGCGCCAGTAGAACGGGCCGGTCCCTTTCAGCGACGCGATGGTGTTGTAGAAGTTGAACTCGGTCTCGATGTTCAGCGCCTTCTTATCAAAGTCCCGATCGGTGGCGATCTGGAAGGTGAAGACATAGTCTCCACCCTGGCCGGGCTCGGTAGGATGGTAAGACCAGCGGAAGCGCGGCGGGTTGAGCGTGCAGACCTCGCCGTCGGCAGGCGCGAAATTCACCGCCCGGCTGAAGTGCGTACGGGGATCGTCGGGCAAAAGCGCTTCGGAGCCGAAGCGAACGGGTGCAGCCGGCTGTGTAGAAGGCGTGGACATCGGCGTTTCACCTGTAAAAACAACTGCCAACAAAATCGCGAGACGCATCAAGTTCCTCTCCTCAAACGGCGTGCGCAACGGCCGATCCTATACCGCATGGGCCTTCGGATCGACCTCAAACCCAATCATCCGAAAACAAAGGGCAATAACTCGAGGCTATGGTCAAACTCGAAGTCGGCCAGGCCCGCGGATGTGGGCGCGCTCGACCGCCGCAACGCGGCATCCCAGCCGACGTTCTTGGCGCCGCGGATATCCTTTTCAATATCGTCGCCGACGTAGAGGACCCGGGCCGTGTCGGTCAGTCCCGCCCGGCGCCGGGCGGCGCGAAAGATAGCGGGGTCGGGCTTGGCCACGCCTTCGTCACACGAGATGACCATGGTGTCGAAGTACCGCCCCAGGCCGACGCCGGTCAACGCTGTGTGCATGGCAAAGCCGGGCCAGGCCGTGTTGGCGATCAGACCCAGATAGATCCCGGCTTCAGTGACCCGGCCAAGCAGTTCGTGCGTGTCGGGGAAAACCCAGTGACGATATCGCGGACCGGCATAGGCGACGGTCACGATGGCTGTCTGCTCCTTACTGAGGGGTAAGCGCAGCTCTTCAACCACGCGCAACAGCAACAGGTAATAGCTAAAACGCGGCCCGAGCTCGTGCTCCATTCGACCGTAGAGCGCCTCGTGGGCCTGTTCGAGTCTGCCGGGTTCGGCGTCGATGCCGAAGACGCGCACGGCCGCGGCCAGGCGATCGATCCGCCGGTCGACAACCTCCTGCATGGAGGGGTTCTGCGCCGACGGATCGAACAGCGTTCCCCCTGAGTCGAAGAACACGGCATCATACCGAGGCACCGACTTCTCCATGGCTGCCGAACCGCAGGCCCGGTTCGATTGATCAGTTGTAGAAGCTGTCGCGCGTCTGCTCGATCAGCTCCCCGATGGCCAGCACGTTGTCGAGCTTCGCGGTGACGGGGATTTCCTCGTGGCCGAGGATCAGACGCCCGTCACCCTTCATCCGTTCCAGCAGGGCGGCCACGCGGGTGCGCAGCGCATCGGCTTCGAGTGTCGCGTACGTAGTCGGGTCCACCCCGCCCAGCAGAAAGATGTCACCAAGGCGGCGGCGCATTTCGGACAGGTCGGCATCGCCCGTGGGCGGCGGCGTGACGGCCTCGATCCCATCCAGCGGCACGCGAGCGATCACGTCCAGCATGTCGCCCAGATGTCCGCACATGTGCACGATGAACACCTTGCCGTGCTCGTGGCAGATGTCGGCGTAGTCCTTCAGATGACCGACGGCATGCTCGGTATACATGGCAGGACTGGTGAGTTTACTGGACGTGTCTTCCATGGGCCGCACCACCTGTCCCGGACCGGCAGCGGCGATCCGGTAGTACTCCTTGTTGCGCTCGTGCATGACGTCCATCAGGTCGGCCATCTCGTCGGGGTAGTCGAACAGCGCCATGAGCGTCGGCTCGATGCCCATGTCCCACATAATCAGGTGCATCAGCGGCGTGGCCGGCGCGTCGATGGTGGCCAGACCCGTCTCGCCCACGCGGTCGATCACGGCCTGAGCCTGCTCGTAGTCCGGGGTGTACTCGGGATCCTCGATCAGGGCCTTGTAGGCTTCGAACGATTCAGGCCCGGCGACAAGGTGCCCGACGGTGTACTGCGTCTGGGCTGTCTCATTAGGCTGACGGCGGTGGACAAGTTTGCCTTTGGGCGTGACGTAGGTTGTGGTCAAGGCCCCGGCGTCCTCGGTTACCTCGACTTGGCGCCACTGCTCGCGAACGGCCTTGAGACGGGCGAGCTGGTCGGCGCCGATGACCTGATTGACGAAGGTCTGATCGTCCATACCCTCGGGCGCCGGCCCGCGCTGCTGGACGACCTTTCGGATGAAGCCGTCGTTCAGTTCGGGCAGCCAGGGCACGCGGTCGGGCGTTTGGCCGGCCAGCACTGCGTCGATTCGCTCTTTCGACGTCATGCGTTACTCCTCGGGCAGGCGCACTCGACGCTCACCTCGCAGGGCTTGCAGCAGGGCTTGCGCCTTGTCCATGGTCTCATCATATTCGGCGCACGGGTCCGAGTCAGCTACGACTGCTCCACCGACGTTGAGGTAGGCTCGTTCGTTCTGCATCAGGATCGTGCGGATGACGATGTTGAGGTCCATGCCGCCGCCCACGTCGAAGTAGCCAATCGCCCCTGAGTAGACACCCCGGCTCACCGGTTCGAGTCGGCTGATGATCTTCATGGCTTCGACCTTTGGTGCACCGGTCATCGATCCGCCGGGAAAGCACGCCCGCAGCAGGTCGACCGCATCGCATTCGGGCCGCAGCCGACCACGAACGGTCGAGACCATTTGAAACACACTGGCGTATGCCTCGATGTTCATGGCGTTTTCGACTCGGACCGTGCCGAACCGGCAGACGCGGCCCAGATCGTTGCGCAACAGATCGACGATCATGGCATTTTCCGCACGGTCCTTCTCGCTGTTGGCCAGCTCGTCTCGCAGGCGTTGGTCGTCCTGGAGCGTCTGACCGCGCGGTCGAGTTCCCTTGATGGGTCTGGCCTCGGCCCAGCCGTCGGACTGGAGGCGCAGGAACCTCTCGGGTGAGGCGCTCAGGATCGTGACCTCGGGCAGGCGAAGATAGGCCGCAAACGGCGCGGGATTGATCCGTCGAA
>CBFCZG010000145.1:0-10146 GCA_965602375.1 uncultured Phycisphaerae bacterium | reverse complement strand
CGGGGGCAGGATTCGAACCTGCGACCTCCGGGTTATGAGCCCGACGAGCTACCAGCTGCTCTACCCCGCATCAGGTTTCCTACCTATACGTAGAGCCCCGGACGGCTCTTGTCAAGACCGTTTGGGCGACGGCCCGGCACCGCAGCCTATGGCGCGGCCTCAGGCGGGCCCCGGCGACCCAGGCACAGGCAGGGCCTCACGAGCCGCCGCCGGCTGTCAGGCAGCGACTGCATTTGGCTGGGTAGGCGTGACCGGCTAGAATCCCGCCCGTAGGCGCAGTTGTCTTAGTGCCCCAGGCATACATGGAGAGCCGATGATGAAACTGCTGGTAATCGGCGGCGGCGGCAGAGAGCACGCCCTAACCTGGAAGCTTGCCCAATCCGATCGGGTCAGCAAAATCTTCTGCACACCTGGTAACGCCGGAACGGGCCAACTGGCCGAGAACATCGCCGTCGCTCCGACCGAGTTGGACCGCTTGGTCGACCTGGCCCGCCAGCAGCACATCGACCTGACCGTGGTCGGTCCTGAAGCGCCGCTGGCTATCGGCATCGTCGATCGGTTCCAGGCCGAGGGCCTGCGCATCTTCGGGCCCACGGCACAGGCTGCACGTATCGAAGCCGACAAGGCCTATGCCAAGCAGCTCATGCGCGAGCAGGCTGTGCCTACCGCCGAGGCCCGCATCTTCACCGAGTACCAAGCCGCCCGTGCCTATGTGGCTTCGCGCGACCAGGCTGTGGTCATCAAGGCAGCCGGCCTGGCTGAGGGCAAAGGCGTCATCGTCTGCGACGACCCGGCCGACGGTCTGCTCGCTCTCGAACGCGTTATGAAAGACCGCGCTTTCGGCGACGCCGGCAACACCGTGGTCGTCGAGGAGAAACTCACCGGCCAGGAGCTCTCGATCCTGGCGTTCGTCGATGGCCGCAGTCTCTACGTGCTCGAGGCCTCACAGGACCACAAACCCATCGGCGAAGGCGACACAGGCCCAAACACCGGCGGCATGGGCGCTTACACGCCGGTGCCCATCGTTACCGACGCGGTCATGGCCCAGATCGAGCGCGAGATCCTCGTGCCGGTGGTTGACGGTCTGACCCGCCGCGACGTCCTCTATCGCGGCGTGCTCTATGCCGGACTGATGCTGACCATGGCCGGACCGAAGGTGCTCGAGTTCAACTGCCGCTTCGGCGACCCCGAGGCCCAGCCCATCCTCATGCGGGTACGCGGAAATCTGGTAGAGGTGATCGAGCACGCGTTGGCCGGTACGCTGGACCAGGTCGAGCTCGACTACGATCCGCGACCGGCTGTCTGCGTCGTGATGGCGTCGGGCGGCTACCCCGGCAAGTACGAGAAGGGCAAGGTCATCGAGGGCCTGGACCGCGTGGCCGAGCTATCGGATGTCGTGGCCTTCCACGCCGGCACCGCACGACGCGACCGGCAGGTCGTCACCAACGGCGGCCGCGTGCTGGGCGTGACGGCCCTCGGAACTGATCTGGCCGACGCGCAGAAGCGGGCCTACGAAGCGGTCGACATGATCCGCTTCGAGGGGGCCTACTGTCGGCGCGACATCGCCGCCAAGGCGCTGGCTGGCTCAAGCCCCGCCCCCAGCCGCAGTGCGTAGGTATGCTACCGTAAGCCTTTGTCGTATAAAAGCTTACGCATACCTTGACAAAGGGGACGGCAATGCCCGCCCAGGCGGTTCGGGCTAGCTGTACCAGGTCGCGGCGATCACGACCAGGCCGACGAGCCAGCAGTAGATGCCGAAGTATCGCAGCTTGGCCTTCTGAATCACCGTCAGGAACACCTTGAGCGCTGCGTAGCCCACCAGAGCCGCGACAAGCGTGCCCGCAAGCGTCGGTCCGAGGCGAAAATCCGATGCCTGCGGCTGGGCGAAAACCTCGGCCGCCTGTTTGACCGAACCGGCCAGCACGGGGGGAATGAAGATCAGGAAGCTGAACTGCCCAACCCAGCGCCGTCGTAGGCCACAGAGCAGGGCTACCGACACGGTCGAGCCGCTACGGGAGATGCCCGGGGTGATCGCCAGCCCCTGCGCAACACCGACCAGCAAAGCCGCACCCAAGCCGAATCTGCGCCAGCCGCGACGCGGACGGCCGCGAAGTTCCGAAGCCCACAGCAGGCAGCCCGTGATCAGCAAGGCCACGCCGATCGTCGCGGGCTGGCCAAAGGCCGCCTTCATATGGTCTTCGAAGGCCAGCCCTATCACAGCGGTCGGCACACATGCCACCACGCCAAGCAGCGTTACGTACAGGGCGGCCGGCGGCTTGTCGCTGGCGAGCAAGCGGTACCGTGGTAGGTCGTGGGCCAGCGAACGCACATACCGCCGAAAGACCGGCAGGAACACCACGGCAATCGCCGCCAACGTGCCGAGATGGGTGCACAGGTC
This sequence comes from uncultured Phycisphaerae bacterium, assembly GCA_965602375.1. Classification (GTDB taxonomy): domain Bacteria; phylum Planctomycetota; class Phycisphaerae; order UBA1845; family DATKUK01; genus DATKUK01. The sequence goes on along the minus strand of CBFCZG010000145.1, from coordinate 7,748 downwards.
GAACAGCAGCATGCCGGGCGACTCGGATGGTGGCAGCGGTGAGCCCAGGCGGCGGAGCAGATGCTGGCCGAGGGCCAGATGTCCGCTGCTGCTGACCGGCAGGAACTCGGTCAGGCCCTGAACCACACCCAGCAGCACCGCCTGCAACCACGTCATGTGTACATCCCCAGCACGAAGCGACAGATGACCTGACCGACCACGTTCGCATAGACGGCGGCGGCCAAGTCGTCGGCCACGATGCCCCATCCGTGGGGCAGGCGTTCGAGTTGTCGTGCGGGCGGCGGCTTGACGATATCAGCGATGCGGAACAGGAAGAATTGCAGCCCCACGATGCCCACCACCCCAGCCCATCCGGCCTGCCCGATCGGCATCCATACCAGCGCCAGCCACTGCCCGGCGGCCTCGTCGATTACAAACGGCTTGGGATCTGGCTTGTTGTAGAAGCTGACCGCCCACGGGCCGCACGCGATACCCGCCACGGACGCGGCGATCGCCAGGACGATCATGGACAGGTGAAACGCGCTGCCGCCGCCGAAGGTCAGACAAATCAGCAAGGCGACGGCGCCTGCCCCCGCTGAGCCCCACGTGCCGGGCGCGACGGGCAGGTACCCCAGACCGAAGAGACTCACCACCGCTTTGCGCACCGTCACAGCGTATCGTCGGCGAGGCGGGCGATCAAATCGTATTGCTCGGTGCCGACGCAGACGGCTTCAGCCCGATCGCCCGGTCGCAGGTCTCCTCCCTCGACAAAGGTGACGCTGTCGATCTCGGGCGCTTGGCCCTGATGGCGGGCGACCGACCGGCTGGCCTGCCCCCCTTCGTCGACCAGCACCTCAAGACGTTGACCTTGGCGAGATCGGGCCAGGTCGAACGCAATCTGCTGCTGGGCGAGCATGAGTCGGTCGAGCCGTGCCTGCTTGACCGGCTCGGGTACGGGGTAGGGCATGTCGGCGGCGGGCGTCCCGGGCTCGGAAGAAAACGCGAAGGCGCCCAAGGCATCGAACCGGAACGCGTTGACGAAGTCGAGAAGCTCCTCGAAATGCCGCTTGCTCTCACCGGGAAAGCCCACCAGCATGGTCGTGCGGACAGACACGCCGGGTACACGTTCGCGCAGGCGGTAGAGCACCTTTTCGGTCTGGTCGCGCCCCATCCGCCGACCCATGGCCTTGAGGATGGGGTCGCTGATGTGCTGGACGGGCAGGTCGACGTACTTGGCGACGCGCGGGCATTCGGCGATGGCGTCGATGACCTCGTCGGCGAACGTAAGCGGATAGGCATACATCAGCCGCAGCCACAGAAGGCCCTCAAGTGAATCGAGCCGGCGAAGCAGCCCCGCCAGTCCCGGCTCGTACCCGATATCGCGCCCGTAGCTGGTAGTCTCCTGTCCGATGAGGACCAGTTCGACCGCGCCGTCATCGATCAGCTCACGTGCCTCACGGACGATCAGGTCGGCGGGCTTGCTACGGATCGGGCCGCGGATGACGGGTATGGTGCAGAAGGTGCAATGCTGGCTACACCCTTCGCTAATCCGCAGATAGGCATAGTGGCGAGGGGTGAGTCGGAGGCGCGGCGCGTCGGTCTCGGGGGTGGGCGGGGCGGATCCCATATATGCCGGATCGCCATCGAGTGCGGCGGATACGATCTGATCGCGACTGTGGACGCTGACCAGCGAGTCGATCTGCGGCACGATGCGGCGGAGGCGTTCGCGGTCGCGTTCGACGAGGCAGCCCGTTACGATCAGCCGCCGGCATCGTCCAGAGCGTCTATAGCGAGCGACATTTCTTATCTCGTTCAGGGCCTCCTGCCGGGCGACGTCAAGAAACCCGCACGTGTTCACGACGATGACGTCGGCCTGGTCGGTCCGATCGGTCAGCACGAAGCCGGCCTGGCCGAGGTCGGCGAGCATGCGTTCGGCGTCGACCAAGGCCTTGGGGCAGCCCAAGGCAACAAAGGCAAGGGTCGGTTGGCGGCGCTTGGTCAGCGTGTGTCTTTTGCCCATCGTCGCGGGATTCTAGAGAGGGCGAAGCGTGGCGACAAGCGGGAGCGTCGCTGGCCAGGCACCGGCGGTCGGCCTATACTAACAGTGCTATGGGTAGTCAGCAGTTGGTGGCGGAGTTTCAGGCGGAGGCGGGTGCGACGAAGGAGCCCACCGTTGGGCTGGTGGCCCGCTTCAAGTTCGGTCTGGCTCGCGCGTTTCTCACGGCCTGGATGAAATGCTTCTCGCTGAAGGGCTTGTACCTGTTCGGGCAGTTCTTCGGGACCTGCGAGTGGCTGATCGACCGCAAGTCACGCCGGCGCTTCGGCCAGCGTCTGCGGACGATCTTCGGTGACGAGCTCACGCCGGCGATGGCGCGCCGTCACACGCTACGTTACTTCCGCCGCGTCCGTTGCGACAAGATGATCTATCTGATCTTCGACAAGCTTCCACGAGAGAAGATCGTCCGTCGCATCCGGTTCCACGGACGCGAACATCTGGATGCGGCACTGGCTCGCGGCAAGGGCGTGTTCGTGACCATGGCCCACTTCGGTTCGCACCACGTGTCGGGTCTGCTGATGGCGTTGGCGGGCTATCGCGTGGCGGGCGTTCGTGATCGCAACGAAGGCGCTTTAAGACGGTACATACAGCAGCGCTACGCCGAGAGTTTTCCGGAGTTCGAGGCTGTGAAGGTGCTGTTCGCCGATGCGTTCCCGCGCGATTTGTATCGGTGTTTGATGGCCAATCATGTGGTCGGCGCGGCGCTGGACGTGGATCGGCAGAGGGGGGCAAACCTGCGAACGGCCACGGTCAACATGTACGGGCAGCCAAGGCAGTTTCTTACGGGGACGATGCAAATCGCCCTGCGATGCGGCGCGACCGTCTTGCAGGGGTTTTTGCTGTCCAGGAGGAATTATTACTTCCACCTGGTGATATCCGGGCCGTTGGTCGACCCGGATAGGGAACGGGATGATCCGGCCGTGCTCGCTGAGGTGATGCAGCGGTATGCGGATGGCATCGAGGAGCAGGTCCGCAGACGCCCGTGTCACCTGAGCAAGCTCTAGGAGGGGCCACGTCAACGGCAGCGCAGGAGGCCGACGTCGGCTGACCAGCGCCCGCCAGGCCGGTGGAGAATAGGGAACCGATCGATGTGGTGCCGGGGTTGGTGGCGGCGCGTGCGCGAGGGATGCTGGCAGCGCGATCCATGGTCGCGAGGGCTGCAAGCCCTGCTTTCGCCGCTGCGCGCGGTCAGTGTCTGGCTGAGCAGCACGCGACCCAAGCTGGCCCCGCGTTCGCCTGCGCTCTCGATGGCCCTGGTGCGTTGGCACGGGCGGTTGGCGGATCCGGCAGCGGGGCAACTGCGCGGTCTGGTGGCTGCGGCGCTGCGTGATTCGACGTCGCCGGCCTTTGACGCGGCGTTGGCAACCGCCAGCGAAATTGCGATTCCCGAAGCGAGTGAGACGCTGCTTGCGCTGCTATCGGACAGTCGACTGACGGGCGAGCCGGCGCGGTCGCGGTTGATCCGGGCGCTGGGTCGGCTGCGGGATCCGTCACTGGCGGATGTGTTCGTTCGCCTGCTCTGTAAATACGCGCCGGCCGCCGGCTCGCAGCGCCGTTTGCTGGCAACCGTGCACCAGGCAGCCTGGGCGCTGTGTCTGTGCAGGCCGGGGGCGTTGCTGCACGAGGTGCCGAGCTGGCTTCAGATCGATCCGCTGTTCTTGTCGGATGTGCTCGCGCACGGAGATGGGGCGGCAGCCGATGCGGTCAGCGAATTGCTGGAGGATCTCGAACCCATCCAGCGCCGGCTCATCCAGCGCAATCTGTCGGCGGTAGCGCGCGTGCGGCTTGCGGGGCTCTGGTAGTGGCTCCAGCCATGTTACGGACGCGTGCCGACGGTCTCATAGAGCAGCAGCGGGGCGTCCTGGGTGCCGATGGGGAAGATCTGCCTGGCCAGGCGAGTCCACAGAAAGTCCTGATTCTCGCGGAACGCGTCGGGCGGATGGGTGGAATCCATCAGAGCGTAGGGATCGAACACGTGGTTGAGGCCCAGCAGATGGCCGGCTTCGTGTGAGCCCACGTTGCCCAGCGCCACCCCCATCTGCTCGAGGGTCGGCTCGGTGCCGAAGACGCCGACGAAGCTGCCGACGAAGATGATGGCCTGGTCCTCGGGGTCACGGTTGTAGAAGTCGATATTCTCCGAGATGCCGAACAGGTCGGGATCGCGCCCGCCGAAGTGGATCACCGAGTAGGGCTCGTCGGGCCGTTCGTCCTCAGTGGTCAGAACCACCACGTCGTACGGCAGGAAGTTCTCATCGAACGTCTGATAGATCGTGTGGATCAGCTCGTCGGTCTGGTCGTCATCAAAGTCGACGTCCGCCGCGGAAAACGGTGAGAGGTTGAACGTGCCGACGTTGTCGATCACCGTCTGCCCACCGTCGAAGTCCAGCACAATGATCTGGGCCCTGGGGGCAGGGACTTGCCCGTCGCGCGTGATCGTCACGATCAACTCGTACGAGCCGGCCGTCTGCGTACCGAACTCCTCGGCGATACCCAGAAAGTAGTGCGGGCTGTCGTGCCGGACGATTTCGGAGAATTCAAACGATCGACTGCCGACGGTATCGACCGGATTGGTAACGAACAGGCGCCCTTCGACGTCGAAGATCGCGGTCGTCGGCAGCAAGTCACCGAACGTTACCTCGAGTTGGACGCGAACGTGGTCTCCGGCTTGGAGGGATCCGAGGTCGTAAACGTCGATGTCTCCCAGGTTAATCAGCCCCCAGAGATAAGCGGTTCCTGACGAGTCGAAGCTTGCACGAATGGCCGAATCGAAGGTGTTGTTGGGCTCGCTGCCGCGGGCCTCGCGCTGGAAACGTGGGTCCGGCGGCGGTGCGCATCCAGCCACGCCGGCCACCACAACGGCCCATACCGACAAGACAGCCAGGAACTTGGACAACGGTGAGGGCCTCGTAACGACCCAAAGCGTATGCGTCATCACTTCTCCCCGCCCGCCCGACGCTCCAAGGCGTCGGTGCTTGCTGCTGCCGCGCCGGCTGACCCCCTTTAGCAGCGCTTGATCATTTGTAACTATTGGCCTCTCGACATCTTCAGTCAAGGGCGGGTCCGCGCCGCCACAGATGCGATGGTTCGTCACGGTGCAGGAAACAGCCTTAACGGCCGATAAAAGGACACGATTCCGCCGGACAGCTGCGATGATGGCGTCCATCGCTGTCCGGGGCATGGCACGGCTGGGAACGAGGGGAACCGCACCCGTCCAGCAAAAACCGGGTTTCGGTCGCTCAGGGCCACGGAACAGGCTCCACATCGCGACTGGTAGCGACCTGTAAGAGGGTGGAAAAATCGGCAATGGCCAGGGCTACACACACGTCGGCCGCCCCGTAATACATCCAAAACTTGTCGTCCCGAATCAGGGCGCCGCAGGTGAAAACAATGTTGCCGCGCTCGCCGAACCGCTCGTAATCCTCGCGCGGATTGAATACCCATCCCGGGTGTCGGCGAATGACGCGATGAGGTTCGTCCAGGTCCAACAGCGCCAATCCCAAGCGGTAGATCGCGTTGCCGCCCAGCATCTTGACGCCGTGATAAACGATCAGCCAGCCCTCGGGCGTCTCAATCGGTACCGTCCCCGCGCCGACCTTCACGCCGTCCCACCACGGGCCGCCGCGCTCCGGCAGCACGCACTCGTGCTGTCCCCAGTGGACCAGGTCCTCGGAATAGGCCACCCAGATGTGTTGAAGATCGCCGGCCATGGGGCGGTGCAGCAACGCCCACCTGCGTCGAACTCGCCGGGGAAACAACGCAGCGTCCTTGTTATTCGGCGAGAGGGCCATGCCCAGCCGCTCGACGGACCGGAAGTCGTGCGTACGGGCCAGCATGACGGCTGCCCCCACCGGCGAGAAGGCGGTGTAGGCGATCACCCAGCAGTCCAGCTCGTCGACGCGCGTGAGGCGCGGGTCTTCGCAGCCGAACTGCTCGTAGCGATGCGCGTGCGCGCCGGAGGCCATCAGCGGCTGAGGTCTGACCTGCCAGTTATTCACGCCGTCACGGCTGAAGGCCGGTACCAGATGCGAAAGGCCCTGGCGGTCCTCCACCCGCAGCAAGAGCATGACCTTGCCGTCCACTTCGGCCACGCCAGGGTTATAGACTCCGCTGGTCTCGAAGGGCATATTGCGCACGTCGAGGAGGGGGTTGCTCTCGTGACGCACGAACAGTTCGGGGCTGGCCATGATTGAATCTCCCTGCCTTGGCCGCTTCGGAGCGGCCCGACCTCTCCAAAGCTAAGGGCAAAAGCGGCCGCCGCCCGCTATGGTCGAAGCGGGGCGCCCGTGGTCAAGACGGGTAGGCTAACCGCGCGGCCCGAGGCTGGCAACGGGATCACCACGAGCCGCGTCTTGGGGTTTGTGCGGCCTGCTCCAAGGTCTGGACGAATGTGTCGGCCAGGCGATCGCGTGCGAACTGGGTTTCGGCCAGCTTGCGTGCCCGTTGGCCCATCCGGCGACGCTGGTCGGGGTGGTCGCGGAGCCACAGCACGGCGTCGGCAAAGGCACCCGGATCGTCGGGGGGCACAGTGACGCCGCACTCGTGCTGACGGATCAGGTCGGCAAGCCAACCCGGGTAGTTGTTCAGGACGGGTAGGCCACACGAGATGTAATCGAAGAATTTGTTGGGGCTCGTGCCGTAGTAGAAGGTCGGCACGTTCTTGAGAATCTGCATGCCCGCGCCCATGCCCGGCAGGATCCGGGCCAGCGACTGCTTCGACATGGGCGGAATCCAGCTGACCACTTCGTCAAGCTGCTCGCGACGACTGCGATCGATCAGGTGCTGCTTCTCGCCGCCCTGGCCGATGAAGACGAACCGCACGCCCGTCTGGCCCCGACGCTTCAGCTCGGAGGCCGCATCCAGTACGGCATCGAGCCCGTTGGCCCGGCCGTGGGCGCCGGTAAACACCAGACGGAAGTCATCGGGCCGGCCGAAGCGCTCGTCCTGTAGACCCTGGTCGCCGGGCTGGAACAAATCGACGTCGCAACAGTTGGGGATCAGCGCAACTCGCTCGGGCGGGAAACCGGTGCGGCAGACACCCTCCTTAATGCCGGGGGCCAGGGCGATGACCCAATCGGCGGCGCGATAGATCTTGCGTTCCAGCCGTCGGAGATACCAGATGAGCATCGGGTTTCGAATGATACCCATGGCGATGGGGATCTCCGGCCAGAGGTCGCGGACCTCGAAAACGAAGGGTACGCCGAGGCGCCGGGCCGCCTTCATGCCCGGTAGGCCGACCGTCAGAGGGGTGGAGGTGGCCACGACCAGGTCGGCATCGAGACGACTGACGACGCGGGCGGCGGCGGCGGCAAAGCGTCCAAACGCCAGCACCCGCCGACTGAACCCCATCCAGTTGGCGTAGGGTTCGGCAATACACTTCACGTCGATGCCGTCGATTTCGTATTCGGTGACGCGACGGGTCAGATCGACGTCGGCGTCACGATGCTCGTAGGCCCCGCATACCATGGTGACGCGGTGACCGGCCGCCAGCAGGCGACGGCTCATCTCATACGATCGCGTGCCGCTCGACCCACGCGGCGTGGTGAAGTGCTGATGGATGTAGGCAACGTGCATGGTTTCGCCGGCAGCTAGGACACGTCGGCTCTTCCGAGCCCCACCAGGGTTATGATCCTTTGCGGCAGTCGGCCACGCAAGGCGACCTCGAGCACCGGCGCCGGTTCGGTGCGACCGTAGGACGGCGCGACAAGGCCCTGCA
>CBFCZG010000144.1:0-10151 GCA_965602375.1 uncultured Phycisphaerae bacterium | reverse complement strand
GTGACCTACCTGGCGCTGGAAGTGTTCCTGTGGCGCGACGCGAAGGTGGTCGAGTCCGGTGGCACGGTCAGCACCGGTCCGATGTTGATCGTGACGCTGCGCAGCTCAGGAAGCCTACAGCTCAACGCGGACGCCACCAGCACAGCTCCCGCCGTCGACAGCGCCCTATATCGCAGGGCCGAGCAGGCCAGGACCTCGGCCGAGCAGGAGGCTGAGCGACGCGGCGAAACCAGACCGCCCGAAGCGCCCGGACCGGTCGACGTGCTGCCCGTCGAGCCGGAGGCCGAAGCCCCGCCCCGCGCAGTCCAGCCTGTCGGGTTTACAGCCGAACAACTCACCGTCAGCGACTACCAGGGCGAGCCGATCGTGTTGGCCACCGGCGACGTGTACGTCTGGCAGGGGGCCGCAGAAGCCGGCGACTTTCTCGAGGCCCGCGCGGACAGCGCCGTGATCTATCTCGGCCGGCGGGCCGCAGCCGCCCTTGAAGGCGAGCCCTCCCCACAGAGGCAGCCCGATCTGTCACCTGAGCCCGAACCGCCCCCGCCCGAGCCGCCGACTGATCGTCAGGGCGCCGCTCCATTGGGCGACGCGCTCGGCGTGGCCGGCGGTGTCATGCGACAGCAGACCGAGGACATCGTCAAAGGCGTCTATCTGGCCGGCGACGTGGTGCTCTGGCGAGGGCAGCGCATGGTGCGCGCCTCCGAACTCTACTACGACTTCGAGCACGAACGCGCTTTGATCCTCGACGCGGTCATGCGCGTGATCGAGCCCGAGCGCATGGTCCCCATCTACATCCGGGCACGACAGGCGCGGCAGCTGTCGGCCAACGAGTATGAAGCCCGCAAGGCCACGATCAGTTCCAGCGAGTTCCATACTCCCCACTACTACGTTGGCGCCGACCGCATCCGGTTCACCGACAAGACGCCGCGCGACGAGACCGGGCAGGTGGTCGGTCTGGAAGCCGGCGACTACAAGATCCATCACGGTGTGCTGGCCGTCGAGAAGGTGCCGCTGCTCTATTGGCCCTACTCGGCCGGGCAATTCAAACGTGGCGAGTCGGCCTTGCGACGCGCGAGATTTTCCTACAGCGACGACTACGGAATAACGGGCCAAACGCGTTGGCAACTGTTCAACCTGATGGGGCTGCTCGAGCCGGAAGGGTTCGACTCGACCCTGCGGCTGGACTATTACGGACGGCGCGGCCCGGCGGTCGGCATAGAGAGCGATTACGAGCGTGAAGATTATTTTGGGCTCATGCGATCTTACTATATCTACGACCAGGGCGAGGATACGCTCAGTCGCGGTCGCGAGATCGTGCCGGACGACGAGAACCGTGGGCGGCTGCTCTGGCGGCATCGCCACATCCTGCCGCGCGGGTGGGAGGTGACCACCGAGCTGAGCTATATCTGCGACCACACGTTCCTGGAGGAATACTTCGAGTCGGAGTTCGATGAGGGCAAGGATCAGGAGACCCTGATCTATCTCAAGAAGCAGCAGGACAACTGGGCGGTGACATCCCTGCTCAACTGGCGCATCCTCGACTTCTACACCCAGACCGAGCACCTGCCCGACGTCGAGTTCCGTTGGCTTGGCCAGCCGCTGGGCGACTTTGCCGTTCTGTTCAACGAGTCCCGCTTCGGGCTGGTTCGCTATCGGCCCGAAGAACGCCCCATTCTCGACAGCCTGCGCCACGACCTCAGCTATCCCACCGATCTGATTGCCCGCAGTCTGCCCTGGGGCAGAACCGCGGCTACCGATGTCACGACCCGCGGCGACACACGCGCGGAGCTGGATTTCCCTCTAACGCTGGGGCCTCTACGCGTCGTGCCGTTCGGCAGCGCACGCGGCAGCTATTGGGACGGCGCACCCGGGATCGACGGGGCCGCCTTCCGAGGGTTTTTCAGCTACGGTGCGCGGGGCAGTATGTACTTCTCTCGCGTGTTCGACGAGGTGGAATCGCGCCTGCTCGATCTGCATCGCCTGCGGCACGAGATCAAGCCTGACGTCACCTTCTGGTTCAGCCACACCAACGTCGACAGCCATCAGCTGACACCTTTCGATCGCGGCATCGAAACCCTCGACGACTTCGACGGCGTTACGGTCGGTCTGCGACAGCGCTGGCAAACCAAACGGGGCGGGCCGGGTGAGCGGCGCACTGTGGATTGGCTCACACTCGATTTGGAGACGGGCTTCTTCAACAACGCGCATCCGGGCGTGCCCACGCACGGCGACGCCTTCTACAGCCGCCCCGAAACGTCGCTCGCCCGCAACTTCGTCAACGGCAACGTGATCTGGCGCATGAGCGACAGCACGGCCCTGCTGTACGATTTCAACTGGGACGTCAACGATTGCCAGATGGATGTGCAGAACATCTCGCTGGCGGTCGAACGGACGCCGCGGCTGTCGTATTTCCTGGGTTGGCGGACCATCGACGCCACCAACTCGAACCTGTTGGGCGTCGGCGCGAACTACCGCATCAGCGACAAGCACGCATTTGCGGTGCGCGAGTTCTTTGATATCGACCGAGGCGAAACAGAGGAATTCGCCATTACGTATCTGCGGAAGTTCCCGCGCCTGTACGTGGCCCTGACGTTCGAGCTGGACGAGACCGAGGGCGAGTCGATTGTCTCGATAGCCGCGTGGCCCGAAGGGCTGCCCGAAGCCACCATCGGCTCTCGGCGGTACACCGGTCTAGCCACCTCGACGGGCATCCGGCCGTGAGAACATGCGAGTAGAGATGGGCCATTCAGCGAATAACCCGGCAGCATGACGGCCGGCTCGCCTGCCTTTCTATTACCGAGGATCACTATGAACGCTATGGAATGGATTGTGCTCGCCATGACGGTATGCATGGTGTGTATCCGCCAGACGGCCGTGGCCGATGAGAGCTCCACCGCCCCCGCCGACACGCCGAGCGTCGGACGGTATGACGTGTTCGAGGTCACGCTGACAATCGACCAACTCCCCGCCAACCCGTTCGTCGATGCCCGCGCCGCCGCCGAATTCACCTCGCCGACCGGCAAGAAAGTGAGCGTGCCCGGCTTTTACTATGGCGACAATCGCTGGATGGTGCGGTTCGCGCCCGATCAACTTGGAGCCTGGTCGTACAACGCCCGGCTGGTTTGCGGGGGCAAGACCGTTGCCGCCGCCGGTGCGCTGCGATGCGTCGAGTCCGACCATCACGGGTTCCTTCGCGTCTCGAAGCGCAACCCGTACCGCTTCGAGTTCGACGACGGCGCGCCCTTCTACCCCATCGGCGTTCAGACCTGCGGGTATACCCAGGTTGGCTTCGACGGCGACGATACCGAAGGACCGTGGCGAACCGTGCCCGCCGACCAGTGGTGCAAGGCCTTTCAGGGCGCGGTCAATCTTATCCGCTGGCAACTGGGGGCCGGAACCAAGGCCGGCTGCGCGCTCGTGCTGATACCCGAAGACGGACCGGCCGACCGATACGACACCGAACTGGCCGCGCAGATGGACGAATTGCTTCGCCTTCAGCGACGCCACGGCTTCCGTCACATCATGATCCTGTTACAGGATATGAGCCTCTGGGGCGGCAGCGACACGACCTTCGGCAACATTCGCGACACCAAGAAGTACAAGTCACTCAGGGCCGACAACCTGCCGCAACAGGACGCGTATCTGCGTTACGTGGTCGCGCGGTACGGATGCTTCGTCGACATATGGGAGCTGTTCAACGAAGACTCGTACGCCCCCAACGACTACCTGGCGCACCTGGCGAAGGTCGTCCGCGACGCCGACCCGTACCGTCACATCATCACCACCAACTACGCGCGGCCCGACCAGGACTGGTGCGAAATCGTCACGTGGCATGAGTACATGGGCATGCCAGCCAGTCAGATCGACGTCTACGTCGCCGAGCAGATCGGCAAGCTCAAGTCGTACGGCAAGCTGGTGCAGAACACCGAGTTCGGCAACCAGGGCTGGCTGAGCAACTACGACCCGATCAAGTGGCGCGTTGCGGTGTGGACGGCCTTTATGAACGAAAGTGGCATGCTGTTCTGGGGCATGTCCGGCAGGAAGACCAAGGGCGGGCGACCTTATCGCGGCAACGCCAACGCCTACCTTGGACCCCAGAGCCGGCAGTACTTCCGCGTGCTGGCCGACTTCACCCGCGACATGCCCATCGACATGCGACCCGTCGCCAGCGGCTACACCGAACACAACGACATACGCATCTACTCGCTTTCCAACGGCAACGTCACTGCCCTTTATGTCAATCACTTTGCCGATCACACCTCAACGTATGAGTTCACCGAGCCGCTGTTCGTGCAGACCGGTCCCGGCTCGTTCAGCGCCACGTGGATCGATCCGGCCGACGGCAAGGTGATACGCACCGACGAGGTCAGCACGCCTCAGCACTATCTCATCCTCAAGATGCCGCCGATCACGATCGACCTGGCGTGCCGCATCGACCGGACGGACTGAGAATACCTTCGGGCCGTCGCCAATGTACCCACACACGTAGGATGGATCGGTAGCGACGCGGGAGCGTCAGGGCACGTATCGCGCCGACCGCCCAACGCAATCATAGAGTGCATCCAGATGATTGAAGACATCGAATATGCCTGTGCAAACGACATATCGCTTTTGCTCGACCTGTACCCCGCCCGTTCGCCGCGCGGGCCGCAACCCGTTGTGATATGGATTCACGGCGGCGGCTGGAACGCGGGAGACAAGCGTCCCTGTCTGCCCGAGAGTCTGACCCACCATGGGTGCGCGGTGGCGTGCATTAACTACCGCCTCCGCGATCAGGCCCCCTTCCCCGCGCAATTGCACGACTGCAAGGCCGCGGTCCGCTTTCTGCGAGCGCATGCGCAGCAGTACGGGCTCGACCCCGAACGCATCGGCGCCGCAGGTCACTCCGCCGGCGGGCACCTGGCTGCACTGCTGGGCACGACGGCCGACATGCCGGAGCTGGAGGGCGACGTGGGCGGGCTGTCGGCATCTACCCGCGTTCAGGCCGTCTGCACGATGGCGGGACCGAGCGATCTGATTCGCATGGCCTTGGCGAAGGGTCCTTCGTCGGCCAAGTCGCCCGACTCGGCTACGGCGAAGCTGTTGGGTGGCCCGGTGCTGGACAACCAGGACAAGGCCCGGTACGCCAGCCCCGCCACCTACGTAAGCAGCCAGGCGGCGCCGTTTCTGATCCTACACGGCGACGAAGACCAACTCGTGCCGTTCGAGCAGGGGCAGATCCTGCACGACGCTCTTGCGGCGGCGGGTGGCGAGTCGATCCTGCACAGCATCCCCGGAGGCGACCACGTCGGGTGGGAATACGACGACGATATTCACGCGCTCATGCGGCAATTCTTCGACGATCATCTGACGTAAGCAAACCCCATCAAGCCCTGCAAGCAGTGGGTATGTCCACTTCCGGCGACTGCGACCTTCGTCCCATAGTCCAAGGGGTCGCGCTCCGTCGAAACGGGTCTTTATGGGCCTTTGCCCGTCAATCGGCTACGCGCGCCACGCCGCCCCACCGGGCTTTCAGCGACTTGAGCTCAGGACAGGATTTGTCCTTGTTGGCCGGCACCTGCTTCGGTACAATAGATTTGGCTTGTCCGCTGACGGGAGATTTCGGCGGGCGCGACGGCCAGAGGTAGCGCGGCAGCCTGAGTGTCTGCATGCCGCTTCGGGCCGGTGACCGCCGCACTTCACCGACACCGCCCATCAGCATGGGGTATTTCACCTTTCCGGGCTTTAGTTCGTGCCCGCCGGACGACGGAGGAACATGTCATGTCTGGTGTGCTTTCCCATCGGGTACTTGTGGTTCTGCTGATCGGCGTGCTGGCCGCGGCGGGCGACGCCTACGCCCAGACCACCTGGTACGTGGATGACGACAACTGCCCCGGCCCCGGGTCGGGGACGATGGCCGACCCGTTCTGCACCATCCAGGAGGGCATCGACGCCGCGGTCAACGGCGACACGGTCTTGGTGCTGGACGGTGAGTACACCGGGGCTGGTAACCACAACCTCGACTTCGGCGGTCGGCTGATCACGGTTCGGTCGGCCAACGGCGCCGCCGGTTGCGTCATCAACTGCCAGAGCTTGGGCCGCGGGTTCTATTTCCACAACGGGGAGACCGCCACGGCAGTGGTGCAAGGGTTCACGATCACCAACGGCCGCGAATACTACGGCGGCGGGATGTACAACTACGACAGCAGCCCCACGGTGACTTAGTGCACGTTCAGCGGCAACGTCGCGGTGAACGACGATGGCGGCGGGATGTTCAACTGGCAAAGCAGCCCGACCGTGACCAACTGCATCCTCTGGAACGACACGCCGGAGGAGATCTACAACGATGATGACCCCAATAGTGTGCCCACGGTAACCTACAGCGACATGCAGGGCGGCTATGGGGGCACGGGCAACATCGATGACGACCCGCTGTTCGTGGATGCGGTCGGGGGCGACCTTCGGCTGGCCGGCGGCTCGCCCTGCATCGATGCGGGCGACAACGCGGCCGTCCCGCCCGGGCTGACCACCGATCTGGACGGCCATCCGCGGATCTCTCACGGCACGGTGGATATGGGGGCCTACGAGCGCCAGGACGACGACGGCGATGGGGTGACCGACAGCAGCGACGTGTGTCCCGGGTCTGACGATAGCGCCGACGCGGACAGCGACGGCGTTCCCGACGGGTGCGACGACTGTGCCGACACGCCGTCTTGTGCGACGAACATCGACGCCGACGGCTGCGCGATCGATTCTGACGGCGACGGCTCTCCCGATGGCTGTCCCCCAGCCGAGCAGGATGCGCAAGGCTGCTGCGGCGCGTCCGGACCGGTGGCGCCGTTGGGACTGGCTGTTGGCATGCTGTTGCTGAGTCGATTCGCCCGATCCAGAAGTGTGCGGCGCCGTCGGTAGCATGACCGGTTAATCGGTTCGCGAGCGATTCGAGGGCCGTCCACGCCGGGCGGCCCTGTCTTTGCGCTCGGGTTTATGGCGGGTGCCACCCAACGCCGTTAACTGGGGAGGAGTGTTTTTTCATGGTACAAGGCCTCTATACGGGTTTTTTCATAACTTGTTGGCCTGGGCAAGATGGGGGGGTGCGGGGGAGGTTTGTTTTTCTTGTGCGGCCAATCTCGCGCCCGCTTGGAGCGGCGTCGCGTATATCCGTCTTGAACGGCCGAGCGCAGATGCGCCACGAACGTGTCGTCCCGATGCCCGAAGCGCAGCCTTTCGAAGGCCTGGCGGATCACACGCAACGCGCCGGCGACACTCAATGCACCCACGCGGGTCCCCATGGCCACCGCCCCCTGCAACATCAACAAGGCCAAAGCCAATACGCCTCCGGCCAACTCCATGGCCCCCGCCTCCGGCGTTCGCGCCAACACCTTACGGCGGTCCAACGTCTGCTTGAGGCTGCGGTATCCGACCTCTACGCCCCAGCGGGCAGCATACAACTGCGAGGACATCGGCCGCGAGAGACGCTGGCTCTCCATCACATTGGTCAACAGGTACACCCGACGTCCTGAGCGTTTCAGCACGATCAAGCGTACATGCAGCGGACGCTGGCTGCGACGCTTCCTCGGCCAAAGATACACGTGGCGGTGTTGTCCGACACGCTCAATCCTCTGCTGGGTAGAGTCCACCAGCAACGTGGTGTTGCTGGCGCAGCGAATCAGGAAGCTGATCCCTGCGCCGCTCAGGTCCGACAGGAAGTCAAAACCGGCAAACCCGATGTCCGCCACCAGCAGCGTCGCACTCGGCACATCCGGCATCATCTGCCGACAATGGGACCGTTCGCTGCTCTGGCCAAGCCCCACACGCCAGCCCCAGATCAACCGGCTGGTTAAGTGAACCACCCACGTCAACCACCACTGAGGATGGGGCTGGGCTCGCCCGGCAAGACCCAGTCCAGACTCATTGGCCCGGCTGCGCGGGGCATCGATCCGCGATCCGTCCACCGTCATCACGATCCAGTCGTGCCACGTCCATAGCCGCCCAACACGCGGGGGAAGGGTCTCTCACAGACAGGACCCAAACTGCCTGAACAGCTCGATTCCCAGTCTTTGGGTGGCTTTGACCAATCCCTGATAACAACGCCCCGGACGACGACGACGGGCCGATAGACGCGACAGCAGTGCCCATCCCTCCCGAAACCGTTCGGTCAGGCACCCCTGGATCGACCAGCCCATCATCATCCAGCACAGCACGACGTACTTCGCTGTCCAGCGGATGCGAGGATCCTGCCGATGACCCACTTGCCCCCAGAACTTCTGCCAGACCCAAGCCGGAACCACCCCATTCAAGAATCCAGGCCACTCTCGACGATGAAGTCTGCGGAGACGGCCCTCCCTGGCCATCTTCATCGAAACGCTCCCTTCTGCCACGGTCTTTTTGCCAAAGCCAAAATCGGCAAAATGGAGCGTTTCTCATTGCTCTCAACCCTCTACCAGCAAAAAATAGTTAACGGCGTTGGGTGACACCCAGTGGACGAAAACTCCGTTCGGTGTCGACATGCCCGCGCCGCTCGGCTCGGACGAGCCGAGGCGATGGCCTTGGGCATGCCCCCCGACATAGCGTAGCCGATTAACATGCCGACGCAACAGCGGCTTGCTCATAGATGCCACCCGAGACAAATCAGCAATGGGGAAGACCGCGCGCAAACCCGGCGCGCCGGGACCCCCCTACATTCCTATTCGGCCCGCCAGGGGAAGCGACCTTTGAAGTGGCGGTAGTACAAGCCGATCAGACGCATGCTGACGACCATGGTGTAACTTTCGGCGACACAGCCGACCAGGCCGGCCACGACCCGTGCCGCGCCTCCGCCGCCGGAACTAACCGACCACGCCGGCAGATATCCCGCTTTAACCAGAATCGGCACGAAGATGGGCAGCGAAGCCAGAACCAGCAGACACCAGACCCCCACGTAGGCGCCGAAGGCCGACAGAATCGTCCGCAGGACCAGGTGTGGCCACAGCGCCCGGAATCCATCACCGATCGCGACCATCAAAATCGCCGCCGGCCAGCAGAACAGCCCCGCCAAAGCCAGGATCCACGGCAGGTGGCTCTCCGTCGTGTCGGGCCTGGCCACCAGCAGCACAATGGCCGGTATTCCCATGAGCACCATGCTTGCCAGAAACAGCCATGCAGGACGCACCAGGTCTTCCCATACGTCCGACACCGACACGCTTGGCAGCGTGTCCTCGCCGCGTGCCACCTCGGTGATCGTGTTGATGAGGAACGCAAACAGCCAGCACCGCAGAATCCAGGCGCCCACGATCATGCCAAAAGCGAAGGCCCCCAAGAAAGCCATCACATCTGACACCCTGATCAGCGCGTTCACCACCACCACGATCAGGAAGCTGAACAGGTTGTCCGTGTCCGTAAAGAACACGAAGGTGCGCCCGGCGTCCGACCAAAAGCCTCTGGGCCGCACGTGCGCGCCGCTCGTGCGGACGACCGCGTCGCCGCCTTGTCCTCGATAACCCGGTAGCCACTGCGGGTTGTCGGCATATGCGGACGAAGCCGGCTGGTCGCCGCCTCCGCCTGGCGTCAACTCCGGCTGGGCATCCTGTGTTTCCTGCTGGATCAGGACACGTTGGCCGCACTGCTTGCACTTGCCGTAGCGCCCCTCCGTCCCGTCGGGGAACGCCAGCCTCTTGCCGCATGAGCAGTGCACACGAACGGGCATCGCCACCACCCCCTTTCCCCGGTGAGCCCATTATAGCCATGTCACATTAGATTCAAACGGGCTCGCAGGTCGACAGAATGCCCCTTTCTGACGGAGACCCCGTGACCCATCAGCCGTCCTGCTCGCCTGGTCCGGGCCCTGCGGCGGCCTTCGTCAAGGCGTCAATAAGCATCGCCTTCGACAGCGTCGTCGGTAGAACGGTCGGCTTGTCGGGCTTGCCCGCGGTGTATACCAGATACAGCGGAACACCAATCCGACCGTACGCTCGAAGCACCTCGGCGATTTGCGGGTCCTCGATGGTGTTGTCGCCCCGAAGCGGCACCACCGAAAGCTTACGCATCTTCGCACGCACCTCGGGCGTATCGATGTAGAGCTTGAGATTGGCCTTGCAAATGGTGCAGTACGCCGCCGTGAACTCCACGAACGCCGGGCTGCCACCGCTACCTCGCCACGCTCGACGAGCGCGGCATCAAGGACCGCCACCGCG
>CBFCZG010000143.1:0-10152 GCA_965602375.1 uncultured Phycisphaerae bacterium | reverse complement strand
TGCTACGCCAAATGGTCGGAGCAGACCTGGGTCGATGAGAAGGCAAGCCCGGTTTTCGAGGCCCGCGCGGGCGCCGTGAATGAATGGAAGGTTGATATTCCCGAGGATCTGCTTGCCAAGCTGCGTGAGGCCTTGGCCAGGCAGGAAGGTCAGGCCCAACCGGCGCCCAACAGCAGCGGGGCCGGCTTTGGAACTCCTGTGCTGCCGCGGGGTGGTGGGGGTCTTGGTCCTGGTGCGGGCTCGGGCGACGGACAGGGTAACAAGTAAGCGCGCGGCAGGCGTAGGGCGTGCAACTTGCTTGCACGCGCGTCCCTTACGGGTTTGAGACAAATCGAGTGCGACAAGTTGCACGCGCTACGCACTGTCAGCTTCGCAGACAGTGGCACACGAAGACTCTTGCTCGTGCGATGCCGGCGCGCCGGGACACGTCGTACGAGGTGTGTATTCCGTCCCCCACCCCGCTGCGACGGGGCGGGGCACCCCGCGTGCAATCCCGACACATCGGGACACCCCCTACGCACTGTCAGCTTCGCAGACAGTGGCACACGGTCACGCTATCGTTCGGCGGCGCGGCGGATTGCCCAGGTGAGCTGGTAGGTTCTCATCGCGTCGGCGTAGGTCGAGCGAACGGGCGAGCCGTCGCCGCGGCGGACGGCGTCGATAAACGCCTGGTCCTCGCTGAGGTATGGGTCGTCGTCGGCGAAGTCGAGCACTTCGGTGTCTTCGCGGTGCGGTCGGCGGACGAAGAGCCGGCAATCGCCGTACGGGTCGGACAAAACCATCCGCAGCCCGTCGCCCCACACCTCCAGCTCCGATTCGTACTTCTGCTTGTGCAGCAACGCGCCATGGGTGAGCGATCCGACGGCACCGCTTTCGAATCGCCAGACGGCCGCCGTCGCTCGCGGCGCGCGAAACTCGGCCGGTACCGACTCGTCTCCTTTTCGCCCATCGGGCAGCGCAGGCATGTCGGCCAATTCGGCTGCGCCCGACGTCGGCTCGATCCGCACAGCTGCGACGGACGACAGGTCCGCCTCGCCGCCCAGCATGCGGGCCAGATCGCAGAAGTGCGTCGCCTGCTCGACGATCGGGCCACCCGAGTGCCGCACGTCCCACCACTCGACCTTGCGGATGTCGCTG
The DNA here is from genome assembly GCA_965602375.1 of uncultured Phycisphaerae bacterium. Lineage (GTDB taxonomy): Bacteria > Planctomycetota > Phycisphaerae > UBA1845 > DATKUK01 > DATKUK01. The sequence continues at coordinate 9,015 of CBFCZG010000143.1, read as the reverse complement.
TAGGCGTAGTCGTATCGGGCCAGGACGGCGCGCACGCCGCCGGACGTTTGGGCGATGATCTCGCGCATCGTCTCGACGGCTTTGGCGTAACGGAACATGTATCCGACCGACACGATCAGGCCGTCGGCCGACGCGCGGGCCAGTGCTTGGGCTACGGCGGCCATCTGCTCGGGCGGCACGCAGCCCAGAGGCTTTTCCAGGAACATGTGCACTCCCGCGGCGGCGCAGGCCGTCTCGATATCGCGGGGAGGTTCGGGCAGGCCATGAGCGTCGGGCGGCACGCCGATAAAGACGGCATCGGGCTTGGCATCGCTGAGTAGTTGTCGGAAGTCGGCGTAGACCTTTGCACCGGCGTAGGTTTCTCCCGCCGGTCGCGACCGCCTTGCTTCCAGCACCTCGGTAGCCCGCGCCGTGTCGGGGTCGGCCACGCCCACCACGCTGACATCGCTGGTCTTCTCGAGCCGGCTGGCGTGGTCCCACGGGCCCTCAGCCCCGCCGAAGTTCACCCCGCCCGCGCCGATGAAAGCGATTCGCAGTTCATTCGCCATGCGAGGTCCTCCGTAGGTCACCGCGCCGACCACGTCGCGGCGTGGGAAAGGCCTATTCAAACCACACGTGTCGTGACGTCAGGGCGCCTGCTACGACCTGCCCGCCCGCGATCGCCCGCCATTGGCGACGATGGTGTTGGATGGTACCGAGCCGATCCTCGCGGCGCCAACCAACCCCCTGCCCGCGAGCGATGCGCCGTGGGAGTTGCGAGTGAGCGTTGTAAAAGATCAGGTACGTATTTACCGGGCCAGCGCCGGCGAGTCCTCGTGCGGCTCGACGATGGGCAGGTTCTGGTTCATCACCGCCAGCGCCAGCAGGCCGCCGGCCACGATGCCGCCCGAGACGAGTATTTCGATCCAACTCGGCAGGTAGCCCGTGGGCGAGCTCTGAAGCATGCCCAACAGGCACACATTCAGGCGGTTCATGACCACGCCGGCCATAACCATCAGCGAACAGCCGAACAGTTTCATCGCGTTGTAGCGGACGGCCGGGCTGAGCAGCAGCGTGCCCGGCAGCAGCGCCCCGAGCCCGACCTCAATGGTAAAGGCCCAGCTCTCCAGGGAGTTGTCGGCCAGGTACCCGAACGCGCCGCGGGCGTTGAGATCGATCAACTTCAGCCCGATGTAGATACCGAGAATGGGCGGGAGAGCCTGGGCCAAATCACCCAGCAATCTTATCGACGGGCGATGCCCGAAGATCAGGCCTGACAGCATGGCTTCGAAGATCACCATGGCGATGCCGACCGCAATCGACGAAACCAGGAACAGCACCGGCAGCATGGGGGTGAACCAGAGTGCGTGGAGGCGATGTCCCATCATTACGAACAGCGAGCCGAGCGAACTCTGGTGCATGGTCGAGAGGATTATGCCCGAGATGATGAAGACGATCGACAAGCGGTTGATCGCACGAAGCGCCCGATCCCAGCCGAACCGCTCGAAGACGATAGGCAGAAACTCCAGGAACAACACGGTCGTGTACAGCATCACGCACCAGGCGACCTCGAACATCACCGAGTGGGGCTGCCACATGACCAGGGGGTGCCAGATCACCCATGGGCGACCCAGGTCCATCAGCAGCCCGAGGATCGCCAGCACATAACCCAGAAAAGCCGTCACGATGGCCGGACGGACGAACACGTGGTATTTTTCGAGCCTGAAGATGTAGACCGCGCCGGCGAGGACGAAGCCGCCCGCCGCCAGGGCCACGCCGCAGAGCATGTCGAAGCCGATCCACAGGCCCCAGGGGAACGAGTCATTCAGATTCGTGGCCGCCCCGAGCCCTCCGTAGAAGCGGTAGGCTGCCAAGGCCAGGGCCAGCATCACCAGCACGGACATTGCCAGGCGAACTGGGGGCACCTTACTTACGGGTTCTGTCATGACTCGACCTCCCCGTGTCGACGGGCTTCGGTGTGGCGCTGCCGGCGCTCCATCTGATAGAGGCCGCCTAGGAACAGACCCAGTCCGATGATCCAGCCGGGCAGGCCCTTCATCAGGGCGTCGGCATAGCTGGAACGGACCATCGGCGGCAGGTCGGGCAGACCAAGCTGCTCGAACGGTATGCCGGCAAGGATCAGGTAGCTCGCCCCGCCCGCCTCGTGCTCGCCGTACACGTGATCCACATATCTCTCGGGATTTTGCTCGATGCGACGGTGGCCTTCGGCGATGAGCGCCGCTCGCTTGCCCTCAACCAGGGCCTGGACCGGACAGGCCTTCACGCACGCGCCGTTCAGATCGCACTTGCGGACGCGCGGCACGCGGTCGAGCCATTCGTACCGCGGCACCGTGTACGGACAGGCGAGCATGCAGTAGCGGCAGCCGATGCAGCGGTCTTCGTAGTAGACCACCGGCCCTTCGTCGGTCTTCTTCAGGGCGGCCACCGGACACGCCGACGCGCAGGCGGGCACGTTGCAGTGCATGCAGTTCTTCTTGATGAACGACCAACGCTGCTGACCGGTCTCGGCATCCGGCTCGCCTTCGTAGGCCTGGAGGATCATGAAGTCGTTGGGCGACAGGTCGGTAGGCATGTCGAACGACACGCCGTCCATCTGCTTGGGATTCTGCTCGAGCCCCTGATAGGCGCGACAGGCTCTTCCGCAGTTCCGGCAGCCGATGCATCGCGTGGCGTCGTAAAGGACCGCTCGCGCGTCATTGTAGTTCGTGGGCGCCTCCTCCGCCCGAGCGTGCTCCGGCGCGAGCGCGCCGCCGGCCGCTGCCGCCGACAGGGCCAGGAAACTCCTTCGGTCGAGTGGTTTCATCGGCCTACTCCTTAGTCCGTGGAGGTCGGGCCCGGCTCCTGGCCCTTGAGCTTCTTGGCCGCCGCCGTCACACCCACGCCCGCCAGGAAGCCCGCCACGCCGATCAGCCCCACTGCGGCGTAGGTATTGGTGCCCGTCTCGGGCCGGCGCGCCGTCTGAGCCGGCGGATACAGACCCGGAAAGCCCATCGCGGCCGGCTGAACCGGCGTGAACATGGACTGCTCGAACGGGAAGTCGGGATGACAGCACCCGATGCACGGGTGGCCCGCTTCACAGCACCAGCTCGTGCCGTTGTTGAACTTGCGGATGGGGCAGTCGGCCTGGGTGATCGGGCCCTTGCAGCCGAGTTTGACCAGGCATCCGTGATCGCCGAAATGCTCGGCGAAGTCGCCGCGATCGAAGTGCCCGCGGTACTGGCAGTTGTCGTGGATCAGCCCGGTGAAAAACGCGCCCGGACGCTGGTATTCGTCCAGTTCCAGCGCCGCCGCTCCGCCCAGCAGGTACGTGGCGATCGTGCCGACGATCCAGTCCGGGTGGGGCGGACAACCGGGGATATTCACGCAGGGCGTGGTGATGCCCTCGCTCTTGAACAACTCGGCGACCGACACGGCACCGGTTGGGTTCGGCTCGGCTGCCGGGATGCCTCCGAACGCCGCACACGCTCCGACCGCCAGGACCGCGCCGGCGTCGCGCCCGAGATCGCGCACGTGCTGGTAACCCGTCAGCGGCTCTCCATCGACCTCGCCGATGCCGCAGTACAGCCCGTGGTCCTTCGTCGCCGTTGCGCCGTCCACCACCAGTACGTACTGGCCCTTGTTCGCTTCGGCGACTTGCTTCAGCGCCTCCATGGCCAGATCGCCCGCCGCTGCCATCACCGTCGCATGGAACCCCAACGACAGGTGTTTGCCCGGCAGGACCTGCCCCAGAAGGGCTTCCTGTATTGTCGGTGACGCGGTGTTCAACAGGGAGATCGAGCAGCCGGAGCAGCCCCCGGTCGCTATCCAGATCACCGGCACTTCAGCCACCTTCCGGGCCTCGGCCGCTCTGGCGATCTGCTGGAACCCGGGAATCTTCAGCAGCGAAAAGCTCAATACGCTGATGCCGCCGACCCCGGACTCGATGAACTCTCGACGCGTCAGTGCCATGGCATAATCTCCCTGGAGGCAGCTACCGGATCGGCTGTGGACGGCTCGTGCGCGTCCCAACCCGGTGTGCGATGCATGTGCTCAATCGAACAGCCCAACTCCTCAGCCGCCAACGCCATCACCCGCTTGGCGGCGCGACCGAGAGGCTCCGACAGCCCGATGCCGGTCGACTTGTCGGCCACCTGGACCGCAAAGATCACGACGCGCTGCGGCGACGTCCCCAGAAGCCGCGTCTCATCCAGCGCATGCAGAAAGTGCAGATCATGTACGCTCAGACCGGCGCACGAAGCCGGCTGCACCGACTCGGGATCTAGTCGGTATATCGAACCGGGCGGCTCGCCCGCGTCGATCGCGTCGACCACCACCACCAGGCGGCGACGCTCGATCAGACCGGCCAACTCGGTGCCGGCCGTGCCCGCGTCGACGACCTCGACGTCGTCAGGAAGAGTGAGTCGGGCCATCTGCTGGGCGACGATGACACCCACTCCGTCGTCCCGCCTCAGCAGGTTACCGATCCCGACCAGTATGTTGGGCGCTCGTGAAGCCATCGGTTGCTCTAGAAGACCCGAAACTGACCGATCTGACGGCCCTTCGGAGTCACCATATGAATCGCGCAGGCGAGACACGGGTCGTAGGACCGCACGATGCGAACCAACTCGAACGGGTTCTGCTCGTCGCGGACCTGGGTGCCCTCCAGCGCCTGCTCACAGGCGCCGGGCTGGTCGTTGTCGTCGCGCGGCGAGCCATTCCAGGTGGTGGGCACGATGGCCTGATAGTTTTCGATCACCCCGTTCTTGATCTCAATCCAGTGGCCCAGCGCGCCGCGGGGGGCCTCGGTCAGACCCATGCCGCTGCCTTGCTCGGGCAGATCGTACACCGCACAGCTTGGCTCGCCCGGCTTGAGCTGGAGGAGCCAGTCGGCCATCGCATCGGCCACCACCTTGGTCTCCAAAGCCCGCGCGGCGTGCCGACCGAGAACCGAAAACAGCGCCGGCGCCTCGGCCCCCAACGCCGCCAGCGCGCCGTCGACAAGCGTCTTGACCTGGGCGTTGCCCCGCACGTAGGCGACCGCCATTCGCGCCAGAGGCCCGACCTCGTGGACCTGGCCGTTGTATCGCGGGGCCTTGACGAACGAATAGGCACCGGGCTTCACCGGGTCGGCCTCGGTGTCGGCCTGACTGGGCGGGACATCGCTGCGGCTCTTGTACCACGAATGTTTGACCTGCTCGCGAATCTGCTGCGGGTCGAAAGTTTCGGCCTCGAGCGTCTTGCCGTTGAGCCGGCCGTTGGGGAGCAGCCGCTTGCGCTGAGTCAGATCGGGTTGCTGGTCGAGGTCCCAGTTGCCGTAGGAGAGATACTGCTGACAGCCGCGCCCGATCTCGAAGTAGTCGGGATAGACGCCGGCGACGGCCAGCACGTCGGGGATGTAGACGTTGTCGATGAAGTCGCGAAGCCGTTCGAGTCGGAAGCGGAACTCGGCGATCTTGTCGACCGTGACCTGTTCGAGCGCTCCGCCGGGGAACACGCCCATGTTGTGCGGCATCTTGCCGCCGAAGATGGCCAGCATCTCCTGGGCGTGCCGACGCACGTTCAGCGCTTCGACGTAGTGCGAGACGGCGGCCTGATTGACCTCTTTGGGCAGTCGGTAGTCACCCTCGTAGCGCGGGAGGAACGGGGCGAGCGATCCTCGGGAAATGAAGTCCGCCACCTGTTTCAGGTGCGGGTCCGACCCGGTGTAGCCGGCGGCCGCGGTCACATCCACGTAATCCAACGCGGCCAGGTGATAGAAGTGCAGCACGTGCGACTGGATGTAGTTGCTTCCGAAGATCAGATTTCGAAGAATCCGACCGTTCTCGGGCACCTTGTCGGCCACGCCGAAGGCGTCGTCGAGGGCCAGCGTCGAGGCGATCGAATGCGCCGTCGGGCAGACCCCGCAGATCCGCTGCGTGATGCGCTGGGCGTCACGAGGATCGCGCCCGCGGGGGATTCGCCCCAATCCGCGGAACAGCATGCCGGAACAGCGGGCTTCCTTAACGACGCCGCCATCGGTGACGGCCTCGATCTTGAGATGTCCTTCGATCCGCGTAACCGGGTCGATTACGATCTTCGCCATGACGGACCTCCGTTTGTGCAGGCCGCAACACCGCGCCGCCAGACCAACTGGACTTCGCTGAAGGCACAAACCAGAAAGTGTGAGCACGTCGCGCCCCGGCCACCATCACCCATGCGCAGACATGCCGGAACTCCAGACCAGACCCACGTAGGACGTACCGCGCCAGTCGCGTACTCAAACATCGCGCCTACAGACCGCCCCAACGTACCCAAACCGGCAACCGAGACATGTCTATGGTTACACCTTGCGGCAGGGCTACTCCAAGCACCTCGAACCGAAAACACCCTAGCACTCTACTTGCCCTGGCCCCCGAGCGTTCTCTCGCTACTGAGAACATGATCGCGGGCGGGAGAATAGCTGTCAACCCGTATTCTCCAAACTGAGAACCGTCATGCCCATGACTCGCCGAAGCGGCGAGCGCAGTGCTGAATCGACCAGCGCAGGTGGCCACTGCGTCAGCCACGCTGAGCCTCCCTCCCCATGCACCGCGACCAACCGGCGAGCCGCCGCGCTTCCGTGCCTGCTGCAGAAGGCCATCGAATATATAGTATAAGTATTATGGAACCAGAGGTCCTGCGCTGGGGCTTGCGGCGTTCGCGCGGCTTTGCACAGGCGGGCGAAAGCGGCACCCCTGGGCCGTCCCACATCCCCTCTAGCCAACTCCTGCCAGGGCGCGCATCGCCGTGAGCACCCACGCTTGCCGGGTCGTGAGACCGACACGACATCCGGCCGCGACGCGTCTGCACGCCAAGCCGGAAAGCCTGACGGGTTCGTCCGCATCCACGGTGCGGACTAGTCGCGGGGCCGATTCAATAGCGAGATGAACTCCTCGCGCGTCGGCAGATCGTCGTGGAAGCTGCCCAACACCGACGAGGTGGTCATGATGGAGTTCTGCTTCTCCACGCCGCGCATCATCATGCACAGGTGCCGGCACTCCATCACCACGCCGACCCCTTCGGCGCTGACGGCTTCCATGACCGCGTGTGCGACTTGCGAGGTCAGCCGTTCCTGGATCTGTAGACGCCGGGCGAAGCAATCGACGAAGCGGGCCAGTTTGCTGACCCCGAGCACCTTCTTGCGGGCGATGTAGCCGATGTGGCAGCGTCCGTAGAAGGGTAGCATGTGATGTTCGCACAGGCTGTACACCTCGATGTCGCGAGCGATGATCATGTTGTTGGCTTCCGAGTCGAAGACGGCTTCATTGAGCACGTCGTCCAGGCCCGCCCGGTAGCCCATCGACAGGAACGCCCACGCCTTGGCCACGCGCTCGGGGGTCTTGAGCAGCCCCTGCCGGTCGGGGTCCTCGCCGAGTTCGATCAGCAACTGTCGCGTCAGCTCCGCTACACGTTGCACGTTCATGACTGCATGCTCCTTCGCAACTGGTCGGTGAAGGGAATGTCCGCCTGCAAGCATCGCTTTTGCTGCTCGTCGACAAGCGTCGCCAGCGCCTCGCCGGTATCGGGCAGGCGCAGATCGGGCGCCAGTTCGAGCAAAGGAAGGGCCACGAACGCGCGCGTCCGGATGTCGGGGTCGGGGATGTGCAGGTCGGGTTCATCGATGACGGCGTCACCATGGAGAATGACGTCCAGATCGATCGTGCGCGCGGCATATTTGTCGGCCGTCCGTATGCGGCCAAGCCGCCGTTCGATGTCCCGCAGGACGTCGAACTTCAGGGATCGCGGTGAGAGGTTTGTAGCCACCGTCCACACCCCGTTGAGGAAATCCTGCTGTTCGGGCCGTCCGACTGCCTTCGTGCGATAGAACGTCGAGACACCCGTGATGCGCACGCTTCGGCCTAGAAGGCGTAGGGCCTCGACCACGTTCCGCTCGGGATCGATATTGGCGCCCACGCTCACGAACGCGTCAACTACTTGGTCACGGTCGGCTGTCACGCGTTCTGACAAACTCCACAGCCACGCTGCGGGCAAACCGCAGCGCACCCGGTTTATCCACGACGACCCTCGCGGCGTGGACCCGCCCGTCCTCGAGACACAGCTCGGCAATTCGCTCAGCCAGACGCTCGACGAGGAAATAGTCCGACGCCTCGACCATGGCGATCACACGTTTCTTGATCGCCTTGTAGTCGACGGTGTCCTCGATCCTGTCACTTTGCCCGGCGGCACGGCAGTCGGCATAGAGCGTGACATTGACCATCACGTCCTGCTTGGCTCGCCGTTCCTCTTCATAGATGCCGATCACGCAGCGGAGGTGGAGGTCGCGAATGTGAATTTGGTCCCAACTCGGATCAATACCCGCCATAGGTGCTCCCCTTCATGTGACGGCCGCCGTCCACGAAGATCACCTGCCCGGTGACGAACGGGCTTCGCAAAAGAAACACGACCGCGTCGGTGATGCCCGTCAGCGACCCGATTCGCTGCAATGGATTGTCGGTCGGCGCCGTCTTCCGCAGAAAGGACTCGTCCTTGCCGGGCGGCGGCAGGATAAGTCCCGGCGCCACCGCGTTCACACGAACGCTCGGGGCGAACGCCAAGGCCATCATCCGCGTTAGGGTAAACAAGGTCCTCTTGCTGAGATTGTATGCTGCATGGGACGCGTCGTACTCGGCGATCCGACAATCGAGGAAATTCACGATCGCTCCGGCTCGTTGCTGAGCCGCCATTGCCCGCGCCAGCACGAACGGGGACAACGCGTTCACCTGCAAATCGCCGAGCATTTCGTCCACACTCACGTCGGTGAGCCTGCTGGGGTGGAACGTGGAGGCGTTGTTGACCAGCCCCTCCCCCGGTCCCAGCGCCTCACCGACCTCGTAATAGGTCAGGTTGCCGGCATGCACATTCAAGCCTTTCAACAGATGCGGATCATCTTCGCAGGCCTGGCGCCAGCCCTTGTTGGCCAGGTTCAGCATGAACGGCATGGTGGCATTGCCCAACGCCTTGGTCGAGGTGCGGGCCACGGCCCCGGGCATGTTCGCGACGCAGTAATGCATGATGCCA
>CBFCZG010000142.1:0-10173 GCA_965602375.1 uncultured Phycisphaerae bacterium | reverse complement strand
AGTGAATCCGAGTGCAGCGAGAAGCCCGCGTTGCAGAACGCGCTGACGGCGTGAAACACGGCGTAGAACCACGGGTACGGATGGTCGCCGAGCTGACGCACGAACATCGGATACAGCGCGGCCGCTCCGAGCGCCTCCATCGCCAGCGTCGCCACCAAAATGAACCGGACGAGACGGCCGATCTCGCCGAGCGTCTGGTGACTGAGCACGTCCTGCATGACCACGGACTGCCGCACCGACAATTGCTGGCCGAGCAGCAGGCCGAACACGCTGCCGAAGATCATGATGCCCAGGCCGCCGAGCTGGATCAGCACCAGGATGACGACCTGCCCGAACAGGGAAAAGTCGGTACCCGTGTCGTAGACCACCAGACCGGTCACACAGGTGGCGCTGGTCGCCGTGAACAGACAGTTGAGCGCGTGCTTGTAAGGCATGCGGCCATAGACATTGTCGAACGTGGTGGCCTTGGGCAGCATCAGCAACGCGGCTCCGGCCACAATCAGGATCAGGAAGCTGGCCACCAGCATTCTCGGCGGCGGCAGGGCGGCGGCCGACACGACCACGTGAAAGCGGAAGGCCTCTACGATCAGTTGGACACCGAGGAAAAGCTGAATCGTCGCCACGTAGATCGTGCCGGCCGCCAGGAATAGTTCCCTCGCAGCCACCAGCACGCCCAGCCCGACGACGATCAGGACGAAGTCCAGCCAGTGGTCCCGCAGGTACCGTTTCCGATCTACAACGGTCCAAAGCTGCTCGATGCGCCACACCACGAACAGGCCGACGGCGACGGCCTGGACGGCGTGCAGCAGACGGATGGAGACATACCGCTCCGGGTGATGGAAGCCCCGTTCGACCGCCAGGGACACCACGGCAGCAGCAGCAGCGACTACGGTGGCCCACTGCAACAATTTGGTCGCACGGTGTGCAAAGCGGCGTTGCGTGATCGGACTCCCATGCCTTGCCGGATTCTTGCTCCAACCGAACCCGGGCGCCGGCGCGTCAGGGCTTCTTGTATACTTCCTGGGGGTCGAAGACCTTTTCGGCAATGACTCGCCACGTTTGGTTCTCATCGAGCTGCCGGAAGAAGCAACTGCGGTAGCCCTCGTGACAGGCGGCGCCGCCGACCTGCTCGACCTTGATCAGCACGGTGTCCGCGTCGCAGTCGGTGTACACGCTCTTGACCTGCTGCACGTGTCCCGATTCCTCGCCCTTCATCCAGTACTTCTGTCGGCTGCGAGACCAGAAATGCGTCTTGCCCGTTTCGATCGTCTGTTCCAGCGACGTGCGATTCATGTAGGCGACCATGAGCACCTCACCCGTCTGCTCGTCCTGGATGATCGCCGGGATCAAACCGTTGTCGTCATATCGAAGCCGGTCGACACCGTCCATGATTGCATACCTCCGGGAAAAACGCAGAGCGAGCCGCTCGGTGGAGCGACCCGCTCTCGTGGCAAATTAGCCGTGGCGTCAGCCAGACTATACATGATCACGCAACATCAATCAACAAAAATTTTTCACCAAGTCGGCGGATCATGGCCCGCCTGAGCGAGGCATGTTCGCGTCGTTCCAGTCGGCCGTCCACCTCGGCGATGTGCCGCGCCTCGGTGCGCGCCGCCGCCAGCAAGTCCTGGTCGCCAACAAGGTCGGCCACTCTCATCTCGGGCAACCCGTGCTGCCTGGCGCCGATCAACTCGCCCGGACCGCGCAGGCGCAGGTCCTCCTCGGCGATGCGGAACCCGTCATCGGTGCCGGCCAGAACGGCCAGCCGATCGCACTGGGCGCGCTCGCTCGAGCCGGCCACCAGCAGGCAGCACGATGCTCGCGAGCCCCGGCCGATGCGCCCACGAAGCTGATGAAGCTGCGACAACCCAAACCGCTCGGCATGGTGGACCATCATCACGGTTGCGTTGGCCACGTCCAACCCGACTTCCACCACGGTTGTGGCGACCAGTACGTCGACCTGACCGCGAGCAAACTCATCCATCACCCGCTGTTTGTCAAGCGGCTTGAGCTGCCCGTGCAGCAGGCCCACACGCCGGTCGGCGAACGGCCCTTTCGCCAGACGTTCGGCCTCGGCGGCCGCCGCGGGCAGATCGCTCTGATCGTCCTGCTCCAGTCGGGGATACACGATATAGGCCTGCTCGCCCGCGGCCAGGCGCCGGAGAATGATTTCGTAGCCCAGGTCGTGTTGATCGGGCGTGAGCACTCGTGTCTCGACGGGACGGCGCCCGGGCGGCAGTTCGTCGATCACCGATACTTCAAGATCGCCGAACACCGTCATGGCCAACGTGCGCGGTATGGGCGTGGCGGTCATCACGAGGTAGTGAGGCCAGACGCCCTTACCACGAATCAACGCGCGCTGGGCGACCCCGAAGCGGTGCTGCTCGTCCACGACGACCAGCCCCAGTCGTGCAAAGCGCACGTCCCCTTGAATCAGCGCGTGTGTGCCCACAATGATGTCCAACTCACCTTTGGCAAGTTGGGCGCGCAGTTCGTTCCGCCGGCGCCGGGTGAGCCCGCCGCACAGCAGGGCCCAGCGAACGCGGCTATCCCGAAGGTAGCGGGACAGTTTCTGGTGATGCTGCTCGGCGAGAATCTCGGTCGGCGCCATGATGGCCACTTGCCGTCGATGGGCGACCGTCGCCAGGGCAGCATAGACGGCCACGGCTGTTTTGCCCGATCCAACGTCGCCTTGAAGAAGTCTGTTCATCGGCCTGGAACTGTCGAGATCCTTCTGAATCTGCTCGACCACGCGCTGCTGCGCCGCCGTAAGCGAGAACGGCAGGCGCGCGCGAATGCGGGCGTCCAGTTTCTCGCTGATAGGAATCGGTTGGGCACGAGCCGACTCGGTCATGCGCCGTCTGCGCAGCGCGACCGCCAGCTGGATCATCAGCAACTCGTCGAACGCCAGACGCCGGCGAGCCCGCTCGAACTGCGCATCGTCTTCGGGATGATGCAGCTGCCGGATCGCCCAGCGCCGAGTCGGCATGGGTTGCTCGCTGCGCATCTGCGTGGGACACCACTGTTCCACCTCATCGAGCGCGGCCGCCAGAGCCGAATCGACCAGGCGTGCGATCTGCCGGCTCGACAGGTCCGCCGTCGCCGCATAGACCGGCTCGTACCGGGCTCGGGCGACGCCGGGCTCGTCGTCTGTAAGCCACTCCATCCGCGGGTTGACCAGTTGGGGGTTCCCCTGGTGGTTGCTCACCCTGCCGTAAAGCCGCAAACGCTGCCCGACTTGAAGCTTACCCAGGAGAAAACGGGCGTTGAACCATCTGATGTAGCACTCGCCCGTGTCGTCCCGCACGACCCCCAGCAGAGACGGCCTGACCCGCCCCCATCGCGGCTGAAGGTCGACCAACTCGCCCACCACCGTGGCGGCTTCATCCTCGCGGAGTTGGGCGATGGCGCCGGCCGCCGGCTGATGCTCGATACGTACAGGCGCGTACTCCAGCAGGTCTTCGACCGTCTGGATCCCCAGCCGATCCAGAAGCTGAGCCCGTGCCGGACCGACCCCCCGCAGGAAACGTACCGGACTATCCAAGCCAATGCGTGCCATGACCGCTGACGCGCCCAGACGCCGAAAGACGCCTACGCCTGTTCTTCGCCGAAGTGGTTATAGCGGTTTGCGGCTTGCGGGGCAAAAACGGTGGAGGCGGGCCTGGTCCGTCGCCTGCGTGCGCCGGCCGTAGGCCATCGGAAACGAACGGAGGCTTTTTACGCGCTGGGTTTCTGGTCCGTTTCGCTGTTTTCGACGTCGGAGATCATGCCGATGCGTCGTTTGTGTCGTCCGCCGTCGAACGGTGTGCGCAGCCACACTTCCACGATCCGCTGCATCAGCGATTCGCCGGTCAGATCGGCAGCCAGACAGAGCACGTTGGCGTCGTTGTGCCGGCGTGCCATCTCAGCGGTCAGTTCGTCGTGACACAAAGCCGCTCGGATACCGTGTACCTTGTTGGCGACGATGCTCGTGCCGATGCCCGTCCCGCAGAGCATGATTCCCTTTTCGGCTTCGCCCAGGCGCACGCTTCGCGCGGCGTGGTACGTGACGTCCGGGTAGTCACAGCTCGCGGTGCTGTCGGTTCCGAAATCGGTGACGTCGTGGCCCTGCTGAGTCAAAAAGGCCCTCAGGTGCTCCTTGGCCGTGAATCCTCGATGGTCGCTGGCAAGCGCTATCTTCATACGGGCAAGTCCTTCAGCCGTCTCTGCAACGCCTCGGCGATCCTTGCAGCACAGCTGTTGTACGCCTCCTCGTCGCCGCCCATAGGATCGGCGATGTCGCCACCGGGGTCAAGCCGATCGGTCTTCGCGGTCGCGCCGGGCTGGATGGCAAGCACCGTTTCGGTGTGGTGGTCGCACATGGTGAAGATGTGGTCGGCCTGATTGACCAGTTCGGCCGTCAGCGGTTGGCTTGTGTGATGGGAAATGTCGACGCCGCGCGCGCGACAGGCCTGAACAGCGTTGTACGAGGCGGGCCCGCCGGCGGTGGCCATCGATCCGGCCGAGAGCACCTCAACGCCGTGTTCCGCCAGTTCGCCTGGCCCACAGCGAAGTCGCTCGGCCAACATGCTGCGGCAGAGACCTTCGGCCATGGGCGAGCGGCACGAATTGCCCGTGCAGACGAACAGGACGGCCAAGGCGGCCAGCCGCCGAATCGTGCGTTCGTCATAGACGCCGGCCCTGAGAATCTGATACCCCTTCTGGTTCACGCGGACGATCGTCGAGGCTCGAGCATACCTGGTCATGCCCGCGTCGATGATCAGGTCCACCTTACCTGCCAGGTCCTCCAACGCCTCAGACGCGTCCCGCGGCGGGGGCTGACCCGCCATATTCGCACTGGCAGCCACCACGGGCACGCCCGCCTGGATAAGCAAGTCCCGGGCCAGAGGGTCGTCGGGGCATCGCAGACCGACCGTGCCGTCGTGGTAGATCGTGTGGTGCTGGCCGGGGGGCAACTGCTTGGCAACCCCGGCTGCGGCAGGATGGGCCACGCTCAGAATCAGCGTCAGCGGCCCGGGCCAGCCCTTGGATATCATCCGCCGCGCCACCGGGCTCAACTCGGGCACGAACGCGTAGGCATCCTGTGGCCGGCCTATGTGAACGGTGAATGGCTTGTCGACCGGCCGCTGCTTGATCTGCCGCAAACGCTCCACCGCATCGGGCCGGGCCGCGCTGGCGCCAACTCCATAGACCGTCTCGGTAGGAAAGGCGACCAGGGCGCCCTCGGCGAGCAGACGGGCTCCCTGTGCGACTGCGTCGCGGTAGCTGTTACCAGGTTCGGCCTTTATCACCTGCGTACTCATGACCCAACGCTATGCCCCGGCCCGGCTCAGCGGAGCGTCGCGCATTCTCCGCTATCACCGGCGCCCTGTCAAGTGGCGCAGTGGGCGCCTGTTGGTCTAAGGTCATGAAGATAAGTAACTTATGCGCCGACGTGACGCGCCGGGCTACGCGGGTTGGGCGTCTCAGTCGTCCGGGGCAAGCCGCACCGGTCGGCCGGTCGTCTATGAGGTTGCCCAACGGCAGCGCCACGGCGGTCAATCCTCTCCAGATGATGGCCTCGCCAGTGGCTTTACCGCGGGGCGGGTCGCCACTGCACTCGGCCGGCTGGTACCGGATTCGGACAGGCCCAGGCGAGCGAAGACCGCCTCATGGCGAGAACCGGCGCCAGAAGCGGACGAATCTACCTCGACCGGCAGCGACAGTGTGTGGGTCTGGGGGGCGAGGCAGCGGCGGTCGTCGCACGGCTGGGTCACGACTTCAAAGACGAGCTGTGTCGGGCCGCTAGATGCGCCGCGAATGATCTCGACGGGTAGGTGCAGCCAGACCGATCCGGTATAGACCGACATCACCTCCTTGCTGAAGGGAAGCGTCACCGACTCTCCCTCGGGGTAGCTAACCGAGCCGGCAATGGCCGGCCCCGCCTTCAGGTCGACCGTGGTCGGGATCAGATAATCCTGCGCGGGCCGATGCGAGTTGACGTGCCAGCCACGGTCGATGCTGACCCGCAGCGCAGCGTGCAGGCGGTGGCCTGCAGCCACCCGACTATGCGTGATGAAGGCTTCGACGGTCACCGGCCCCTGGTGTGAGCGAGCGTCGGCCCGGGGCTCGCCGGACCCGGTGGCGGGCACTGGGGCGCCGGTCGGGCGTGACGGCTGATCGAGGTGCCACGCCGCTGCCAGCGCGAAACTGGCGGCTGCGTTGGGGGCGCGCCGTACAACAGACTGCAGCGCCTTGAGTGTGACAGCCGCTTGCTCGCTGTAGCGCGCTCGGTCGGTAAGGCGGCCCAGCATCGTCAGGACACCGGCGGCTACGCTATTGCCCGCCGGGATTGCCCGGTCGAACGGGTCTTTGGTGCGCAGCAGCAGGTCCTCGTGGTCGTCCGCGGTGAAGAAGAAGCCGCCACCGGACGAATCGCGGAACCGCGTCAGCAGCACATCGGCCAACCGTTCAGCCTCGCGGAGGTACCGCGGCCGGCCGGTCGCTTGATGGAGTTCGAGCAAGCCCTCGGCCAGAAACGCGTAGTCGTCGAGGTAGGCGTTCAGTTTGGCCTGGCCATCGCGGTAGCTCCGCAGGAGGCTTCCGTCGACCATCATGGTGTCGAGTATGAAGTCGGCGGCACGTTGCGCGGCCTGGGTGTATCGGGGCTGGCCCAGCACACGTCCGGCATAGGCGAGACTGCCAATCATCAGGCCGTTCCAGCTTGTCAGCACCTTGTCGTCCAGGTGGGGCCAGACGCGCTGATTCCGCTGGGCGAGGAGCTTGCCGCGGGCGACAGCCAGCCGTTCGCGGAGCTGCTGCGGGTCGATCCGTTCTGCCTGGGCGACCTGCTCGAGCGGACGCGTCAGATGAAGGACGTTTGAGCCGGGGCGGTGGCCTGTGGCCTCGTCGCGGAAGTTGCCGTCGGCTTGGACGTTGTAGACACGGCAGAAGAGCTCCCCCTCGTCGGGCCCGAGGATCTCAAGGATCTCGTCGCGGGTCCATAGGTAGAACTTGCCCTCCTCGCCCTCGCTATCGGCGTCGAGGGCCGAGCGGAACCCGCCGGACGGATCGGTCATCTCGCGCAGCACCCAATCGCAGATGCCGACAGCCACGCGTCGGTACTCCTGATCGCCGGTGATCAGAAAAGCCTCGGCGTAGATGCGCGCCAGTTGCGCGTTGTCGTAGAGCATCTTCTCAAAGTGCGGCAGGAACCATCGATTGTCGGTCGAGTATCGATGGAACCCGCCGCCGACGTGGTCGTGGATGCCCCCCATCGCCATGGCATCGAGCGTGCGGGTGACCATTCGCAGAACCGACACATCGCCGCTTCGTCGGGCCTCGTACAGCAGAAGCCTCAGACTGCTGTGCGGCGGGAACTTGGGCGCGCCGCCGAAGCCGCCGTGATCCTCATCGAACGACGCGCGGAGGGCATTCACGGCGATGGCGACCAGATCGCGGCTGAGCGCATCGCCCTCGGTGCTGGGGACGGCCGAGACCTGTCCCATGGCGGCGACGAGTTGATCGGCCTGGGTTTCGACGTCGTTGCGGCGGTCCCGCCATATCTCGGCGAGCCGGGTGAGCACGGTCTTGAAGCCCGGCATCCCCGTGCGGCCTTCGGGGGGGAAGTAGGTGCCGGCGTACCACGGCCTGCGGTCGGGCGTGAGCCAGACCGAGTTGGGCCAGCCGCCGCGCCCGGTGAGCAGTTGCGTGGCCGACATGTAGATCTCGTCGACGTCGGGGCGTTCCTCGCGATCGACCTTGATGGCGATGAAGTCGGCGTTGAGCAGCCGGGCTATGTCGTCGTTCTCGAACGACTCGCGCTCCATCACGTGGCACCAGTGACAGGTGGAATAGCCGACCGACAGGAAGACCGGCTTGTTCTCGCGTTTGGCGCGCTCGAAGGCCTCGTCGCCCCAGGGATACCAGTCGACCGGGTTGCGGGCGTGCTGGAGAAGATAGGGGCTCTTCTCGTGAATGAGACGATTGAATTCGGCTCCACCATCGGCAGGCAGCATGGCAATCTCCTCTGGTGGGGGCAGGGGCGGGCGCTGATGCGGTCTGCTCGTCGGCGCGCTCGTGGTCGTGTGAAGCTGGATCGCCGCTGCGGCAAGTGCGGCCAGCAATCCCGTCAGCACCCAACGCACGCCTCTGTCCATCTGTCACCTCGACATGGTGACACGCAACCAAGAACGGACTGCTTGTCGGCGCGTCGGTACTACGACGGATTCATCCACGGCCGGCCCGACCTTTCTGTGCGCTAATTGTAGGCACCGCGCGCTGGCGAGGCGACGGGTCCGGATTGGCCGCGGCCAGTCACTCAGTCGGATGTCGGTGGGCGAGACGAGCGGGCGAGAATCCGAGATTGTACAGAATGATTGTGACTTGATTCAGCAGCGTGGTTCGCCACACCCCGAGGGCAAGCCATCGACGGGCTGAGGTGGTGGCCGCCGCGGAGGCGATGACGATGCGGCCTAGGGGCCGAGCGCGACGCATGAGTTCATAATCTTCCATCACCGGCAGATCGGGATAGCCGCCCACGCGCCGAAACGCGTCGGCGCGGATGAAGAAGGCCTGATCGCCGTAGGGCATGTGCAGCCGACGGGATCGCCAATTGGCCAGACGTTCGATGACCCTGAGGCTCGCCTGCGATCCGTCGATGGCCAACTCGAAGGCGCCCGCGACGGCGCCGGGTGCCGCGAGGAGCCGCCGGACGTGCCGGTCGAACCCGTCGGGCAGGCGGGTGTCGGCGTGCAGAAACAACAGGATGTCGCCGGTGGCGACAGAGGCACCGAGGTTCATCTGTCTGCCGCGACCGGGCTGGCAGGTTAGGACCCTCGCGCCGTGTGAGCGGGCGAGGTCGGCCGTGCCGTCGCGGCTATGCGCGTCGACGACGATTGCCTCGACGCCCAAAGCCCTCCCAACACTGCCGAGAGCGCCTTCGATATTGGCGGCTTCGTTCAGCGTGGGGATGACGACGGATAGGCGCGCAGCGGGCTGCGCCGCCGCGTGGGAGGCGGCAACACCGTACCAATGCGGCAGGTCTTCGGGCCGATCGACGTCGGACAGTTGTCGCAGCAGGGCGACCTTCAGCCGAAGCTTGTCGGCCTTGCGCAACGTCTCGCTCAGGACGCGGTCGGTGCCCCAGGGCATGCCCTCGAAGAGCGATGGCACGGGGCGTCGCAGGCCGATCAGGTAGTAGCCGCCGTCGTGGGCCGGGCCGAGAACAAGGTCGCTGCGATCGAGGGATTCGAAGGCTTGCAGTGTGAGTCGCCCATCGAGGGCGGGACAGTCGGTGCCGATGATGACGACCCGGTCGACGCCACCGTCAAAGGCCTGACAGAACGCCTGGAACATGCGCCGACCGAGATCGCCGCGTGACTGAGGCCTACAGGTCAGGTCGTCGCCCAACCATTGCGCGAACCACGCGGCAGCGCCGCCCTCGAAGTGTATCTCGAGATCGATCCGACGGGCCCTCACGAGGCGCCGCGCCCACGCGACGGCATGCTCGGCCATGCGCTTGTGCAGGTCGGCGGCGCCGTCGGGGCCGAGCGTGAGAGTCAGCCGCGTCTTGGTCTTGCCCGGCTTGGGGTAGCGCGTAAAGACGATCAATCGATTGCGCACGTGGCGGCCGGCTGGGCACAGCCAGGACTTGATCGCCGCAGCGAAGATGGTCCAGAGGATTTTGCTGCCCGCGCCGAGCACTCCTTTCACCGTGCCCGACACCTTCGAGATGCCAATGCGACGGCGGTAGCTGACCGGCACTTCGCGTACGGCAAGCTTCTGCCGGACGGCCTTGACCTGCATCTCGACAGTCCAGCCGTAGCTGCGGTCGGCCATGGCCAAACGTCGCAAGGCGGCGTGACGGATCGCGCGGAACGGACCCAGATCGGTGTAACACACCCGCCAGAACAGCCGGATCAGCAAACACGCGAGCGAGTTGCCCAACTCCTGCTGGATCGTCAGCGCCCCGGGCTCGCGGCGCCCGAGCACGCGCGAGCCGATGACCATGTCGGCCTGGCCGGCGACGATGGGGTCGACCAATCGCGGCATCTCCTGCGGCGAGTCGCTGAAATCGCCGTCGACAAAGACCACCACGTCGGGGCTGTGCAGCGACGCGATGCCGGCCAGACAGGCCGACCCATAGCCGCGCCTGGGCTGGTGCACGACGCGGGCGCCGGCGGCGCGGGCCAC
>CBFCZG010000141.1:0-10195 GCA_965602375.1 uncultured Phycisphaerae bacterium | reverse complement strand
GGCTTGTTGCTTCTGACAACGCTGGGGCAGGTCGATCCGTCCGAGGCACCGGTCAAGCGCAGGCTCACGATTCGCCGCAGCGGCGACGGCTACGCCGTGATCGGATTTCGCTCGGCCGTCGGTGCGGAGCGATTCGCCGTAACCACCGGCATGACTGCCGAGCAAGTGCTTGGGCAGATCGCATCGGTGCAGTGGGACGACGTGGCGAACCGGTTGGACGACGATCCGCCCGTCCTGACCGCTCGGCGAGCGCGGCCACTTGGCGTCACCGAAACGGTGTCCGTGACCATGACCGAGCCGGGCCGGCAGGGGCGCGTCCACACGGTTCAGTACGAGCGTGGGCCGGTGCCCTTCTCCCGCGTCGGGTTGGTTCGCTACTTCAGCGCCCTGTTCGGACGTGGCCAACGGATGCTCGACACCCCGACCCGGGTGCGATTCAGCTACCAGTCCCCCCTGGGGCCGGTCACCGCGACCGCTGACGCCACACGGGTCGGCGACGACCCGCCAAAGTGGCGAGTCACCTACACTATTCGTGATCCGCGCCTCCAGCCAACCACGACGCAGCCGACCAGCGCCCCGGCACCGACGACGCGACCCGCCATGAGGACCGTGTACCCGACGTCCGGGCCGGCGACCCCGCCGGGCATGAAGACGGTATACCCATCGTCGCGGCCGGCGGACGTGTCGGGCGATTAACCTTTGGGGCGGAAGGCGTTTTCGACCAGCGACTGGTCGAACCCGGGCGGGGCCTGTCCCTGCGTCGCGTACAGGTAGACAGCCGCGGTGTAGATGCCCCCGACGGCCGCCGCCGCCACGCCCAGCAGCGCCCAGTACAACACCGCCACCACCGCCGCGGCGACCCACCCATAGGTCGAGCCCGTCAGCCACCCGATGCCTGCAAGCGGCACGAAACCGAGCAAGGCCATGAGCCCGAAAAACAGGCCGATGCCGAAATTCCCAATGATCTGCTCGCCCCAGGTGTCGCGCAGCAGCGACGCACTACGTTTCAGCGACCGCCAGGCTCCCCCGCGCTCCGATACAATCACCGGAACCACCAGGTAGCTTGCCAGCGACCAGGCCGTGCCCATGATGGCTGTGACGATTCTGCCGACCCAGTCAAGCCGCTCCTCGATCAGCCGAAGCAGCAGTCCCACCGTGGCGGCGATGACGGCGTAGCGAAAGATACTGCCGATGCGCGAGAACGCGATCCGAACGCCGTCGCGCACCGTCGGGTCGCCCCCTTGCAGGCGAATCAGCGCCGCCCCGATCAGCGAGGTGTTGCAGAAGATGATCACGAAGTAGTTGCAGAAGTAGAACAGGAACAGCGTCACCACCCAAAGGTAGCTCTCGGCCGAGCCTGGTCGCTCGGCAAGCTGATCGGCCGTCCGCTCCAACGCCCCCGACTGCCAGGCCGGCACGACAAATGACGCGCTGACCAGCACGCACAGAATGCTGCTGATGATCGGAAACGCGATCAGCTCTTTATCCTTGCGCAGGACACCGAAACTCGCGCGCACGAGCTCGTAGCTGTTACCCAACCGATCGAACATGATGAACACCCCCTGACGTTACCGGACTGCACACCGTCCTGTGCCGACTACGGCTTTTCGTCACACGTGCACACCATCTGCCCGCAGCCGGGGCATCCGTTGGCGTACTTGCTGAGTGCCTCGTCCAGATCGACGCCCTCGACGTTGGCCAGCGTGACCAGCCAGGCCATGACGTCGGCGAACTCGTCGGCCTTCTGCTGCGGTGTGCCTTCGCCGACGGCGTTAGCCAGCTCGCCGATCTCCTCTACCAGCCACAAGAACGTGCCGGCTGAACCGCGGCGGCGGTCCTTGGCCGAATACATGCGATCGATCAGCTTCTGAAACTCCCGGATCTCCATCGGGTCAGCCCCTCAACCTGGCGAACTCGCAGCGTAGCCTACCCACCGGCTCGCGGCATGTCACGCGCGGCCACATACCCCCAACGCTTATGGACCCGAATGCTGGTTGGGGTCGTCGTCCTGCTCCATTCGCGCGTGGTGGTCCAGAGCGAGGGCAAGGTTCATCCAGCTACAGGTCTTGCGGAGATGGCGGTTCTTGGGAGGCACGAAGGTGGACGCGAGTTTGTCGAGTTCGCCGGCGGCTTTGGCGCGGCGGTAGATCTCGGCCCAGGCGCACTCGCGGCCGGGGAAGGCCTCGCACGTGCCCTCGGCGCTGCATCCGCCGCATGGGCCGTTGAGCAGGCCCTTGCCGCAGGTGCTCTCGATGCAGACGTACTCGGTCTCGGGCAAGCTGCACGAGCCGCAGCCCTCGCAGCCGACCAGCGGCGTCTTGGCCAGGCGCTCACACACGTAGCCCGCCTTTTGCAGGACGGGGTGTCGGCTGACAAAGCGCGACACAGCGTGCCCTGTATGACCCGGCTCCATAAAGTCGGTAAAGAGCAGGTCGTGCATGACCCGCAGCATGCGGAAGCGCATAGGCCTGGCCACGGCAAGCCCATCGGGCGACGGCTGGTCGGTGTTGAGTCCGTTCGAGTCGGCAGTGAACAGATAGAACCCGTCGTTTGGGGCCAATCGGACTGCCCGACCATCTTCCAGCCGCGCCAGATCGAGCCATCGCTGCCAGAGGTCGTCGACGCTGGGTCGGCCGGCCATCAGTTCGTCGACGCGGTCGAGCACTTCGCGCAGCGTGCCGGGCTTCTTGAACCCGCCGATGTGCACCCCGGCGTAGCCGAACAGCTTGGCCAAGCCAATGTGAAGCATCATCATCTCGACGCGCTTGGCCTTGCCCTTGTCGGGCAGCTTCGACCACTGTTCGAGCAGCGTCACCAGGTCTTCGGTGATGATCACCCCAGGCACCTCGCCGCGATTGGCGAACCGGGCGAAGGCGGGCGTCTGCCAGTACAACGCGGCAATGGCCGGAACCGGCTGCCGCGAGAAGCGCAGGTGAAGCACCAGTTCCTGCGTCTTGCGCAGATCGTAGCCCACCTGGTTGAACACTACGTCCATGCCGCGTGCGATCTTCTTTTGGAGCTTGAGGTACTGCATCATGAGGGTGGGCTCGGTGTACTTGAAGCTGGTCACCGCGCCGGCGATGCAGAACCGGTCGCTGCATTGGCGGGCGAGGTCGACCGCCTGCACCGAATCGAGAAACCCCTGGGGGCTGACGGCGTCGAGGTCGGCGTTCTTGCGGAATTCTTTCTGCACGCGAGGGACGTCACCGGTGACGACCAGCGGGTTGGCCAGACCCAGCGCGAGCATCTGCTCGTATCGCCCGCGCATGCCCTCAGGCGTATGGTTCTTTCCCGAAAGGTGGACGAGCGGCATCTTGCCGCTGGCGTCGGCGGCCTGGACGGCCAAATCGATCGGGTCGTGAGCCGACTCACCCACGACCCGGTCGGTGATCCCAATGGTCTGGATGCGGGGCTCATCGCCTACGTAGCGCGCCAGGGCCACGAGATCGTCTACCGGTTCGCTTCGATCGGGCGCGGCGTATTCGAGCGTGACGATGAACTGCTCCGTTTCGAGCGCCCGTCGAAACGCGTTAGCATATTCACTCATTACGCCAACAACCTTTCCCAAGTGGCCGACCGCCGAGTCGCACCGAGCCCGGCCCGCACGATACAAATCCGCCGCCGACCGAAAGCACAAATTATAGCACGTTCGCCGACAGGGGGTATGCAGTCGGATCGGGGCATCGGGTTGAGCGGCTCGGAGGATCTGACACGGTGCCTTCGCTCGCCACCGGGTTGAGGATGGCCCGATTCGGTTACTGCGAGCCCGTAAATTCTGATGAAAACATCGACATATCGACCAGATCCACGTCGCCGTCACCGTCCAGGTCGGCGGCCATGTCGGGCGGTCGCGGACTCTCCGGCGGGTCGCCAGGCGTGTAGCCGGCGCTTGTCGTCAGCAGGACGCGGTCGATGCGGGCACCATCCTCACGCATCCACAGGTTCACGGCGTGCCGGCCGCGCGAACACACGCGGATCGTGGGTCGTCCCCAGCCGTCCCTCAGAGACATCCATGCGAATCCGGTGCCGACCGGCAGCACCGCCGCAAGGCTGTAGTCGCGGCTTGCAGGCATGCCGTCCAGCCCGTAATGCACACTGTCGTCTCGATTGCCCAACGCCCATCCCCGAATCCACAAGTAGTAGGTCCCCGTCTGATTGAACTGTACCTGATAGCTCAGTTGGGGCGAGACCACCTCCACGTCGCCGTCGACCGTCAAATCGAGCTGCGGCACCGCTTCCTGATAGCCGTCGCCGGTCGAACCGTTGCCCGTCTGATCCGTCCACGCCCAGCCGTCAGCCCTGCCGCTGCCGTCAACTCGCGACGAGAAGTGCTCGGCCTCGATAACCACCAACCCGTTTGCCTCCTGATACAGCAAAGGCATGCTCTGGACGCCCGGCCCGCCCAACGCGGCTGCCAAGAGCTTGAAGTCGTCGCGATCGACGTCGCCGTCGCGATCCAGATCGGCCGGCCCGTCGGCGGCTGCGCCCTTGGGGTACTGATCGATCTGCCATCCCGGGTTGGCCGGCCCGGCAAGCTCGTAGGCTCCGGGCTCGACGAGCCCGCCCTGGGGACGCGGGGTCAGGTTAAAATCGTTATCCGGAGCGAAGTCGTTGCTGCCGCCCGACTCCAGCACCGTCCCCGCTTGCAGGTACACGTCGATCACTCCCGGCTCGGCCGATGAATTCACGAACGCGTTCTGCGGCGAGGGCCCCGCGGCGAACCCGTAGGAGGCGTTTGACGACCCGTAGTAGTAGTTGTTCGTGGCCACCACGCCGGCCATACCGCCGGAGAAGTACACCGCCGTCTGCCAACTGTTCGGCTGGTAGAACAAATTATTGCAGATCTCGATCCCGGCCTTGTTCGCTACGTAGAACGCGGCCACCCGGTCGCTTGCGCTGAAGAACGTGTTGTTGTAGACATACACGTCATGCAGAATGCCGGAGTTGCTGGTGCTCTGGCTGACGCTGATACATCGGCCACAGTTGAAAACCACGTTGTTGCGGAGCGTCGTGGTTTGGTGCGTCTGGATACCGTTGTCGCCGCAACCCCAGATCACGTTCCGCTCGAGGAGGTTGTTGTCCGCCGATCCGGGCAGCGCCGTCCCGTGCGACAAAATGCCCGGGTAGGGCGTATCGTGGATCACGTTATCGCGGACGATGTTGCGGTGACATTCGTACTTCAGCTCGATCCCGTCGCCCTGGTCGCCACCGGTGTGGTGCACGTAGTTCCATTCGAAGACGGAATCGCGCACGATGCCTGCTGAGGTGCCCTGGTATCCGTGCGTGCCCAGGTACATCCCCTCGCCGTTACCGTCGTAGCCGGTATCGAAGATCTCGCAGCCACGGACCACAAGATACGAAACGTTCCCGCAACTGGATAGATTGACGCCCACGTTCCCCAGATTGTGCATGTAGAGATCTTCGAAAACGATATGGTCGCCCGACGCGCCCAGTTCCATCTTGATGCCGTCGGAGCCTCCGTTGAACGCCAAGCCCTGGATCTTCACGTATCGCAGCAGAACGCGGAAATTCACTAGGTTCGCGTCGCGGTAGGCGTAGAAGACCTCCGGTCGCGGCTCGCCCGGCGCCGCGGTCACGGTGATCCACTCCTCCTCGGGCGTGTACGGATCGTCCCCGATCAGTCCGCCGGCCGCGAAGCGCCCGTATCGGCCCGTGCCGTTGCCCCCCAGGCTGTGCACCACCAGGGTATCCCCGTAGCGAAGATTACCAACCATCGTGCCCAGTGGATCGCCCGGGTAGGCGTGATACGTCTCAGCGAACACGCCCGCGCAGGTCGCCGCTACGATCAGCCAACACGCCAGCCAGCATGTTCCACCTATCCTCATCGGCAACACCCGCCCGCCACCAGCGTGCGACGAACACCCATGCTGCACAGGTGCGGCGCGCCGGAAGCAAGCCAAGCTGAATGGGCTGTAGCGAATAGGTAACCCAGCGAATGTCGATCGGTCGATCGGCGGCAACGTGTCGGCACGTCCGGCGGACAGGCTGGCTCCTGCCAAGTGGGACGGCAGCCGGCCCGGGTCAACCGGCTCCAGACGCTGACGTTAAGGGATGAGTCACTGGTCACACGTTTCCCCTCCGCTAGCACGGAACGGCGCAGTCGGCCGGGCCACAACAACGGCGCACACTCCCTCGCCGTCCGACTCCTATATCATAGCGTTTTGCTCCCTTGGAGGGCAAATCAGTCGAACCACAGCCCGGCCCCGGCCCAGAAGGCGTGTATGGACGGGCATCCTGCCAAGCAGCCCAACACGTGCAACGGAATCCCCCTCCGTCCGCCTTCGGTGTGGCCGGCGCATAAAATGGGCGCCGGAAGCCGAACCTTATCCTCACGGCGCCAGGCGGGCTTTCGACCCTAGGCACCACTGTTTAGAACGTCTTGGTTCCTTCGACTTCCGGCGCCACCCGCCTGGCACCGCCGGTACACTGGCAAACGATCGCCCTCTTGCGTTGAGCACGATCCGTTAATTGAAACTCGACTTGCTTCGTGACCGACGCCGGCCGCCGGCCGACCCGCGCGCGAGTCGCAAATCACGAAGGTGACGCGTCAGGATATATCGCAGATCGTCCAGTTCGGTATGACCGCGACGCGAATCCTTCCACTTGGCCACTTCGGTTACCAGTCGATCCATGCACGCATCGAGTTCGCGGGTATCCACCATGACCAACACCTCCTGGCGGCTTGCGGCAGTACCGACGAAGCATCGATCACTTCCGCAAAGCTACACCACAACCACACCGTCCTGGCCCGTCGTTCGTGAAACCACAGGCCCTAACGAAAAAAGCCCTGCGTCCCGATCGGTCCGCAGGGCTTGGAAAGCTCGTTTTTCTTCGTTGCCCTACGGACCGGCGCGGCACAGCGTCCATCCCGTAACGTGGTTGGCCGCAAACGGCTTCACCGCGCACGACATAATCCGCTGGTAGATGAACGCTTTGGCCGATCCGAAGGACATTACGTAATCACTGCCTCCTGTGTTCACTAATAATCTACCACAAAAACGAGGGTTGTCAACCGCATTTTTTTCGGAACCTTCGCCGGCCCCCGAGAATCGCGCCTTCACCCACAATACCCTCACGACGGGCCGGTGAAGGCGGCAAACAGGTCGGCGGCGTCAGCCAGGTCGCAGTCGCCGTCGCTGTCCAGATCGGCCGACGGGTTCGCCGTGGCTGTTCCGGGCCCGGCCATGGCGGCCGCCACCACCTTGAAGTCGTCCAAATCCACGTCGCCGTCCGCATCCAGGTCGCCCGGCAAGGCGGACATTTCGTCGGCCCCGATCTCCACCCGCCCGAACGCGACGCGCGCGTCGCCGTCGATGTCGGTCTCATCCGGCGCCGGCACAAGATTCGGATCGCCACCGTTGACACAAGGCGATCCTGTTTGCAGGTGAGGGTCGAACAGACGGTAACCGTCGCCGTTGTGCACCCAGCTCTGACCGTTGGGATCCTCGATCGTCGCCCGGTCGGCCCACACAGTGATTGTCGTGCTCGAGTTGTCCACGATGAAGAACTGACGGACCTGCGATACGTCGGGATTGACCAGCTTGCCGATCAAAACCGCCTCGCCCCAGCCGGCAAGCGCGTCGGTCAACGTAATCTGCTGTGTATTCGGATTGTAAACGCCGTCGTTCGTCCATGTGCCGCTGCCGACCGACACAAAGAGCGGATCGTCGGCGATGTTGCTGCTGCCTCCGCCCGACCAGTCCATAATGCAACTGTATGTCGGCGTCGAGCAGTTGTAGATTTGCCCGGCCTGGGCTGCGAAGTTGTCCCACAGGATGCAGTTGGAAATCGTGCCGTCGCAGTCGCGCAGGCCCCCGCCGTAGGACGCCTGATTCGCCGCAATCGTGAGATTGCGCAGAGCGCCGTCGCAGTTGTAGAGCCCGCCGCCCCATCCGCCGGCCTCGTTGCCGGCGATGACGGAGTTTAGGATCGACCCACCGCTATAACCTATACCCGCGCCGTCGTACTGCGTTGTGTTGCCCACGACGAGGCAGTTCGTAATGGTGCCACTACAGGAGCGCAGACCCCCACCCCAACTGGCCTGATTACCTACGATGACGCACTTGCTGATCCGTCCGCCGCAGCCGCGTATCGCACCGCCCCAATGATCGGCCGCGTTGCCGACCAGGACGCACTCTTCGATGGTTGGTCCGGCCGATACGCAGTGGATCGCCCCGCCGTCGTAGGCCGAACCGGCCACGATGGTCAGGCCCTCGAGGACGGATCCTGCCCCCTCGCCCTGCGTAAAGGCAAAGCCGCGACCGGCCGACTCGCAGTCAATGATGCAGTTGTCCGGACCGTTCTGGCTGCGCACGGTGATGGCCTTGCCGCCAAAGTCCACGTCGCGATTGCCCGGGCCCGTGTATGTGCCGTCCAGCACGACCACCATGTTGTAGCTCGTCACGGCCTTGTCGATCGCTTCCTGAATGGCATCAAACGGGTGGGCCTGGCTGCCGTCCTCGTTGGGGTCGCTTGCGTTTGGATCGCCGGCACCCGGATCGCCGTCGGCGTCGTCGTCGACATAGATGGTGTACGGCCACTCGTAAGCCCCCATATCGGCCACGGCCGTCGTGTCGCCGTCGCCGTCGGTCACACGTGGTTGGCCGTCCAGATCGGTGTCGGCATCGGGCGGAGGCACGAAGTTCGGATCGCCTGCGTCAACACATGGTGAGCCGCCCGACAAGCGATAGTCCCCTCCGGCCACGTCGGCAAACAGCGGAACCTGATCGATGTTGCCCTCGCCCGTCCAACCGCCCTGGACGTCGCTGTACGTCACCACGGCCGTACCGACGATCTGTCCGGGGCTGTTGGAGCACAGGATGCTGTTTCTCACGACGGCTGAGGTCAGCCAGCAATACAGCGCGCCGCCGGAACTCGCCGTGTTGTCGGCAACGGTGTTTCCGGTGAGCGTCGGCTGCGAATCGAGTTCGCAATAGACGCCCCCGCCGCGATATCCGGCCGCGTTTGTAACAATCAAATTGTTGGCTATCAGGGGCGAGGAATGGTCGTAGCAGCACAGCGCACCGCCGCTGTAGGCCTGGTTTGCCCCCAGGCGGTTGGCTACAACGGACGGCGAAGACATGTCGCAGTAGATGCCGCCGCCGCGACTTTCCTGGCCATCGTAATTCGCAATGTTCGAAGTGATCCGGTTTGCCCGTATCGTCGGCGACGAAGTGTTGCAGCAGGCGATGCCGCCGCCGCGCCCGCCCGTCCCGCCGTCGTCCGCCGTGTTCGATGTGATCTCGTTGCCGGTGATCGCAGGTGAGCTGCCGTCGCAGTATACGCCCCCGCCGCAGGCGGCCGTGCTGGCGGCGACACGGTTGGTCTGCAACACCGGCGACGCACCGCTCACGCAGGCGATGCCGCCGCCATACTCGGCCGTGTTCCCGCTGAAGACGTTGTCTCGAACGGTCGGCGACGCCCCCTGACAAAGCACCCCCCCGCCGCAATTGTCGGGCCACGTGCCGTCTGCCCGTCCGTTGGTGATGGTGAAGCCGGCCAGCACGGCGTTGGGGTCCTCGTTTGTGCGAAAGACAAAGGCTCTTGCAGCCTGCTGGGCATCGATCGTGCACGCCGCCGCGCCGTTGGCACTGCACACCGTAATCGCCTTGCCGCCGAAGTCGATTGCCCGATTGCCCGGGCCGGTGTACGTGCCGTCCAGCACGCGCACGGTGTCTCCATGGGTGGCGGCTTCGATCGCCTCCTGAACGGCGTCATAGGGATGCGCCTGGCTGCCGTCCTCGGCCGGGTCGCTGCTGTTAGGGTCGCCAGGCGCCGGGTCGAGCGGACCGTTGTCATCGACGTAGATCACGTGACCGGTATCGAGCGCGTACTCGTACGCCCCCATGTCGACGCGTTCGTTGTCCAGGCGCGGGTTGCCGCCAAGGTCGGTCTGTTCGTCGCCTGAGGGCACGAAGTTCGGATCGCCGGCGTCGATACACGGCGAATTGCCGCTCAGACGGTAATCCTGGGCATTTGGATCGACAAACAACGGGTTGCCGTCGATGTTGCCGTCGCCGCAATACGGGGCACCGGTGCATTGCGAAACGTCGAAGGTACAGTTGGTATGGCAGCCCAGATCACCGCCGGTGAATCCGCCGCCCACGCTGGTGCAGTCGTTGCCTCCCAGATCGGAACCGTCGCACTGTTCGCCGGGGTCGATGGACCCGTTGCC
>CBFCZG010000140.1:0-10195 GCA_965602375.1 uncultured Phycisphaerae bacterium | reverse complement strand
TGGCATGCCAACGCTTGCGGCGCGTGATGGTCATACGTTCAGGCAGGAGCTATCGGAATGGCGCGGGGTCCAGCGTCTGCGCTCTCTGCATGGGCATGGTCTTTAGCCCACGTGCGGCACGATGGCATTTGCGTCGAATCATGCTCACGCAACGGTTCGACTTCGCATTTCAGTCCTGAGCCTGTGGAAGGGCTCACCGTTAACAGCGGCGCTTCGGCTCGCATTGCTCGCTCAGCACCAAGCGTGAGCATGCCACCCCACCCACATCCTTCGCTTCGCTGCGGTTGAGGGTGGCACCCAACGAAATCCATGCGGGATACGCATGTTATGAATGGTCCGTCCCCCGCCCCTCGGACGGGACGGGGCACCCACGGTCCACTGTTTGGTGAAGCTCGCATGCCCGCCGGAAGTCAGTCGTTGTCGCGGATTTCCGCCAGCGCGTCGGTCAGCATGGCGGCCATGCGGTCGAGCTGCGTGGCGATGGCTTGCTGTCCGACCGTTGCGCTGGCGTAGACGCGCGGGTCCTTCCCGCTGACGGCTACGGGCCAATCGTTCGGATCGGGTGATAGGTTTTCCAACTCCACCAGGTGGGGGTGCAGCGCCATCATCAGCGACGTCTCGTTGGCGGCTGCATGGTCGGTCTGAATGCCCAGGCCGTCCTTCTCGTCGTCACGCCAGCACGTGAACAGCTTCAGACCAAACTCCTGCTGCCAGGCGTCGATGCGGCTGGCGAACGTCTGGGTCGACGGACCGTGGCCGTGCCCGACCACGATGCGGAAGCCCGCCCGTGCGAGCTGTGCGAGGACCGCCGCAAGCATCTGTTCGAACAGCTCGTCGCTCACCCAATAGGCACTGCCGTCGAGCTGCTGGGGGGCTTGCCCCTTGAAGCCGTGAACGTCCATGCCGTAGTAGGTCTTGCCGCCGACGTCTTTGGCCAGGTCGGGACCGAGAAACAGCATGGGCAGCACCACGCCGCCCACGCGCTCAGCCAGGCGGGTCATAAACCCCTCGCTCTGGAGCCCGTCCGAACCGAGCGGCAGATGCTCACCATGCCATTCGAGTGTGCCCAGCGGCAGGTAGGCGATGGGCGCTTCGGCCAGACGCAGGCGGAACTCGGTGGGCGTGAGTTCTCGATAGTGGGTCTTCATCGCCACGCTTTCTTTCATAGCTAACTCCCTGACGACGACGCTTCGAGCTCGCCGCGCTGACCGATAGTATGGTCGGTCTACGCGGTCTTGGCGAACACCAGATTGGGCTTCAGCAGGAACGGCGCCAGCACGGCTGGGTAGTTGCTCAACGGCAGTACGCTGTCGTCGATGTTGATGTTCAACGTGTCGCGCATGAACTTCTGTCTGGCGGTAATGCGAGCCCAGGCCTGGGGGTGTTTGTCGGCAAGCTGCCGACGGAGTGACGCATCGGCCAAGGCGATACCGTCCTCCGCGTTGACGTACCAGAACGGGCCCTTCGAAACGGGGATGATGTCCATTTGCAGGGCCATGCCCGAGGTCAGCCTTACGTCGCTGCCGGCGTGAAACGGGCTGTGTATCCACTCATCCATCCCGATCGAGTGGCCGGGATTCACGGCGAAGTCGAACAGGCTCGCGTCGCGCCTAGCCTCGACCGCGTCGAACACGTCGCCGCCGCGGGCGCCGACACCGACGTTCTCGTACCAACAAGCAACCACGTCGAAGTAGTTCGAGGCCATCCTGACGAAGAACTCGCCGGTGTCGGCCGGCAGGTCGTCTGCGCTGCGGGCGATGGCACCGGCCCGGCAGGTGAGCGCTCCCCACACACCGAACGCGACCGTAAACGCATCCCCGAGCCTGGCGACATTGTCGCTCGGGCTCGACAGCCCCTGTCGAACTTTTTCGCCGAAGCTGAGCATCGGATGGCACGACAGCGGCAGGCCGTCGGCGATCAGATAGCGGCTCAGCTCGCGCTCGCTGATGCCGACCGCCAGGTTGCCAATCACCGACCAGACGCTCGCCGAGACGCGGCACGCGGCGTACTCGAACTGGGCGATCTGATCGACGCTGTTGGTGATCCGCAGGCCCGACTGGGCATCCATGAAGAGGTCGGTCGCGTTGGTCACGCACGCTCGATCGCTCGTCATGTCACGCAACAGATCGACGAGGTAGGCGGGAATCTCGATCGCCATAGGTCCGCCTTCGACGCTGCCCGGCCCGAAGTACTTCCAGCCGACACAGCCGACTTTCGTGCCGCGTGCCACGCCGAATTCGCTCAACACATCCCGCAGGGACGGTGCGTGATCGCGAGGCTGGCCGAGCAGGCTCAGATCGCCCATTAGCTGCACCCGGTCGGTTGGCCAGCGTGGAGGGATGTATCCCATCCCCTCGTTGCCCACAATCAGCAGGCGCTCGCCGGCATGATCGACCAGCAGTAGCGCCTCTTCAAACCGCGGATCGAGCCCGGTCACGAACGCCATGTTGGCTGCGTGCTCGCGGTCGCCGTAGACGAGCAGAGCGTCCAGGCGCCGCTCCTTCATCCGGTCGACTGCGGTGGCGAGCCGGTTCTCGTACTCCTGCGGCGCGATGGCCGGCAAGATCGACGGCATGCCGATGTCGGGCAGATCGATCGGAGTGAGCGTGATCATTGCGTGTCACCTCCAGCGCCACAGCGTGGCCTGAACTGCCCGGCGCAAGGTACGCTGCGTTCGGGCTGCAACCTTAGAGCCGGCATGACTTGGAACCGGCTTTTTACGTGCTGACAGCTACCCGAGCAAGTTCCGCTGGCACCCGAATCACATGGCTGGTAGTGTTGGGCGAGCGTTTCGCAGGGGTATTGCGTTGCTGGCATCATTGCGGACGGCGGCGGCGTTCTTCTGGCCGGTAGGATGGCTATGGACCGAGCCTGCCCGTCCCGCTGAGCTGGACGAGTCGGCTTGCCAACAGGGCGAGCTGCAAGCCTGGCGACGGGCGGTGCGCTGGTTCGTGCCCTCGGGGTTGGGGGTGGGGCTGGTTTGGGTGGGCATCTTCATAGTCTGCAAGAAGCAGTTCTGGCAGGCCGAGGCCCTTCACGTCGTGCCGGCGCTGGCGGTGGCGGTGATCGACAGTCTGTTTCTCAGCCACCGGCTCTGGGTGGGTTTGGCGCTGTCGGCCGAGGCGGCGGTCGAGCCGACCAGGCTTCGAGGGGCAAGCGAGCGCGACGCCGATCGAATGGGTGCGACAGGCACGCTGGTACTGATTCTGGCGGTGACCGTGACGGTGGGCTGCCTGATGAGCCTGCCGGCGGGACGACTCTGGTGGCCCGGGCACGGCGACCCGCGACGGTACCTGAACTGGGCCTACCCGTCGCCGATCTATCGCCCATTGCTGCTGGCGCCTTTGTGGGGGCGGTGGGCGGTACTGCTGGCCGCCCTGGTGGGCCGGGCGTCGACGAGGGCCGGCCGCGAGATGCACATGCTCAGCCAGGCGGTCTCGCCCGCGCGCGTACTGGCGTGGATCGTCTTGCCGTGGTTTCTGACAGCCATCTATTGCAGTCGGCACCGCAACCTGGTGACCGGCACGATCATAAGCCTGATCGTGCTTGCGGTGAGCTATCAGGCCGCCTGGGTGTGGGCTCGTCGCGGGTCAGGGCAGACCAAAGACTCGGTGTTGGCGGTGGGGGCGATCGCGCAATTAACGTTTCTGATCGCCTATCTGGCGTTCACCTGGCAGATTCACGGCTGATCATCGGCGGGAGCGCTGGTGGGGGCGGGCGACTCGTCGTCGAAGATATGGAACGTCAGTCGCGTCTCAGCCCGTTTGGCGGCCAGCATGTCGGTGATGGCGACTTTCAGCACATGCGGGCCGGGCGACAGCATGGCCGGTAGTCGCAGCGGCTGGGCGATGAAGAAGTCCTTGCGGACGTTGCGGCAGAGGTCGCGGACGTGTTGCTCGGGTTGCGCCTGGACCAACTGACCATCGGCCGTATAGATCTGCGTACCCAAGGTCAGCAGCGTCTCGAACTGCCCGTCGTCGGTATTGCGGCTGGAGTAGTTGGCGATTTCACAGTAGAGGATCACCACGTGCTCGGTGCCGGCCCGGAAGTGCAGCAAGCCGATCCGGTCGTATACGCCGAAGCTGGCAACACTTCGACAAAAGGCGACCGTCGGCACACGCAGCTCGGCCCGGGCGGCGAGCAGGCGGCGAAGCTTCTCAATCGACTGTAGCGTGCGGTCCGCGTTGGCTGCCAGGCCGTGTTCTGTGTCGGGTCGGGCGGCGATGAGGGTATCCACCAGAGCTTGCAGCACCTCCTGAAGCTCGGCGTTGGTGCCGTCAATGGTCGCTCGCGCCAGGTCGTACTGCCCGTCCAGCAGCGAGAGCATGCGCAGGGCAAACTGCTTGTCGGGCTGGTTGGGCTGCTCGGCCAACTGGCTGCGTAGTGCCTGGATGATCTGCTTCAGATCCAGATCCTTACTGGGCTCGACCGCCATCAGCGGCCGATTGCTGCCCGCCGGCGGCGGGGTGGGACCGTCCAGACCTTTAAGCCCCCCGGGTGACGGCCGCGCCTCTACGGCCACGATGGTCGGCGGCGTCAGCGTCGGCTCAGGCTGCTCCGTCGATGGTTGCGGAGCGGGCTCATCCTGCTGCGGCGTCGGAGGCGAAGTCGGCGGAGGCTGCGAGGATGCTGACTCGGCATCGGGCTCGCCGGGAACCGGGGAGTCGGCTGATGTTGGGTCGTTCTCGCTGTCGGGCAGGCCGAGTTCTTCGTAGCCGGCGAGTCCCTCGTATCGCTCGATCCGGTTGGCCAGGCTATCGCTCTGCAACGAGGCGATGTACTGCTCGACCTTTTCCTGGACCCGGTCCTGCTGGGGGGGCGTCTGGGTGGCCGGCTGCGTCGTGGACCATTCCGCCTGCTCGGGCGCCTCGTGACGCTGTGCGGTCCGCGAGGATCGGCTTCGCCACCGAGGCCATTGCTCCTGACACCCGGCGACGCACACCATCAGCGCCGCCACAGCAGTCGCCGCGGCGTGCCGTTTGCGCCGGCAGCGGGCCAGGCGGGTACGCACCGGTCTAGCGGGTACACAACTCGACAATGAACCTCTCCACGACCGACTGGACCGTCCCAGTGCCGGTCTTGATGGTGTGGTCGGCCTCGGCCAGTCGGGCGAGGTGTTCCATCAGTTGGGCCGGATTCAGTCGCTTGGCGGCTCCCCGCGACTGGTGACCTCGCTGGTCGATCAGCCGACGCAACGCCCAAGCCAGCCCGCCGATGGCGCGATAGGGCGCATCGCGATCGGTCGCCAGCACCTGCTGCCACAGTTCCAGCGCCTGGGACAGGTCGCGCCGTTCGGCGGCGTCGATGATGCCGAAGACCTTCTCCTGCCGGTGGTGGCCGACCAGGTTCTCCACGTCGTTGTCGGTGATGTGCGTCGCGTCGCCGACGTACGTGGCGAGCTTGTCGATCTCGCTGCAAAGCTTGCCCAGACTGTCGTCGCCGATCAGATCGACGAGCTTCTGCGCCGTCGCCGGTTGGAGCTTCTTGCCGACGTGCCGGGCGGTGTGGTCGACCAGCCAGGAGGCCAGGCGCCGCCGTGGGGGCGTCTCGCACTCGATCGCTTCACCGACCTGCGGTACCCGTCGGGCCAGACGCGTGTTCGAGGGCCAGGAATCACACAACAGCACGAGAACGCCGGTGGGGCTTGGCGCCGCCAGATACCGCTCCAGCGCGGCGCGGTGGGTCTTGATGAACGGGTCGGCCTGCCGCACGATCACCACGCGACGCTCAGCAAGCAGGGGTAACGTGCGCAGCTCGTCGAGCACGTCGGCCAAGGAGGCCTCGGGGCCGTCGAACTGCGTCAGCGCCATGTGTTGATCGTCTTCGCCGACCACCCGTCGGACGACCTGCTGCAAATGCATGCGTTGCAGGTAGTCGTCCTTGCCGTGCAGAACGTAGATGGACGCGGGGGCGGCGCTGGCATTGTCGGCGGCAACCATGAACGGCTCCGTTGTGAAGCGGTCAACGTCGAGCCGCATAGGCGTCGAGGCGCTGGCGGGCCCGTGTGACCGACGGTGATCCGGGCGAGCTGAGTTGGGCGGCCTTCTCCCAACAGGTGCGCGCCCGGTTGCGCTCGTTCATCTTGAGGGCAAGATCGCCGAGATTCAACCACACCTCCGGATCGTCGGGTGTGGACAAGAGCATTTTCTGTAGGGCGGCCTGCGCCAGGTCCGGCTCGTGCCGCTGTATGTACGTCATCGCGACACCCTTTAGGGCCTGGCTATGCGCGGGGTCGAGCGCGAGCGTACGCTGGTATTCACGAAGCGCCAGATCGTAGCGTCCCTGTTTGTACAGGATGCCCGCCAGGTCGTTGCGGGCATCCACCAGCGTCGGGTCGAGTTGCAGCGCCTCGCGGAACCGCTCGGCCGCGACATCGAACTCACCACGTACTAGGTGCCATGTCCCCAGTTCGACTTTGCGTCGGGCAAGCGCCGCGATGTCGGCGCGGGCCGGCTCGACGGGGGTCCGCCGCGGCTGCGGCGGCGTCTGGGCGACCGGCTGCGACGAGGCTGGTTCACTTGCCAGGCTCGATGGCGGATCGATTGTCAGTTCGCTCCACACCTGCTCGCCGACGTTGCCGGCGGGGTCCGACACGCTCAGCTTCAGGCTGACGGGCCCGGTGAGTTCACGCGGTATGGGCCAGGGGTAGTGTCCGCTGTTGGGCAAGTTCGATTCGATCAACTGCCACGTGGTTTGGTCCGGCTTCTGGTGGTAGATGGTTACCGGCCTGGAGCCGAGGTGGCCGTCATAGGCCGACCACGTGAGCTGAACGGTCCGTGTCGTGTCAAAGTCTGGACCTGTGGAGGCTCCATGGAACTGGACCACAGGCGGGGTCAGATCGACCAGGCAGGTGGACTGCGGCGGCGTGCCCGGCTGGGGCGGTCCGGACGAGCAGCCCGCTCGATTGGCCGCCACGATGTACAAGCCGTACAGGCCCTCACCCGGCGCGCGGAAGATCATCGGCGGCGTGCAGTCGGCATCCGACCCGTAATGCCACCAGCTTCGCCCCTGGTCGGTGGTGTACCACAGATCCACCTTGATCAGGGGCATCGTCTCAGGCGCGATGCGATAGTGTAGTTCGATAACCTGGGTTCGAACGGCGGGATGCTCAGGTGTGTTAGGCGAGAACTCAGCGCCCGCCACGACTGACAGCAGGGCTGTTAACAGGCATCCATGCCACGCAGTTGAGATCGCCATCCTGGCCTCTGGGCCGGCTGGACAAAGGATTGTGCCCTGTCCGAGCCGATAATCAGCTTATCGGACTTATCGGCGTGCCTCTGGTGGTTGCTTTACCCGAAATCCCCCTGGCCGCTGGACGTTCCGAATGGTGTCGCTGACGGGGCGCGAGGCGGGCAGCAGACGGTAAGGGCCTGGTTGCCTTTTGATGGAGCACGGGGTAGATGACTACGATAAGCACGATGAAGGCAAGGCCTTACGAGGATGGTACCCCATGACGTCTGCTTCGATGATCCTGGCGTGCTGGCTGCCGTGTGCGGTGGCGACGGGCCTGGGCGAGCTGGACCCCACAAGGTACATGCATACCGACCAGATCCGTCCCGGGATGACCGGCATCGGCAAGACGGTGATGGCCGGCACCACGCCTGAGGCTTTCGACGTGGAAGTCCTGTCGGTGATGCGGAACGTAGAGCCCGCCCGGGACATGGTCTTGATCCGGTGCACGGACTCGCGGATGCAGCGTACGGGCGTGGCAGGAGGCATGAGCGGCTCGCCGATCTACATTCGCGACCCATCTGACGGGCGGCTGAAGCTGATCGGCGCGTTGGCGTTCGCTTGGCTGTTCCAACGAGAGGCCATCGCCGGAGTGCAGCCGATCGCCGGCATGATGGAGGTAGTCGACACACCGGGCCGGGCTGCCGCCGGCGGCGTGTGGCCGTCGACGCTGGATCCGGACAGCCGTTTCGCCGTCCTTGCACCGCAACGCGAACAGGACCCCGCAACTCAACGGCAGGCCTCTCAGCAGGGACTGGGGGGCTTGACGCCGCTGAAAGCGCCGCTGGTGGCGGCGGGCGGCTCGCCTGCCGCTCTGTCATGGCTGCGCGAGAAGGTGGCGGGCACGAATCTCGTGCCGTTGGCGGCGGCTGGTGGCCGGGCGGATGGGAACATTGGCCAGGTACGGCTGGAGCCGGGGGTGGCCCTGTGCGTCGCGGTGTTGCAGGGCGATATGAGCCTGACCGTGGTAGGTACGGCGACCGAAGTGCTGCCGACGGGAGTACTGGCCTTCGGCCACGCTCTGGGCGCCGACGGCGAGATCGAGTTGCCGCTGGCGACCGGTATGATCCACACCATCATTCCGTCCATCGCCAGGCCGTTCAAGCTGGGCGGACCGGTGGAGGTGGTGGGTGCGCTGGTGCGCGACGAGTATACGGGCGTGTTGGGCGTCCCGGGGCGGTCGGCGCGCGTGATTCCCATGGCGGTCGAGGTCAGTGAAGACGGATCGGTGCGGCGGTACGGCTACGAGGCGGCGGATCACGTCTACTTTACCAATGTGGCGCTCGGGGCGGCGCTGACGAGCAGCGCGACCGCGCGCAAGGAGCCCCCCGAAGAGCACACCGTGCGGTATCGTCACACGGTGCGGTTCGAGGGCTTGGGGGAGGTGACCATCGAGAATATGACCAGTCAGCGTCAGTTGGGTACCATGCGTTTGGATCTTCTCGCCCCGGTCTCGCTGATGATGTACAGCCCGTTCGGCCGGGCGCGGGTGGAGCGCATCGACTCACAAATACAGATGGAGTCGGTGGCACGGCTGGGGGCGATCGAGCAGGCTGAGCTGGTGCGTGACAGACTTCGCCCGGGCCAGACCGTCGAGGTGGATGTGAGTTGGCAGATGTTTCGCGGTGCGCGCTTCTCGAAGCGCTATGCCCTGAAGCTTCCAGACGACCTTGCAGAGGGCGTATACCCGTTGATCGTCTGTAGTTGGCAGGAGCATCTGAAGGCTCTTCGCAAGGAGAAGCCGCACCTGTTCACGGTGCGCAGCTTGCGTGAGTTGCTCGACGCGATTCGGTTGATCGGATCGATCCGTGCGGATCGCGTCTACTTGCGATTGGTGACGCGGCGTGGCGGGGTAAGCTATGACGGTCTGGAGATGCCCCGCTTGCCGTCGAGTCGCGTGACGCTGTTGAGGGGCGACGCTCGTAGCGATGTGGCGCCGTATACGGATGCGGTGGTCGCCGTTCACGAAACGGACTTCATGGTCAGTGGGGCCCACAGTTTCAAGATCACCGTGGACAAGCTTGCCCCGCTTTGAGCGGCCAAGCGGCTTTGCGGACGGGACGGTATGGAGTGACACGATGACCAGACTCATTGAGACCGCTGTGCTCGCCATGCTCTTGTGCGTTTCGGCCGAAGCCGTGAAGACGGAGCACTGGGTCGAGAACGAGCCGAAGCAACTCGAGGAAGGGCAGTTCGAGAACACCGTCAGTACCAGCCTGGGGCAGATTCTGCTCGACCGATCGGCCGACGAAGTGTTCGCCGCTCGAGACGACGTGGACTACGTGCACGCCCTGGTGGAAGGTGCCGACGGCGCCCTATACGCGGGCACCGGACCATCGGGTTTGGTTCTGAAGATCCATAACGGCTCGGTGAGCGAGTTGTTCAAGGTGCCCGACCGTGAGAACGTCAACGTGTGGTCGCTGCTTTGGGCCGAAGGAACGTTGTTTGCGGGCGTGGACGGGCCGGAGGCGACCATCTACGCGATCGATCCCTCCGGGGGCGTCGAGCCGGCACGATGGTCGCTCGCCGGCGCGCGCTATGTGTGGGCAATGGTCCAGGCGCCCGACGGCACGGCCTACGCGGCAACCGGGCCCGAGGGCAAGCTGTTCGCGTTGCAGGGCGGAGTGTGGCAAGTGGTGCACGACAGTGAGGACGAGAATCTGCTCTGCCTGGCCGTCGCCAAGTCGGGAACGCTCTACGCGGGAACCGACGGGCGCGGCCTGGTGCTGCGGATCGATCCGGTCAGCGGCAAGAGCTTCGTACTGTACGACGCCATCGAAGACGAGATCGGGGCGCTTGTGGTCGGCTCAGATGGGGCGGTCTATGCGGGGACGGCGTCGGCCGAGCAGGCCAAGCCGGGGCGCTCGCCGGAGCCACGGCCCGGTGGTAAGCCGGAGGCGCCGGCATCGCTGTCGGACGAGGGCTCGAGAGCGCAGGCCGCCGGCCCGGCCTCGACGCGTCCGGT
>CBFCZG010000139.1:0-10248 GCA_965602375.1 uncultured Phycisphaerae bacterium | reverse complement strand
CTTTGGCTGCGATGCGGGTCGTACATCTCGAGGATCGCCGCCTGCGTGATCGCGTCGGTGGCGCCGCCATTGGTCGGATGCAGCGGGTTGCCTTCGATCTTGATGGGCCGGCCGTCGTAGCTGGTAACCAGCAGCCCGTAGCCCACCCCGTTCAACTCGCGGGCTGTCGCAAACTGCTGAGGCTCACCCGGATTCCGATCCTCAGGCCGCCCGGCAAACGGAACGATGGTCTCCTTCGGCCACCGACATCCCGTCGCGCCGGCCAGCGCCATCGAGGCCCCCGCCAGCTTCAGGAACTGCCGCCGTGTGGCCGACGATACGGCCGATAGTGTCCCTTCGGCAAACTCACGCTCGAGCCGGGCACGAAACGAAGGTGCGTCGGCCAAGTCGTCGAGACTGCGCCAATAGACGGCATCGTTCTTTCGATCGCCTAACGGTGGCATACCGAACAATCGTCCTTGGGGTTCACGTCGTACAACTCGCGCAGACGCCGTCCGAGCAACCCTTGATCCTCCATCGCCATCCAGTCCATCCGCGCAACCGATTCGCGCGGGCGCAGGTGCTGCTCCGGGCTGCGATGGCAGTCCAGACACCAGCCCATGCTCAGCGTCTCCGCCTGGTACACCACGTCCATCTTGTCGACGCGACCGTGGCAACTCACGCAGCCCACGCCCGCACGCAAATGCGCGCTATGGTCGAAGTACACGTAATCGGGTAAATCGTGCACCCGCACCCACTCGATCGGCATACCTGTGGCGTAACTCTCGCGAACCACCAGCAGCTTGGTGCTTTCGACGTTGATCAGCTTGTGGCAGTTCATGCAGGTCTGTGTGGGCGGAATTGCAGCGTGGGCCGACCGCTCGACGGTGTTGTGGCAATACCGACAGTCCATACCGAGTTCGCCCCCGTGCATCGAATGCTGATACTCCACCGGCTGCAACGGCGCATACCCCACGTCGGTGGTCTTCGGCGACGCGCCGTAGGCAGCAACGAACACGATGTAAACCAGACCCCCGGCCACGCCCACTGCCAGCGCAGGACGCAGCGCATTGGTCCACTTTGGAAAGACAAACGAATCCATGCCCGTTTCCGTCAGCCGGCCCGACCGACCGGGCGGCATGGTAACGGCCCCGGACAAACGCGGTCAAGTCACCGGCGCCGGCGCACTAGGAAGCCCACGCAGCCATTCTGCCCGGCAGCCAGCGGCGTCGACGCTTAGCAGCAGATACTCGCCGTCGACGGCCGGCACACCTCATAGCGGTTCGCACAAGTCAACAAGATCCTCAAGACGGGCGGTGGCCAACGCCACAACCGTGTCGGCCGCGCCGTAGTAGATCTTCACCCAACCGTCCGGCTCGGCAATCAGGCCGCACGGAAAGATCACTCCCCCACGGAAGCCCTGCATTTCGTACGCGTACGCAGATTCCGGCACCATCACAGGCCGCCGAGCCAGACCGACCACGCGAGCGGGATCGGCCAGGTCCAAAAGCATGGCGCCCACGGTGTAACGCTTGATCCATCTGCCGTGCCAGCTCTCGAACACGCGGTCCTCGTCTTTGTCGACCGCATGGAAGAAGGTCAGCCAGCCGCGCTGGGTTCGGATCGGTGGAGCAGCCGGGCCGATCTTGCTGTTGCAAAACGGCACCTGCTCGCTGCCGAGAACCAGCTGCGCGTTGCCCCAATCCCGGCAATCGGGCGAGTCCGAGTACCAGATGTCGAAGGCCTCCGGGGCTCCGCGCCCATAGATCGGAAACGGTCGTTCCAGGCGAGCGAACCGGCCGCCGATCCTCTCGGAAAACAGCACCATGTTGCGATTGTCCGGCGCCGACAGACTGAGCACCTCGAAGTGCTCGAAGTCGTCGGTGACCGCGACGCCGCCGCGGATCCCATGGCGCGTATCCACCGCGAAGCACATGTAGCACCGATCGTCGATCACCGTCAGGCGCGGGTCATACGCCCGATGGATTTCGTCTGTCTTCATGGCCAGACACGGCCTGTCGGTCACATGCCAGTCCACGCCGTCTTCACTGTAGGCCAGACCCAGATTCGTACCGTCGAGACGCTTGGCGGCCGCATCACCGTAGTCGTTGCGAAACACCATCACATAGCGCCCCTTAAACCGGGCCACACCGGCATTGAACACCAGCGTGGCCGGATAGGGCACATCCTCGGCCGACAAGACGGGGTTGCCCGAGTGCCTGCGTATCACCGGGCTGCTTAACAGATGCTCACTGCTCATGTTCGCGCCCTCGCCGCCCCGGACACATCTCGGTGGTCCCGCTGCCCTCAGACGGTGATGGTCCGATTCTGACGGGCCGACTCATAGATGCCGAGGATCAGCTCGACCGATCGCCTGGCCTGCTCGACGTCGATCGCGGGCGGGCGCTGCTCCTTGATGGCGTAGGCAAAATCGATGAGCGGATCGGGATGGGGCGGCTGCTCCAA
Source organism: uncultured Phycisphaerae bacterium (assembly GCA_965602375.1). Classification (GTDB taxonomy): domain Bacteria; phylum Planctomycetota; class Phycisphaerae; order UBA1845; family DATKUK01; genus DATKUK01. Next base: position 7,803 of record CBFCZG010000139.1, on the reverse strand, counting down.
CGTCTGCAAGGCTTCGATGTTCGTTTCGACGATCTCGCCGCCCACCAGATAGGCCGACCCTTCGGTACCATGGATGTCGAAGGCAATCCGATCGTTCTTCGGTGCCACGTTGGTGGTCGTGGTGATGCACGATCGCACGCCGTTCTCGAATTCGACGATGCCCGCCGCCCAGTCCTCGGTCTCGATCCGGTGGTTCAAGGCCGCGAAATCGCCGCGGATCTTCTTCGGCCGCCCCGCAAACCACGTCAGCAGGTCCATCGGATGCGCGCCCTGATTCATCAGCGACCCGCCGCCGTCCATCCCCCATGTGCCCCGCCAGCCGCCGCGGTCGTAGTAATCCTGATCGCGGAACCACTTCAGACGCACGTCCACCATCAGCAGCTTGCCGAACGTGCCCGCGTCGATCGCCTTCTTGATCGTGTAGTTGGCCGGCACGAATCGCTGCCCATAGTTCACACCGCACAAGAGCCCGGCTTTTTTGACGGCCCGCTCGATCTCATCCACCTTCTCGATGGTGATGTCGATCGGTTTCTCGATGAGCATCGGCAGGCCATGCTCGGCCGCAATCAGGGCCTGCTCGTGGTGCATTCCGCTCGGCGTGGCGATCACCACGCCGTCAAGCTGCTCCTTGGTCAGCATCTCCTCGAAGTCGAGGTAGCCCCGGGGGTGAGCGTCGATCTCCTCGGCGTACGTTTCCAGCCGCCACTTGAGCTTCTCCGGATCGCAATCGCAGATGGCCGTCAGCTCGGCTACGTCGCTTTTGTGGAACGTCGCGCCGTGCCCACCGCCCATACCCATTCCGACAACACCCATCTTTACCACAACAGTCTCTCCTGCTGGCTCACATAGACCTATCCAACACCACCCAGCCGCGCCCGTCGCTGCGGCCGGGCGAGCAGCATACCAGAAAACTCCGTCGTCGACAGGCTGTTGGCCACCCAAGCCATCCGTCGACGCCCATCGCCGGGTGGTTGCACACGCGCCCGAACGCTGGCACTATGGTCGGGCGTGCTCGCACGGCCGGGCCGGGTGGGCTGGAACGCCAAAGGAAGGAAAGGACGTCGTATGTTCGAAGCGTTTATGGGCCGCAACCAGACCAAGCTGATGGACGACCCGCTTACCCGCCGAGGATGCGAACTCTGGCTGGAGCGGGTGCTCGGGTTCTACGGCGAAGACGGTGGCGTCGACGTCGAGGTGATTGACGGTCAACTCGCACTCACCCCCAAGACGGTCGAGCACCTGTACTCCGACTTCACGCCCACCCGGATGCACTACGTGCCCGGCTCCAGACCGATGCTGGAGACCGTCGTACGCGAGCACGTCACCGACGGCATGAGCGACCGCGAAAAGGCCCTCGCCCTGATGCGTCGCGTACGCGACAACCAGGACACGGGCTTGGCCCGTCCGAGCCTGTTCTGTGGCGGCGATGAGGAAGACCTGCTCAAGCGCGGCGCGCTGATGTGCAACGAGGTCTCGCGCCTCTACGTCTGTCTGTGTCAGATCGCCGGCCTTCCCGCCAGGCTCCACTGCTCCCACCTCTCGGGACACATGATGACCGAGGTGCAAACGGACGGCCAATGGGGCTGGATCGACCCGATGAAGGGCATGGCGCCGATCAACGATCGCGACGAGCCGGCCAGCGCCTGGGACCTGCTGCAAGACCCCGCCCTCTTCGAACGACAACCTCGCGAGATGTGGCAGGACTGCCGCCCCCCCCACATAACTCTTGGCACCGAGCAGCGCGACCCTCGCAACATCGCCCGCGAGATGGCACGCGGACGCGACTGCTACTTTCACCCGCGCGAGGCCATGGCGCTGGGCAACTATTTCGTATGGGATCACGCCAAGTACACGTATCCCTGGCGAATCGAACCAGCCGATCCGACACGGCTCGAACGAGCCCGGCACCTGGAAATGCTGAACCGCAAGGCCGCCGGCTGGCCTGACCACTATTACAACAGTTACCTTTTCGACGAGGAATTGAAGACGCGCTGACACTCGGACGACCGGCTGTGTCCGCCGACAGACGGAGTGGGCCATCCCTGATGAGCGCGTGGGGAGCACAACTATGCACGACGCGGTCTGCAACATCCTGCTCACACTGCTGCTGGCCGGGCCATCCACCCCCGCGTCTCAACCGTCAGCGGCACGCGAGGCAAGCAAGATGAAACACGTTCTGTCACTGCTCGATCTGGATCGACCGGGTCTTCAGGCGGTCAAACGCACAGCCGGCCAGCCGCAAGCCGCAGCCGCCGCCGTGCTGGCCTACTATCGCACGCAGAGCTCTTTCCGCCATCCGGTGGATCGCTCGCAACGCAGCCAGGTCGTCGGCCGATACGCCACACCCCGCGATATGAAGGTCGCAAACGACGCGTTGCGCCACACTCTGCTGGCGAGTCCGAACTATCCGCCTCACGCGTTCGGCGATCGCATCGACTGGTCGGCCCAGCCCGTGCCCGACAACGAGTGGCGATGGCAATTGCACCGCATGTCGTTCTGGCCGGCCATGGGTAGGGCCTACTGGCACACCGGCGATGAAACCTACCCTCGCGAGTGGGCGCGACAGCTGCTCGATTGGACCGCAACCAACCCTCGCGACGAGCAGCATCACTACGCCTGGCGCTCGATCGAGGCCGGCATCCGCGGACACTCGTGGATCAGCGTCTACCAGCACTTCATCGATTCGCCCCACTTCACACCCGACGTGCTCGCCGCCTTCCTGCTGAGCTGCGCCGACCACGCCGACTATCTGTACGACGTGCTGGGCAAGGTCGACCGCATGTCCAACTGGCGATTGATGGAGGCCGAGGGACTCGCCCACATCGCCATGGCGTTCCCCGAGTTCAAGCACGCCGAGCGATGGCTGAAGCGGGCGATCGATCGGCTCAACCTGGAGATCCAACGGCAGATTCGCCCCGACGGCATGCACTTCGAGCAGTGTCTCAACTACCACACCGGCTGTATCAGGTGGTTCGCGCGAACGGCCGAACTCGCCCGGCTCAACGGGCAGGGCGAGGCGTTTCCGCCTTCCTACTACGCCACGATCGAGAAAATGTGCGAGGTGCTGCTGAAGCTGGGCCTGCCCGATGGCTCCACCGCCCAGTTCGGTGACGACCATAGCGGGGTGAATATCCCTGCAACCCTGACCCGATGGGCGGACTTCTTCGACCGCGACGACTTTCGCTACGCAGCCTCAGGCGGCAAAAAAGGCAAAACGCCGGCCGCCACTGCGTTCGCCCTGCCCGACAGCGGCTTCTACTCGATGCGCAGCGGATGGCAGCGCGACGCGATCTGCCTGGTTCTCAAGTGCGGACCCGACGGTGGGTGGCACTGCCAGCCCGACAACGCAACGTTCGAGGTTTACGCCGGCGGCCGCCGGTTGACGCCCGACTCCGGCACGTACATCTACAGCGGCGACGCTGAAGGGCGCGCGTGGTTCCGCCAGACCAGAGTTCATCAGACCCTCACACTGGACGGCGAGGACACCGCCTACGCACCGCAATTGAGGCTGTTCAAGACCGATGACACGCTCGTCGTCGAGAACCAAAGCTACGAGAAGCTCACGCACCGCCGCGCCGTCTTCTTCGTCGACAAGCGATTCTTTGTGATCGTCGACGATGCGATCGGTCCAGCCGCTGGGAGCGTGGATGTGCACTTCCAGCTCGCGCCGGTCAAGGCGTTACTCGATGCGAAGACGCTAACCGCTCGTACGTGCTTCGCCGACGGGGCCAACCTGCTGGTCGCCGCCATGTCGCAACCCGGGCTGACGATGATCGAAGAGCCCGGCCAAGTGTCCTTCACCTATGGCCACAAACAGCCCAGGCCGGCTTTCTGCTTTCGACTCGACAAAGACACCGCCACGCAGGCCCTCCGGTTCGTCACGCTGCTAATCCCCTTCACCGATGTCGTGCCCGAGGCCCACGTCCGCTTCGTCGATGGTCACGAACCCGGCTCCAATCGCCTCACGCTCGCCGTTCGTCTGGCCGAGCAGGGCTGGCAAATCGGCTACGATCTGCCGGCCGACCGTGGGAACATTCGGTGACCGCCGGGCGCAGTCGTCAGGTGCCTGGCCGAGTCCTCACCGCCTCGGCGAACCGCTCCAGATCGTGGCGCGTGTAAAGGGCTCGGGCAGCCGCCCGAAGCATGTTCGTCCGCGGTTCAGAGGCATACTTGAAGTACGGAATGCGCAACCCGAACGACAGGAAGTGATCGGCCAATCTCGCCGCTTCGTGTCCGTCGGCCAGCAGCATGGCAATGATGGGGCATCCCTCAGCCGCCACACCCACGCCCTGCTCCGCCAACACCGACCGCATGACGCGTTCGTTGTGCTCCAACGCGCGACGCAACTCGGGCTCGGCGCGAATCAGGTGCAGCGCTTCCAGGCATGCCGCGGCAAGCGGCACCGGCGGCAGCGAGCTCCCCGACGCCGCCGCACTGTGACGGAACCGCTCGACGAGTTCGGCACGACCCGCCAAAAAGCCGCCCCCACAGCCCATCGCCTTGCTCATACTGCCCAGCACGGTCGCTTGACCGGGCCGCAGGCCCGACAGCTCGGTCGAGCCGCGACCGCTATCGCCCAGCACGCCGATACCGTGCGCATCGTCGACGAACAACTCGGCACCGACCTCGGCCGCCACCTCCGCCAGCTCGCGCAACGGAGCGATCTCTCCGCTAATGCCGTACACCCCGTCGGTGGCAATGATGCACGGCCTGCCGTCATGATCGCGCAGCTTTTGCCTCAGATCGTCCACGTCGAGATGCCGAAAGGTATGAACTTCAAGCCCTTCCGCCCGCATCCCCAGAAACTGATTCGAGTGCACAATCTCGTCGCAAAACACGACCTGACGCTCGGCGCCCAACGACGCGTAGTACACCGCACTGCCGAGATACGCCGCCCCCAAAACGCACGCCCCTTCAGCACCCATGAAATCGGCCAGCGCATCTTCGAGCTGCTGATGCACCTCGGTCCAGCCCAGCGCCCAGCGCGAACTGGTAGCGCTGATGCCGTACCGGCGAGCGGCGGCATTCATCGCCTCGATCAGCGCCGGATGCCTCGCCAGACCAAGATAGTCACATCCCGAAAAGTCTGTCGCCATGCCGACTCCGCGGAACCAGGCCCGAATCCACCCACCCGATCAACCGATCAGACAGACTTGGCCACCCGCAAGACACTCTTTTCGACCGTGTCGGCCGCCTGATCGGCCTGCTCAGCCGTCAGCACCAGAGGCGGCTGAATCCTAACCACGTTGCCGTACGAGCCCCCCACCCCCACCAGCACGCCGTCCTCTCGACAAAGCGTGCGGACCTGCCTTGCCGCGTCGGCAGCCGGGGTCTTGTCACCGTCGGCGATCAGTTCCAAACCGATCATCAACCCCTTGCCCCGAACATCACCCACCAGCTTGCACTTGCTCTTCAAGGCTGCACATCGCGCCATTAACTGCTCGCCCCGCGCAGCCGCGTTCTCGCACAGCTTCTCGTCCCGCATGACGTCGAGGTTGGCGATTGCCGCCGCGCAGCAGACCGGATTCCCGCCGAAAGTCGATAAATGATCGCCCGGCGTAAAAGCATCAGCCACGTCCGCCCGTGCGATAAACGCCCCAAGCGGAAAGCCGTCGGCGATGCCCTTCGCCATGCACATGATGTCGGGCGCGACCCCGTACTGCTCGACAGCGAAGAGCGTACCCGTCCGCCCGAAGCCGCTCTGCACCTCGTCGGCGATGAACAGCGCCCCGTCGTCGTGCACGATCTCGACGGCGATCTTGAAGTACTCCGACGGGGGCACCAGGATGCCCCCCTCCCCCATCACCGGCTCAGCCACGAAGGCAGCCACCTCGCCCGCCGTCTGGTGACCGCGCACGTCCGCAAGGCACTGGGCACAGGCCACGTCGCACTGCGGGTACTTCAGCCGAAACGGACACCGGTAGCAATACGGCGCCGGCGAGAAGCCTACACCCGGCAGGTACGGCCCGGAGTTCTTCTTGCGACCCCAATTCCCACTGATCGAAAGCGTCCCCACCGTGCGACCGTGAAAGCTGTGCGTCAGCGAAATCAGCTCGCGCCGCTTGGTGAACTGCTTGGCCAGGCGCATCGCCCCCTCCAACGCCTCGGCGCCGCTGCTGCCGAAGAAGCTCTTCTCGAGCCTGCCGGGGGTCACGTCGGCAAGCCTTTCCGCCAACTCGCCCGCGCGAGGGTTGTAGTACACGCACGTGCAGCAATGAATCAGTTCGTCCATCTGCCGCTTCGCGGCCGAAACGATCTTCGGGTGACCGTGCCCGGCGTTGGTGACCGCTATACCGCTGAAACAGTCGAGATACTTCGTGCCGTCGTCACCGGTGAACGTGCAGCCCGACGCGCTGGCCACTACCACCGGCTCGAACCCGGGCACCATGCTGGTGATCATGTACTGCTCGTATTGCTTCTTCGTATCCACAATCATGCCTCCCCTTCACGGCCGCCCTACCTGCCCCACACGCTGCCGGGCGTGCCGATCTCGAACCAGCGATCGATAACCGCCTTCTTGCGAGTGTAAAACTCGATCCCGTCCGGACCGTGCATCCGCAAATCGCCGAAGATGCTCGACTTGAAACCACCGAAGCTGAAAAACGCCATCGGCGCCGGCACACCCGCGTTAATACCGATCATCCCGCACTGAATCCGGTTGCGAAACTCCCTGGCCGCCCCACCCGACGCCGTAAAGATCGACGCACCGTTGCCGTACTCGCTGCTGTTGGCCAGCGCCAACGCCTCATCCAGATTACCCGCCCGCATCACGGAAAGGACCGGGCCGAAAATCTCTTCCCGCCCAATCCGCATCTGCGGCGTCACCTGATCGAATACCGTCGGTCCGACGAAGAACCCGTCGCCCAGCCCGTCGGCCTTGGCCCCTCGTCCGTCCAGAAGAAGCTTCGCCCCTTCGTCCACACCTGCCTGAATGTATTGCTCAACGCGCTGCTTCAGCTCGGCCGTCACCAGCGGACCCATCGCAGTCGATGGGTCCATACCGTTGCCCAGCTTGACGCCCTTGGCCGCCGCCACCACGCGATCGACGATAGCCGCAGCCTCACCCACCGGAACAAGCACGCTCGAAGCCATGCACCGCTGCCCCGCGCAGCCGTAGCTCGAACCGACAACAGCCGCCACCGTCGCAGCCGGGTCGGCGTCGGGCATGACAACAATGTAGTTCTTCGCGCCGCCCAACGCCTGCACGCGCTTGTGGCGACCGGCCGCTCGCTCCCATACGCTCCGCGCGACGCGCGTCGACCCCACGAACGAGATGGCCGCCACCCTGTCCGCGTCGATCAAGGCCTCAAACACCTCCCGCGCGCCGTGCACGATGTTGAGCACGCCGTCCGGCAGCCCGCCCTCCTGAAAGGTCTCGCCAATCAGCGCCGCCGTGGCCGGGCACTTGTCCGACGGCTTGAGCACGAACGTGTTACCGCACGCCACCGCCATCGGAAACATCCACATGGGAATCATCGCCGGAAAGTTGAACGGGCAGGCGCCGGCCACCACGCCCAGCGGCTCGCGATAGATATAGCCGTCCACCCGCGATGCGATGTCCTCGATGAAATCGCCCTTGGCCAGCGAGGGCATGCCCGCGGCAACCTCCACCACCTCAATGCCGCGACGAACCTCGCCCTCGGCCTCGGCGAAGGTCTTGCCGTTTTCGCTGACCAGCACTTCGGCGATCTCGCCCATCCGCTGCTCCAACAGTTCCTTGCAGTGGAACAGGATGCGACAGCGACGAACGACGGGCGTGTCGCGCCAGCCGGCAAACGCCTCGCTCGCCGCCCCCACGGCCCG
>CBFCZG010000138.1:0-10281 GCA_965602375.1 uncultured Phycisphaerae bacterium | reverse complement strand
AACAGCAGCAGCAGCGGGAGGATCGCCACCCGATAGCGGCCCGCCACAAAGAACGGCAGGTACGACGCGAAGTAGCTCAGAACGAACAGCAGCATGAGGATCGTCATGTGATAACGCCGCCGCGCGGGCGCCGGCGGGTCGCGGCGCCGCTGCCCCGCCCAGTCGACGAAGAACATCGCGCATCCGACTAACGCCAAAGCCAGCGCCGCGGCGAAGTTGCCGGGGATGTTCCGTAACACGGCCGAGTGCTCGCGCTCGTAGTGGATGACCTTGTTGTTGGAGATTTCCATCGGGCCCCAGAATAGCAGAGTCTTTCGACCCATCAGCGCCAGCGCACGCAGTGGGTGGCCGGCGATGTATCGAAGCGCCTTGCCGGCGAAGTACGCCGACACCTCGGAGTGTGTCATCGGGCGGTTAAGTTCCTGCTCGAGACGTTGCACCATTCGCGGATAGTCGAAGCAGGTCCAACCGTCGACGCCCGCTACGCGATCCAACTCGGGTACGCGAGGTTCGACACAGTCGGTCCGGGCGTTGTTGCCGATGTGCAGGTTGATCCCCAGATTGGTCGTGATCAGCACGAACTCGCCCGACGCCCGGTAATTGCGGATTGCAGCCGGTGCAACCGACAAGATGACAGCCACGACAAAACTTAACAGCGGCGCGCCGGCGGATCGCAGGTGCTTGCGGCGCACGGCCAGCCAGAGCCCCCAAACCAGCGCGACCGGTGCAAAGATCAGCACGTTCGGCCTGACGAGCACCGCGGCGCCTGTCAGCAGTCCGGCGGCGACGGCCCGCGTGACGGTGATCCTGTCGATCCACAGCGAAAGAACGTTGAGCAGCGCCAGCACCAGCCCCACCAGCAGGACCGGTGCGAGCAGTTCGCCCTCGAAGTAGACGAAGACCCAGTAGAACGCCATCAGGCCCGCGGTGATCAGCCCGACGATCTGCCCACCCCATCGCCTGGCCAGAACGAAAGCCAGCACGCAATTGACCAGCCCCAACAGCATTTGCACTACGCGCGGGCCGAGCGATCCCGGGCTGACTATCCGATAGACAAGCGAGAGAAAATATGGGTAGCCGGGTGGGCGCAGGTACGGCGTGGTACGAATGTGCGGGTCTTCGTAGCCTCGCGGGACCGTCCAGTCACCGGTGGCCAACCCGCTAGCCCAATAGTCGTGATAGAGTGCGTCGAAGCCCGGCGCGGCAAACCACGGCGCCTTCGCGATCTCGTGCAGGTACACAGCTCTGACGCCCGCACCCAGCAGCAGGATGGCGATGAGGATGGCCAACTCGATCGTCCGGCTGAGCGGCTGATCGTGGGCCGGCTGTGTGCGCTTGCGGGTCGAGTTCATGTTCCCGTCGCCCGGGCTACCCCCACCATATGTCGTGACCGCTTGGACTACACCACGCTCGCCCAGCTCCCGCCAGCCTGAAGTCTGGCTACCCGGTGGGCTTGTTGGTGACGATGACCAGACTGTCGTCCGGATCGCTTCGACGGCTGTCGATGATCTCCAGAATGTGGCCTTCGACACCGAGCACGTTCGACAGCCGGCCCCAATTGCCGGCGCGCATGACGACGTAGACCGGCTTATCGCCTTCCAGCAGATTCCTGATCCGATCGGCTACCCTCAACTCGAGATCGTGGCGGTCGCGAGGCCTGCCCTCGAGTTCGGCCTCGACCTCCATGGGAGTCATGATGTATCGAATGTCGCGCCGGCCATAGAAGACCACGCGGGCGTCCGGTCGCCGATCGCCCCAGTAGATCTCGGCAGCGGGGTCGATATCGGCTGCCTCGATGGCCAGCAGCACATCGCGAGCCTGGGTATCCAATCCCAGGTGAGGGCCGATCCACAGCCAGCCGGACACAAAGACGGTAATCATCGTGGCCGGCATCAATCCGAAGCTCAATGTGCGACGCCCTTGCAGATACGCCACCGCCGAGGCCGTGAAGCCCGCCACCGTCAGCAAGGCCACAACGGCCACCGAAGCGGAGGCCGCCGGCGCGTTTTGGTGCACCCAGATCCAGGCCGCCAACAGGCCGCCCCCCAGACACGTCGGAACCGCGATGCAAATGGTCATCAGCAGCTTGCGCGACGGCTGCGGTATCGGGCTGAAAAGCCGATGAAGCACCACCCCCAGCAGCAAAACCGCGCCGCCGACACTCGAGAGCAGGTAGTGCGGGCGTTTGGACGCTACCACCAGCGACAACACCAGCAGACCCACCAGCCACCAGCAGCACGCATACAGCAGCGGGCGCCGGTAACGGCGATACCGCGTCAGGAAAGGTGAAACGGTGGCCTCGGGTACGGACAGCAGCCAGGGCACAGTGAGAGCAAAGGCATACGGCAGATAATAGAAATGGTCCCTCGGGCTGCTGTGCAGCATCTCGCCGGTGGCGTGACCGATGAATTGCGCATGCCAGATCCAAATGATGTCTGGCTGCTTGAGGTACGCAGCCAACGCCCACCAACCGAAAGAAGCCAGGAATATCAGCAGGCCCGGCAGCAGCCACGTGCGGGTGAACGCACGGACAAACTGCTGGCCCACGGTGGCTGCGGCAAAGCGCCGGTCCCACGCGCCGGCCAGGGCCAGCCGAACAGGACGGTGCACGAACCACCACACCGCCAGAGGCATCCCCACGAGCGCCAGTGGCACGGGGCCCTTGGCCAGCACGCCCAGGCCCAGAGCCATGTAGAACAGCAGGAAATGGAGCCATCGCCCCCGACGCGTTGCGGCGTGAGTAGCCCACCAAAACTCGGCAAACGCCCAGACGGCGGTGGCGGCGACCGTCATCTCCATCATGCCGTTGTTGGCATAGAAGAGAATGGCGAACGTGCTGGCCGCCACCAAGCCTGTGGTGAGCCCGACGTCGACGCCGAACATGGAAACCCCGAGCCGCCACAGAATCAGCACCGTCAGCAAGCCGGCCACCGCCGATGGAAATCTGGCGCTGAACGGCGTGACCGGCATGTCGCTCGACGGCTCAAGCAGACGAGCTGTCGCGGCCGTCAGCCAGCTCTTTAGTGGTGGCTTATTGCCATAAACCGCTTCACCGTAGTGCGATACGAGCCAGTTGCCGCTCTGAAGCATCTGACGGGAGACTTGAGCGTGCAGACACTCGTGATCCCCCAGAGGCGGACCACCTGCCAGCGGCAGCAGCGTACCCGCAGCCGCGGCGAACACCAATAGGACCGCGCCCCGCCAGGGCTGCCGAGGTGACGTGTGTGCACTCACGAGGTAAGAGGATGGCCAATTCCACTGTCGCGGTCAAGCGACTGCCGAGACAGCAACCGCGTTGGGCAGCGCTCTGACACTAAGAAACACAGTGACAACGCCTTACGGTGGCTGCGAGGCGCACTCTCAGCTAGAAAACGCACCGACTGAGGGCTATATTGTCACGGGCAACAGCTTGACGAGGAGATGCGCCATGGCGAGCGGACCGAACCGGCAGCAGGTGCTGCAAGCGTTGGGCAGTGTGAACGACCCCGAGTTGGGCCGCGACCTTGTGAGCCTGGGCATGGTCAAGGAGGTCGTTGTGCAAGACGGCCTCGTGGAGGTGTCGTTAGAGCTGACCACGCCGGCCTGCCCCATGAAAGGCCGGATCGCCGCCGACGTGGAACGGGCAGTGCGTGGCCTGCCGGGCGTAACCGACGTGCAGGTGCATCTGGGCGCGCGGGCGCAGGGCCCGCCCGGGCCGCAAACTTCGCTGCCGCAAGTCAAGCACACCGTCGCGGTGGGAGCGGGCAAGGGCGGCGTGGGCAAGAGCACGGTAGCCGTCATGCTGGCGATGTCGTTGCGGCGGACCGGCGCGCGGGTGGGCCTGCTGGATGCCGACGTCTTCGGCCCGTCCATCCCCACGATGCTCGGCGTGCCGAACGATAAGCCGTTCGCCAGGGACGGGAAGATTCTACCTGTCGAGGTAGCCGGCTTGAGCGTCATGAGCATGGGGTTCCTGCTGGAGGCTGGTGACGCGGTGGTGTGGCGGGGCCCGATGGTGCACGGGGTGGTCAAGCAGTTCCTGTCGGACGTGGATTGGGGAGAGCTGGACTATCTGATCGTCGACCTGCCGCCGGGGACGGGCGACGTGCCGCTGACGCTTTCGCAGTCGATCCCGACGACCGGCGCGGTGGTAGTGTGCACGGGCCAGCAGGTGGCGACGCTCGACGCCGGACGGGCCATTCAGATGTACGAGAAGCTCGGCGTTTCGTGCCTGGGGGTGGTGGAGAATATGACGTACTTCGTCGCACCCGACACCGGCAAGGAGTATGATTTGTTCGGCAAGGGCGGCGCGGCGGCGCTGGCCGAGGGCTGTGGTGTGCCGTTTCTGGGTTCGATTCCGCTGAACGTTGCGATATGCCGAGGGTGCGATGCAGGCACGCCCGATGCGCTGCTGGACGACCTGGACCCGGCCACACGGGAAGCCGTCGAGGCGGTGGCCGGCAACTTGGCAGCCCAGGTGTGCGTAGCCGCGAATAGACAAGCGGAAAGCGAGGCGGCTGAGGGTACACTGGAGAAGGTCTGACACGAGGTTGGGCTATGGACGTTGATTCTAACGCTGTGGTGGTCGAAACGCTCGAACGGGTGTGGGGTTTTGTCAAGCAGCGGGACGACGCATGGAACATCCCGCCGGAGGAAGGTCGATTCCTGCACACCACGGCGCTGGCCACCGGTGCCGCGCGCCTGTTGGAGTTGGGAACAAGCTATGGTTACAGCACCCTGTGGCTGGCGTGGGCGGCGAGGAAGAACTACGGCCGGCTGATCACGATCGACAAGGAACAGCGCAAGCGCGATCAGGCGATGGAGCATCTCCGCCAGGCCGACCTGGAGGGCGTGGTCGTGGCCCGCGTGGGGCAGATCACCGACGTGCTGACGGAGCTGGACGGTCCGTTCGATTTCGCCTTCATCGATGCGGACAAGGAGCCTACCCGGCAGTACATTGATCTTCTGCTGGACAAGCTCACCGACCGGGCGACCATTCTGATCGACAACGTCATCTCGCACCCGGAGGCGTTCGGCGATTCGCTGGAGTACATCCGGTCGCATCCGTCCCTGTGGGCGATGACCGTGCCCGTGGGACACGGTGTGGAGCTGCTGGTCAAAGTTGAGACGGAGTCGAGGTAGGACATCGGGCGGAACGGCTGCCCGAACAGGCGCCACACACGATGGGCAGGCAGCGCGAAACCGTGGAGCAACGCAAACGTCGGGCGGCGCGAATCGTGCGAGCGCTGAAGAAGCTCTACCCGAGTGCGACCACCGCCCTGCGGCACGACAGCGCCTTGGAGCTGCTGATCGCGACCATCCTGTCGGCCCAGTGCACCGACGAACGGGTGAACCAGGTGACACCCGACCTGTTCAAGCGGTACAGAACCGCGCACGACTACGCCGCCGCCAGCCAGGCGGAACTGGAAAAGCAGATTCAGTCAACCGGCTTTTTCCGGCAGAAGGCCAAGAGCATCCGGGCCGCCTGCCAGGCCATCGACGAGCAGTTCGGCGGCGACGTGCCCGACACGATGGAACACCTGCTGCAACTTCGGGGGGTCGCCCGCAAGACGGCCAACGTGGTGCTGGGTACCTGGTTTGGCAAGAACGAGGGCGTCTGCGTGGACACGCACGTGGGGCGTCTGGCCGAGCGTCTTGGTCTTACCTGGAACGGTCGCAACAGCAAGGACGCAACCAGGATTGAGGCCGACCTGATGCAGATTCTGCCGCGCAAGCAATGGGCGTTCGTCAGTCATGCGCTGATTCTGCACGGGCGGAGCATCTGCACCGCCCGCAAGCCGAAGTGCGATGCCTGCAAACTGGCGAAGGATTGCCCCGCAGCCTTCACCTTCGAGTAATCGAATGGCGTGCCGAGTTTGTGGCCTCGCCTTCCGCGCGAGTTGCCTGCCAGCGACCTGTTAGCCCGGATTCCGCAATTGGCCTTGACGGTTCTATGCAACCGAAGTGCGTTTCATCCTGTAGAATAAGGTGATTTCGCACTTCCAACCTTCGAGTAAGCGGAGAACGCAATGGATGACGCACGCAAGGAAGCTTGGAAGGTCGCTTTCGACAAGCGACCGAGGCTCGAATTCCACAGTCGCGGAGGTCATCTGGGAAATCCTCTATATGCAATTGCGTGCTGGGAAGTAGAGGTGGTGCCTTTTTGGAAGGGACGACGGTGGGTTGGCTCGATGGGGACCCGAGCCCGTGCGAATGCGAGTGGTGGTGCCGGGTGCACGGCGGCAAAGGAGAAGGGCGAAGTCATGTCGACGTTGAGGCCATACTGCATAGTCCTAGCAGTTGCGTTACTTACCGGTCTGGTTGGGAGTGACGTGTTGCTCGCACAGGAGTCCGCGCTGTATGCAGGTGCCGAACGCTGTGAGATTCCCTTCGCAGGCCAAGCATCTGGGGGGACCCTTGTGCTCTGCGATACTTTGAATCGTAATGCGAGGGCTATCAGTATTGAGACAGCCCGTGACGAACCAGCAAGTCTGATTGCTGCGCGCCTGGCCCAGGCTATCAACCAAACAGATCCGTTCGACTGGCGAAATCCGCCCGGAACGGTGATTGTCACGGCGAGACAGGGAACGCTGAGAACGCTGCCAGGCAGCGGCAGCGGTTATATGATTGCCGGGACGGAAACGGGGCTGGACATCCCGCCGCCTCCCTCATCTCTGACCTGCAACGTCGCTGCAGATGGTCAAAGCGTTGCTTTGAGGTGGCGCAATCCGCCGGGGGGATACGACTGTATCAGGATCGTGCTGAACTGGTGCAATTATCTCTATAGGGGCGGAACTGAAGCTCCAGGCACGTCTGAGGAATCCGTCGTGGACGTTGCAAACATGCTGGAAATCATGGCGGCCCTGGGCCTGAGCAAACAGTGTAATGTGATCGATGACCTTGATGTGTGGGTGATTGGTGTCCGCAAAGGTGTACCCTCAAACGCTTCGGCGATGCATATCAATGGCAATGTACAAGAGGAGTTATTCGGTATTCCGTTCTTCAGAGATGTGGCTCCTAACTGGAACGCCTGGCGGGGGAAGAGCGCTACGGACGGTGTGATGCGTTCTCAAGCGACTCGGCAGGAAAGAACTGCCGCAAGAGGGCGGCATAATGCGATTCGAGCTCCCGGCAGTAAGCCCTTCTATCAGTTGCTGCAGTCAACCAGGGCCGATGCATCGGGTGGAGTTTATCGGACATTCATCGGTCTGACGCCGCGTCATACATACCGAGTGCGCGTGCGGGTCAACACATTGGCTCTCACTCGTGATAGTGGTGAGTGGGCAGTGTCGGTTCACGCAGTTCACAACGCACCTTCCGTTGAATTGCTTTCGACTGACCAAATGCGTGGCGCATCGGCACTGCCAGATGGAACGCAAGGCTTAGATGCGGCCCGTTTGGTCAAGTACGACAAACAGACAACCACTGGTGGTGCCTGGGCGAGCCTATCTACAGGGAATGATGCGCCATCGGACGCCTTGGGCGACATTGCGCTGCCCGATGACGTGGATTCGCTAACCGTCTGGGTACGATGTCAAGGCGAAATGCCTGGGCCGATAGGTGTAGATTGGTTGTCCATAGAGGATCTGTCCGCGACAAGCAGATGAGAAGAATACCATGCGTCAGGGCTGGTTGCACAATGTTGCTGCGCTGCTTGTCGTGCCTGTGTTACTTGCCACGACGGCGTCATTGGTGGTGGCTCGCCCGCCCGTGCGGTTTGACCTCGAGAAGATGTGCGCCGAGGCCGATGCTATTCTCCTTGGGGAGGTCTTGCATGTTGCCGAGTCGGGGCTGGAGACCTTACGGTACCCAGACCCCGATCACGAAGTTGCTTGGAAGCGGTTCACGGCAACGGTGCAGGTCGCGCGATCATTGAAAGGCGGATATGCCGAGGGTGCCACTGTAAACGTTGCCTATTGGTGGCCGACCGCCTCGTCGGTCCTATTTGCCTTTGATGTCTTGTCTCCTGATGAGAAGGCCATGATCTTTGCCAAACGAGGCGCGGGGACTTCCCCAGAGCTGGAACTCATCAACCCATTTGCCGCGAAGCTGCCGGTATCCTTAAGCCCTTGTCCCGCAGCGGCGGGAGCGGACTTAGCCGTTGTGGATGCGGTCCTCAAAGAACTCGGTTGTTCGCTTTGCGGCTCAGACCGGAAGACAGTTCTTGCGGCAATGGATGCTGTATCTAGATGTTACCCTCTGCCCGCGGCTCTCGTGCCGGAGCTGCGCGCCATTCCGATCGTGTATGGTCGCGATGTTTCGACGGAGGCGCTGACCCTCCGACTTCGGATGGGAGATAGCTCTGCGATTGCCCCGGCCATCGATCTGCTCGCGCGCCATGGCGAACGGGCTACGACAGCGCCGGCTGTCGAGGTACCTGGGCGCCCCAAATCAAAGGGCAACTTTCGGTTTACGTTGCTAGCGGATTCCCTCTGGCACGTCCGTTCTGACGTGAGCGACCCGCAACTATTGACTCTAGAGAATCATCCGGATGCGACGTTCCAACGAATCGGCAGTCGATTGCGGCGTGCGCGCGACTTGGCGATAGAACGCCGCCAGAAGCTGGTTTCGCCCAGAGATTCCGGTACCGAGTTCCGGCTTCCGAGCGTCCGGTAGGAGCGTGCGAGCTTGAGGCCGCGGGAAATAAGCCTTAATAGGTCGTCAGCCAAGGCGTCATCCAGCACCGCACTAATGTAGCTGCCGTGATCGGCTGAACTTCCCACCGGGCTCGTGCTGTTGGTAAAACTGGCCGGCAGGTCTCGGGTCAGACCTGCCCGTATACGTCCCAATGTCGGTCGCTGCTGGATTGGACCTGGAGTGTGGTCAGGTTCGCCGTCACGAGTTGACGACGCACTTCGTCGGGCGTGTAGGCGGCCAACAGCGAATCGTAGAACAGCTTCTTGAGCAGGTCGGACTCGTCGCCGGAATACGTCTCGACGATCCGAAGGGCCTGACGTGACGATTCGGGCCGAGACAGGTCGCGGAGGAGCACGATGGCGCCTGGCCGCGCGATGCGCTTCACCTCCAACCACACTGACTCAGGTTCGTTGAGATGGTGGATGATGCTGTTGGAGACGACCAGGTCGAAGGCGCGGTCGGCAAACGGCAGCGACTTCGCGTCGGCAAGCACAAGGTCGATCCTGTTGCCAAGCGGCTCGCCCGCGAGGCGCTGCCGGGCCAGGGCGAACATGGCGGCTGCGGCATCCACCGCGGTGACGTGCCAGTTGGGGCGGCGGCGCAGGAGGCGAACCGCGATGTCGGCCGGCCCCGCGCCCAAGTCGACGACACGCGCGCGGGACAGATGTCCGCCCAACTCGACGATGCGGTCGACGAAGGCTTCGTTGACCTCGGCGAAGTCGGCCTGTTCGTAGGCCTTCGCCTCGTCTCCGCCGTCCATCACCTCAGGCTCGGGGATTCGGTCCACAATACGTTGCTCCATTCCCCACGCCGGGGGGGGGTGCGCGCCGGGAATCACAACGGCACGATCCGGTCCGTGTCGGCCGCCTCGCGCGCCTTCAGGGCGATCTCGGTGACGCGTACGGCCTCATCCGGGCCGACGACATGTTGGCCCTCGCCGCGCAACTCGCGGACAAAATCCACGAAGAGCTGTCCGGGCGTCGGACATACGAGTTCCCGCGGGGCGTCGGCGTGCGTGACGATCTGACACAGCCCGTCGGCCAGGCGAACCTCGACCACGCCCTGCGATCCGGCGATGCGGAGTCGATCGTCGCCGTGCGTCGGAGCGGCGGCGGGCCGAAGGTAGTCGAAGCTGATGACGGCTTGCCCGCCGTTGGCCAGCTCAAACAGCAGGGCGCCGGCATCCTCGCAGCCGGGATAATTCGGATGTGCCTTATTGGTGTGCAGCGCGCGAACGCTCCGGTACTCCTGCTGCGTGCAGTATCGGATGAAGTCGATGGCGTGGATGGCCACCCACGGAATCGAGCCGCCGTAGGTGTCTCGCCGTCTGAAGAAGTCGGGGCGGGTGCCGAAGCGGTACGACTTCTGTCCGAAGGCCAGAATCGGCTCGCCGATCAGACCATCGGCCACTGCCTGACGGGCGGCGTGAATGCGCGGGTCGAGCCGCATCGCCAACAGAGCGGTCAGACGGACGTTGTGCCGGGCGACGGCCTTGCGGACCCGCGTCAGATCGTCCAGCGTTGTCGCCACCGGCTTCTCGGCGACGACATGGATGCCTCGGCTGGCGACCTCGACGACGGCTTCAGCGTTCTGGTAGTACTGCATGGCCACGCACGCCACGTCGGGTTTGGTTTCGTCGAGCATCTGACGGTAATCGTCATACGC
>CBFCZG010000137.1:0-10330 GCA_965602375.1 uncultured Phycisphaerae bacterium | reverse complement strand
TTGAAAAAAACCGGTGCGTAGTCGTCACCTACACGACGACCCACCGATGCGAACGCCGCCTGCGCCGCATCGAGATACTGCTGACGCCTGGCCGGATCCGATTCGTAGTACGACCCGATCATCATCATGTCGGCTAGACGTGTGGGCCAGCCTCGCCATTGTCTGCGGCCCCCCTCCCGTTCCTGTTCGCCGAACTCCCGATCGAGCACCGCCCCGGCGTAGCCCAGCACCGTCTCAATCGCTTCCTCGTGCTCGATGCCCTTTTCCTTCCTGAGCATCTGAATGTGCCGATCAAGCGCCTGAACGTAGATGGCCGTTCCCCAGTCCGGACGATACCTGCCCCGACCTCGGTCCATAACCCGCTCGGGCCTGCACGACGAAATAAGCTTGTCGGCCGCTCGGAGATAGCGATCGTCCCCGCCCAGCATGTAGGCGTCGGTCAGGATCTGAAGGTTGTGGCCGGCGTTGCGCCCCGGCGTGTCGATCTGAGCGAACCGGTTCTTCTCGATCTTGAAGGTAACCAGTTCAGCCAGCTCCCACGATGCGTCCAGCAGATGCCGGTCGCCGGTCAACAGATACATGTACACAATGCCGCGCGTATTGAGGTGGCCGGCCTCGGGGCTGCTGCCGCGCTTCCAGTCCCAGTCCAGCAGGCCCCAAAGCTCGTCCCTCGGCGAGCCGCGGTGCGTCGATCGTCCCGCGTCCACCCCATGGGCTGTATGCGTGAACTTGCCCCCGTTATACACCTCCGTCAGGTCGTTGGTGCAGTGGTACAGATCGATGTCCGCCTCATGCCACAAGGCCGACTGCCCCAGCTCCCACCAGGCCGGCCACAGTTGCGCACCCGAATCCGCGGTGCGCAGGCACTGTACAGTCATCCAATACCCGTGGTCATACTCGTGGTTGTAGTGACTCACCACGTCCAGCCCATCGTGCGGGCCGCCCGTCTTGTCCCGCTCGTTGCGGGCCCACGTGTCGCCATAGTGGCGCCAGCCGTACTCGTCGGCTTGCTCGCGATGCGTGAACAGGTTCGTCGGCTCGGCGGTGACACCACCCTGGACCAAGGCTTCGTACGCCCGAAAACGCTGCGGATCGTACGGCACGTGCGGCTCGAACGCCCCCGTGCTGAAGTACCACTCACTCGGCGCCCAGGCCCGCAGCGGCTTGTGAACGGCCGGCATCACCGACCGTGCGTGCGGCATGACGCCGAACCGCGTCTTACCTCGATGGTGAAAGTACACAGTCCACTCGTGGGTCTTCTGCTCGCCGCCCTGCAATTCGTGCAGATCGACAAACTCGCCAGGCCATAAACCCACCCGAATGTCGCCATCCTTCACACCCAGCGCCTTGGGGAAATCCTGCCAGAATTTCGGTGCCGCCACCGCCACTCCCCAACGCATGTCCGACAGGTCGATCCATGGCGCGGCGCGAAGCCCCTCACCTATACGCGTCTCCTGATAGAAGGCCCGCCACCCGCGAAACTGCAGAGGAATCCGGTTGGCGCGGTTCACGTGGGTTCGATGGAACCAGTTCTTACCACCGCTCGAGTCCTGGTAGATCACCACCTCGTTCGGGTCGGGCAGGCGATCCCACATGCGGCCCGGCTCGGCCTCGAGCGTGACCCTTTGCAAGCCCACCGTCTCCATCGGAATCACGAAATCCAGCGACTCGAACAGCGCCGAGCCGCTCTGGCCCAGCACCCACCGATCGCCGTTGATCCGCCCGCATGGCCGTGGATTGTGAACCGTGCAGACGATGCGCACACGCGAACTGCCCGCCTGGGCGCTGATGCGCATCGCGTAATCCAGAAAGTGCTCACCGTCGCGGCTGCGCATATCGCCCTTGACACATAGCGTTACATGGAGCTTGCCTTGGCGTTCGACCTCGACCGACCGCACTCGCCCCCATCGGCTCGCGTAAACGGTCTTGCCGTCGGCACCCACGGCCACCAGCCCGCCCGTCTCGCGGTGGCCCACGATTACGTTACTCGTTGGACCCAGTCTGCCCTCGCGGTCCGGACTCATCCAGGCCTTGGCGAAGCCGTCGAACCCGTGTTTATTGAGGATAAATCGCAGCACACCCGTGTCGACTGTCACCTCGTTGGTGTCGTTGTCGACGTATAGGGCCTTCTGGGGGCCGGCCGGCTCGACGTCGTCCCGCAAGCGGAAGGCCGCCGACTCGCCCGCGCCCACCGTTACCAGCCAGTCACACAAGACCCACTTAACGCTGCCGTCACCCCAGTTTTGCAAAACGCTGAAATCAGCCGGCACCGCCTCACCGTCGCCACCCACCAACGCCAGTTTGCCCGCGTCGGTCACCGCGCCCATCGGCAGGGGCACACCAGCCGCAATGGGCTCATCGTGTCGGTCCAAACCGTCCAGTTCGGCCACCTGAAGAGGAATGTCCACCGCGCCGAGAGCCATCGTGTGCAGCAAGACCAGAACGACCAGAACACAAAGCCAACCTGCAAAACCATCCAACATAAAAACCCTCTGCTATCTGTTTTCGGTGCGGCTCGCACATTGCATCCGCACCAGCCAAACAGGATAGCTGACTGCCGACGGGTTGGCTACCGACGCGCCGCCCCTTTCTCGGGATTTATACGCTCAGGTTAGATGCGCCCCGCGAGCCCGGCTCCCAGGCGACCCCCCGCGCCAGACAAAGCCGGACCCGCTGGCTCTCAGCAGGTCCGGCTGCCTTGGTCAACACGTCTTTACGGATAAGGAATGCCGCCTTCTACGGCGTCGACTCTACGCCAGGGCACGGTCAAAGTGCGCAGCCACGCGTCGCACGTGCTTGCCGCTTGCCAACTGGATGGGGCACGCCCCGCTGCACGCACCCGCACAGCCCGAGCAGGCCGACGCCACTTGTGCCTCGCTCACGCCAAGGGCCGCGTATTCGCCCACCGCGTGCTCGGCCCAGTCCGCGCTGCGCGGGTACGAGCCCGCCCGCACCAGATCGGCCACCGGCAGCCCCTGCGGGCAGGCGTGGGTGCACGCACCGCACATCATGCAGTCGCCGTCACACAGGGCGGCCGTCAGCCGCCGCTCGAACCTCGTCATGGCCAGGCTCGACAGATCAAGCTGCGGCACGACCTCGACTTCGTTGAAGTTGCCGAAGCTGGTCAACACCGTGTCGGCACCGGCCTCGAGCACCGACTTGCAGTGCGGCTCGAACAGCTCCTTGCCGCGGCCGACCGCGCGCTTGGCGCCGCTTTTCATCGAGATGATTCCCACCCCCTGCTTACGCAGCCCCTTGATGTTGGTCAGGAACCGCTGCCGTACTTCGTCGGTCTCGTCCTGCTTGCTGCTTCCGATTCGTATGCCGGCCGGCGCCATCGACATCAACGTGCCGTCGAACGCGTCGGGCGCTTCCTTGAGTATAAGCTCGATGACCCCGTTCATATCGCCGTGAGTCGTGAACGCGCCGAACCGTGCCTTGCCCTTCTTGACCATCATCTCGTTGAACTTGACGATCGCCTCCAGCTCGGCCGGGTCCGCCTTGTGGAGCGTGGGCATGAGCATGTCGACGCGGTCGACGTTCAGCCGCTTCAGCGCACCCTCCACGCTCTCCTCTTTGCGCTCGCCGCCCGTATTCTTCAGGCACAGGAACACCTTTTCGCGGTAGTCAGGATGCTCCTTGAACAAGGCGCCGATGGCCTCCACGCTGCCGCCGTTCGTGTAACCCGTCGCCGTATGGACCAGGTTCACGCCGTAATCGATGGCCGTCTTGAGCAGCCGAGTGCCGTGCGGCGGCTTGATCCGAATCGCGCCGAAGCTCACCCGAGTCACCGGATACTTCGTTCGCCCGAGCACCCCGGTATCGAGCTTGCTCGGCTTGGTCGTCGCACCTCCGGCGACCTCTTCAGCCGGCAAACGTACCGGTAAGGCGCTTACCACCACCGCGCCGCCCGCGGCCTGCAAAAAATATCTACGACTTACATCGCTTTTCTGGCACTTCTCACTCATAACTCGACTCCTGATTGGGCTTGCTGCTCGCCCAGTTTCTCCGGCCCGTCACGTATGGCCACCTCGCAGCGAAAGCGAGAATGACCCCGACGATCTTACCCTCAGTCGTCGCGCATTACAAAGCACAGGCGTTAGCGCAAGACCACAAACCGCCCCGATGGAGTGCTAAATGGTTGATCTTTGCCCAGCTAGGTCTAGGCTATGAATTCCGCTCTGATCTTCTTGGGTGCCACTGGCGGCTTGCCCGCCAGTGCCCCAGCGGCGCACCGCCGGGCAAAACGCGTCCCCGAATCGAAGCCTACATCAGCCCCCGCATCACCTTCACGTAGTGCGGGAACTCATCCTCCGGATCGGCCATTTCCGCATGCCAGCGCTTCTAGTGGTCGAACGTATACCAGCCGTCGTACCCGCCTTCGCGCAGGGCCTTGACGAAGCCCGCCAGTGGAAGGTCGCCCTGCCCGTACTCGCACAACTGCTGCTCGCCGCCGGGCTTGCCCTTGGCGTCCTTGAAATGCGTATAGATCACCCACTCACCGAAGTTGGCCCAGCTTTGCGCGCCCGACTCGCCCGTCACCCGCCACGGATGGTGTACGTCCCACAGTACTCCCACCGCCGGATGGTCGGCCGCCCTCACCAGCTCAGCCACTCGCGTCGACGCGCACCAATCGTCGTGCGTCTCCAACGCCACCTTCACCCCGTGCTCCGACGCGATCTCGCCGTAGCGCCGCAGGTTGTCGGCCGCCACCTTTAACGCATCCGCATCGCTCATCCCCTCTGGAATCGCGCCGCCGAACACACGCACGGTCGCACAACCCAGCTTCGGAGCCAAAGCACAATATCGCTTCGTCTCCTCGACGAACGCAGCCCGCTGATCGTTGCCTTCAGTTACGCAGCGAACCGAGCTGGACACCCCCGACACCGCCAGGCCCGCGTCGCGAATCCTCGACGCCGTCTCCGCCACGTTGCTGGTGAACTCCGGCAGCACCGTAACGTCCATCGGCTCGCCCAGGCCACGGAAGTCGATCCCGTCCAGCCCACACGCCTTGAAGTTCTTGATGATCTGGTCCAAAGACCAACTCGGACAGCCCAGTGTCGTCGACGACAACTTCATCTCTATGCTCCTGTCGGGAATAATCCTGCAATCCGCCCTACTCGCTTATTGCCGCGCTCGACGCGCCACGAGCCACGTGCCCACCAGCTGTAACGCCTCCCGCCTCAGCCGGCCAGTTCCCCCAAACGTTTCTCGATCAACTCGCCCACGAGCTTCGGGTCGGCCTGACCCTTCGAGAGCTTCATCACCTGCCCGCGCAGAAAGCCCGCCGCCGCCTTGCGCTTCTTGGGGTTGCCCAGAGCGTCCTGAACCGCCTTCTCGTTAGCCGCCATCGCCTGCTCGACCCACTTCTCGGTCAGCCCCGTGTCGCGGACCTGAAGCTTGCCGATCTCCTCCGCCACATCCTTGTAGGTCCTGTTGGAGTCAAGACTAACTGCGGCCGAAACCACGTCCGTCGTCGCGCTAGCACTCAAATCGCCCTCATACTGTAGCTGCGCCAATTCAGCCATGCGCTCTGCCGGCACCCCAAGCTGTGCAATTGTGCACCCCCGATCATTTGAGTGCCTGCTCCACAAGCCAATGAAATGTGTTACCAGGGTGTGTACGTCGCACCCGGCGTCGACTGCGGCTTCGAACAGGTCCGCCGTTTCGCGATCGGCGATGATCCGCTCGGCGTCCGGCAGGCTCATGGCATACTGCTCCATGAACCGCGCCCGCTTCTGAATGGGCAACTCGGGCACCCGCGCCCGCAGCTCGGATAGCCACGCCTCATCCATCACCACCGGCACTAGGTCCGGATCGGGAAAGTACCGGTAGTCGTGGGCCTCTTCCTTGCCGCGCTGGAACTCGCCGCGCCCCGCCTCGTCGCGCCAGCCCCAGTTCTGCTTGCCGATCGCTTCCAGAGTGTAGGGTTTGCCCTCAGCGACATGACGCTTCAACTCGGCCTGGTGATAGTCGATCACCCAGGCCACCGCCCGCTCCAACGCCCGAAAGCTGTTGAGGTTCTTCACCTCGAAAATCGGCGTGAAGTAGCCCTCGCCCCCGTCCGGCTCGACCCACAGGCTCACGTTCGGCTCGAACCGCATGTGCCCCTTCTGCATGTCGGCCTCGGATACGCCCAGGTAGCGCACCAGTCGCTGGAGTTCGCGCCCGTAGATACCCGCCTCTTCGGCGCTGTTGATGTCCGGCTCGCTGACGATCTCCAGCAGCGGCGTGCCCGCCCGGTTCAGGTCGATGCCCGAGTAGCCCGGCTGGTCGTGCACGTTCTTGCCTGCGTCCTCTTCCAGGTGGGCCCGCGTGATCCCGATGCGCTTTGTACCCTCGCCCACCGGAATGTCGAGGTAACCCCCGTGCGAGAGCGGCTGGTCGTACTGGCTGATCTGATAGTTCTTCGGCAGATCAGGATAGTAATAGCTCTTGCGGTCCCACTTGGTGAACTCGGCGATCTTGCAGTTCAGCGCCAGACCCACCATCACCGCGTACTCGTAGGCCTTGCGGTTCATCACCGGCAGCACGCCCGGCATCCCGATGCACACCGGACAGGTTCGGCTGTTCGGCTCGGCCGCAAACTCCACCGGCGTCGAGCAGAACATCTTCGTCCGCGTCGCCAGTTGGACGTGGATCTCCATACCGATGGTCGGCGTAATCTTCATCCTATCGCTCACGGGCCTTCGTCCTGCACAACTCGGCTTCTCAAGGCCTGCTCCTGCTCGACCCGGCCTCGACGCCAGTCTCATGCATCTGACGGTAGTGATGCATGTCAAGCACACTCAACACGTACGCCAGCGTCGACTCGGCTCCTTGGTTGGGGTTGGCGCCGTCCGGCATCAGCCCGTTCTGGCAGCCGCCCGTTTCGGCGTCGTACATCACCACGCCCACGTCGTTATGCCCGCGAAACCACTCGAAGCATCGTACGGCTTCTTCGGCCCAACACTTGTCACCGGTGAGTTGTGCGGCCGCCAGGCAGGCCTGCACCAGAGCGTGCGCATCGATCGGCTGCTGGTCGAACCGGGCTCGCGCCTCGTTGCGGATAAACCAACCCTTGTTGCCGATGATCGAAAGGTGGCCGTCGTTGGCCGTCTGGATCTCCAATAGCCAACGCACCGACTTGAGCCCGGCTTCGATCATGTCGTCACGCCGCAGCCGGACACCCGCCACCAGCAGCGCGTGCGGCAGCTTGGCGTTGCCCCAGGTGAGACGATCTTCCCACCAGGGCCAATCGTCTTCGGCGTGGTTCTGCCAGACACCGAACAGTCGATCGGCATCGCTGGCGAACAAGCGAACCGCCAGGCTGTGGTCTGGGTCGACCTTCAGGCACTCGTCCATCCCCAGCAGCCCGTAGGCCCAAGGTCGAATGTGCTTAAGCTGCTCCAGACCGGGCAAAGCGTCGCGCAGGAGCTGCTCGGACGGACCCCGGATCGATTCGTTCGGGGCCAGTCTCACCGTCATGCCCATCGCCCAGACCGTCCGTGCGTGACTCTCCTCCGAGCCCACCTCCTCCAACCACTGACGATCGTAGCCCATGAAGTTGCGGAACCGCCCGGTGTCGGAGTTGAACGCGTATCCGAGAAATGCCAGATATCTCTGCAACGCCACCAGAAGCTGATCGTTCGAGTCAGCCGGCGGGGCACCATCGTCTTCCATTTCCTCCTGCCGCAGGTTCAGCGCCATCACCGCCGCCATCGCCGCGCGCGATACGTCATCGGTGCAATAGCCGTGGTCCAGGTCCGGCGTGGCGTAGACGGCGTGCTGCAGGATACCCGTCTCGTCGGTCAGCAGCAGCATGTGCCGCAGGTCGACGTGCGGGAACGGTTCGACCTTCAGTTTCGGCGGCGCAGACACGTCAGGTCCTCCCGTTCATACGCTTGCTCACGCACGCTGCGCCTCGGCCAATGGCGGCACGCGCGTGTGCCAGTCGGTTTCCTTCTCAAACGCGTGGGCGATCTGCAACAGACGCTCCTCCTGAAGGTGAGGGCCCATCAACTGCAAGCCTATCGGCAGGCCCGCCTCGCTCTGCCCGGCGGGGATGCTCACCCCGGGCAGGCCCGCCAGATTGAGCGAGATGGTATACACGTCGCCCAGGTACATCGTCAGCGGGTCCTCGATCTTCTCGCCGATGCGAAAGGCCGGCGTCGGTGAAACCGGGCACGCCAACACGTCACATTTCTTGAATGCCTCGACGAAATCGTCCTTGATCAGCGTTCGCACCTTCAGTGCCTTGAGGTAGTACGCGTCGTAGTAGCCGCTGCTGAGCGCGTACGTGCCCAGCATGATCCGCCGCTTTACCTCAGCGCCGAACCCCTCGGCCCGGCTCTTGCTGTACAGGTCGATGAAATCATCCGGCTCGGGCGTGCGGTAGCCGTAGTGTACGCCGTCATAGCGCGACAGGTTGCTCGACGCCTCCGCCATCGCGATCAGGTAGTAGGCCGCGATCGCATACTCGCTGTGCGGCAGGGATACCTCCACCACCTCGGCGCCCAGGCCCCTGTACACGTCGATCGCCGCTTCGACAGCCGCTCGCACCTCGTCGGTCAATCCCTCGCCCAAGTACTCCCTCGCCACACCGATGCGTAACGTGCCGATCGGCTCGTCCAGCCTGGCGGCCGACTGGGTGGCCGGTGCGTCAATGCTCGTGCTGTCGCGGCCGTCGTGGCCCGAGATCACGTCGAGCAGCAACGCCGCATCGCGGACGGCGCGGGTCATCGGGCCGATCTGGTCCAGGCTGCTGCCGTACGCCACCAGCCCGTACCGCGATACGCGGCCATAGGTCGGCTTGAGCCCCACGACTCCGCAGAAACTCGCCGGCAGTCGGATCGAGCCGCCCGTATCGCTGCCCAGCGCCGCGGGCACCATCCTCGCCGCCACCGCCGCCGCCGAACCGCCCGACGACCCGCCCGGCACGCACGCGGGATCCCAAGGATTGCGCGTAACGAACATGCCGCTGTTCTCGGTCGAGCTGCCCATGGCGAACTCGTCGAGATTCGTCTTGCCGACGATGATCGCCCCCGCCGCCTCCAGCTTGGCTACCACCGTTGCATCGTAGGGTGACCCGAAGTCGGCCAGGATCTTCGACGCACACGTGGTCTT
The DNA here is from genome assembly GCA_965602375.1 of uncultured Phycisphaerae bacterium. GTDB lineage: Bacteria > Planctomycetota > Phycisphaerae > UBA1845 > DATKUK01 > DATKUK01. The sequence continues at coordinate 1,225 of CBFCZG010000137.1, read as the reverse complement.
GCCGAACCGCGTGCACATATTGTCCTTTACCGCCACCGGCACTCCCGCCAGCACACCCACCTGCTCGCCTCTGGCCAATCGCCCGTCGATCCGGTCGGCCAAGTCCAACGCCCGATCCGTCCCCACGCTGAGAAACGCCCCAACCTGCCCATCGAGCCGCTCAATCTGACGCAGGCACCCCTCAACCGCCTCGCGGGCCGACAGCCGTCGCCCGGCAATTGCGTCGCGTATCTCACCTGCCGTCATGCCTGCCATGGGATGTCTCGTCCCTGTCCTTCGACACGGTCGCCGCGTCAAGCACTGTCCTGATCGAGCACCTTGGGCACCTTGTAGAAACTGCCCGCCCGTTGCGGCGCGCCGGCCAGAGCATCGTCCACCGGCAGGGGCTCCTCGGGCTCGTCCTTACGAAAAGCGTTCTGAATCGGCACGGCGTGGGCCGTTGGCTCGACGTCGGTCGTATCCAACTCGTTGAGCTTCCCCACGTAGGCCAGGATGGCCGACAACTGCCGGCTGAACGTGGCCACCTCCTTATCGCTCAGCTTCAGACGTGACAGCACCGCAATATGTCGAACCTGTCCTTCGTCGATCTGCTCAGGCATCAGACCACCCCTGGCCCGTCAAAGACCAAGTAAAAGACGAGGCCGAACGCCTCGTCTTGTATCAGCCGGGATGGCACCGGGCAACCCCGCCATCCTTTGGCAGCCGGGAGTTACGCTTACTCGCTCGAGTCGTCGACCCCTTCCAGCGCCGGGCCGGCTTCGCCGGCTGTGGCAACCATCGCCTCGGCTTCCGCTGGAGCCAGCACCTCGGGTCCGGGGCGCCACGTCCGCTTGGGCGGTTTGCTGACCAGCCCCAGCTTGATCGCCTTGGTCGATACCCGGATGCGACAGATCTTGCCGTCTACCACCGCCCGCACCTTCTGAATGTTCGGCTTGAACTTCCGCTTGCTGCGCCCGGTGATTTTGCGCCCCACGCCGCCGAGATACTTCGCCTTGCCGCGCCGGGTAATCGACCCGCCCGACCGCGTCTTCTTGCCTGTAAAGTAGCACCGCCGCGACATTTACGTTACCTCATCTTGCTGGGGGGCTGCCTCACCAGTCCGCCAAAACTTTATACTCTAGCGATTCCGGCGCCGGCGTCAACCCACGCCTGCATCGCCACCAGGCCCCGTCGCCTGCCGCCGGTCCCATGCGACGTCCGTTTGACCGCCCAAAAACCCATGCCT
>CBFCZG010000136.1:0-10472 GCA_965602375.1 uncultured Phycisphaerae bacterium | reverse complement strand
CTCCCGCAAGCGAGCCGAGCTGCCGGCAATCATCTCCGCCATCCGCACGACGTCTTTGCAGCCGCTCAAGCTGTAAACGCCGCCCATCACGTGCTTGGTGGTGTGATCCAGTGAGTGGAAGAAGCGGTTCACGTCAATATCGTCCTTCTCTTCGATCTCGTTCGGGAAAACGTTGATCGTGAAGACGTGAATATATTCGAGCGCATCCACCATGCGGGCGTTGAGGATCACATCGGCGATCGTGGATGACCGGCGCTGCCCGCTGTCCGGATCGAGCACGTAGATGGCCGTGCCACCCGTGCCGTAGTGCACCCGGCTGTCTTCCAGCACGGCGTCGCACTCACCGTCGCGCGAATAGAGCGTAACCGAGGAGGGATTGGCCGCGATCGCATCCTCCACGAACGAACGGGGCATCGTCACAACGCCGGTGTCGCGGTTGACTTGCGCCCCCGCAGCCGCTAAGGCCTCCAGAGCGCTCGCCGAATAGACCGCGACTCCCGATTTCGCCAGCACCTCGAATGCCGCATCGGCAACTCGCTTCATATCAGCAGCCGACAGCGGCTGGTACAGATTGGCCCTCAAGCCCGGTCGTTCATGTACTAACGCCATCTGAGTCTCTCCTTTGCTCGTGTCGGTGCATACGAACACAGGCTTGCCCGCCCGGCCGGGCTCACCGCAACTGCGTCTCTTGCTGACGATCAGGCAAAAATTCTACACCTCGACTTCTACAGTATAGACACGCGACGCCAAAACGCCACGTGCCCCGCTGATGGTAACCATTGCTATCTTAGTGAATCATTCGATTCCGGCAATGCTCCTTGTGGGATGGACGGCAACCAGTGCTGGGCCGGCAGTGAGGACGTTTCCGCAAAGAGACGCACGGGCTCAGCAAGTTGCGGCGAAGGCAACCGGTTCCTTCCCGCCAGGCTCCTGCGTGGGGCCCTAACACCGTCCCGGTCGTTTTGGGACTCCGATGGAACCGCGCCTGCCCTCTGCCGCCAAGAGAAGTCGGTGTGAGTCTGGCGAGATCCAGTTCCGGCATCGCGCGTGCAGGCCCACGCTCGCCTGCGCTACCCACATCGACGCCGACGGCGTGTTCGACGCCGACGCGGATGGCGTCGGCGACGTTTGCGATCAACCTGCGTGCTGTGGGGCGGCCGGACCGGTAGCGCCGTTGGGATTGGTGATCGGCATGCTGCTGCTGAGTTGCTTCGGTAAATACAGCCGCCCGCACCGGCGCATCCAGCATCGGGTATGATGGACACGCAGTGGGTCGATTGCCTGCCAAGCAATCCACCGGGGGGAAGGGCTGAAATGTCCACGCGTCTGCCGAGCGCCCTGAGTTCTGTCGAGTTGGGGTCGTCGATCACATGCGCAGGCTTGACCCAGTCCTAGCTCACAACGATACTTCATACCCGATTTTAGCGCATTTGCCTCGTGGGCATTGGTCTGGTCAGAGATCCCAGAAAGGGGTGAAGAAATGAGCGTCGCATCTGTCCTCCTACTGCTTGGCATCCTATCCGCTACGGTTCCATCGGATCAGTCTCCTGCTTGTGGAAACGCCGTTCCCAAGGGGACGGCGTCGCAACCCGCACACAGCGCAGCGGGCCAGCTCCCAGAAGGACGACTCGAGACGCGACCCGGTAGATCAATGGTGGACCACCCCGGCAAACAAGCAACTTCCGACACACGCGGAAGCGACGCCCCATCATGGCCTATGCTGGTAGTTACCGGGGTCATTGCGATCGCCACTAGCCTTAATGTCGTGGCGCTCTGCAAGACTCTCGCACACATAGGCAACTTGCATCGGAAACTGCGGCGATGTCCCGGTCCACAGCGTTTCTCGCCGAGGCCCAGTGGGCACCAGCAGCAGCATTCCATTTCGGGGAGATGCATCCAGGGAGAATCCGGTTCGCGTTGGAAAATCTCTGCCCCTTGAACCTACTTGTGTACTTGAACATAACCACTCGATGGTTAGGAACGGGCGGGAAGTATGACGGGCCGGTACTGACCGGCTTGGGGTTCTATGGAGGCAGGGAGCCGTGGCCGCTCCAGCCGCGTCACACCGCTCATGGGCGTGTCCTCGATGTGTTCGAGGATCTTGTCAAAGTGTCGGAGAGGGAGGTGTTAGAGAAGTTTAAGACACCGCAAGACGCGATTATCACCTTTGAATGCACTTTGCGCTACCATTGAGCGGATCTGCAGGTGACTCCCGCAGAAATGACGTCCAACGTCACCCAAGTATACGCCTATAACGCGACGGAAAAGGTCTTCTATCTAGACGTTTGACCGAGGATTACGTCGCATCCAAAGCGCCCCATACCCAAAGATCGACGCTGGCCTCGGGGAACACCCGTCCGAGAGCCTTGTATCCCTCTCCGCCGTCAGTGGTTATGCTGGGGGACCGTCCGGGTGACGGCGTCTGCAAACGTCATGGGGTGTTTATGCTGGCGGGTATCGGCAAGTTCGTCGGGTCCAAAGTCCTCAGCGCCGTGCTGATCGTGGCCGGCGCGATGGTGCTGATCTGGTACTGGCAGTTGCCGCCCGAATCGAAGGAGGCGATCTGGACGGCCATCCAGTATGCCCTGCTGTGGATCGGTCTGGTCGCTGCGCTGCCGTGGGGGCTGTTCTTTTTGCCGGCGATCGCGGTCCGCGCCGAGAGCAACCTGGCCAGTGCGGGGCTGCTGCTGGGCTACCTTGCCGTCGACGTGGTCGTGGCCCTATGGCTTGCAGGATGGAAGGTTAGCTCCACCGCCGCCTGGGTGGTGCTGATCCTTGGGTTCCTCGCCGCCGCCGTTTATAATTTCCTGGTGTGCGAGTTTCTCGCCGGCCGCAGCGAGGAATCGTTGTAAATCGCCCCAGGGGCGAAGGATCCACAGCCATGGCCGACCCGAAGCCCGGCGACCGCGTTGGCGAGTACGTCCTGCTCGAGCAGATCGGGGCCGGCAGCTTCGGGCAGATCTGGAAGGCGAGACACCACATCTGGGCCGACCAGTTGGTGGCCGTCAAAATCCCCACCGACCTGCAATACGTACGCACACTCCGGCGCGAGGGCGTGGTGGTCCACGGGCTCAAGCATCCCAACATCGTAAGGGCGATCGGTCTCGACCCCTATGCCGACCCTCCCTACTACGTCATGGAACTGGTCGACGGGCCCTCGCTGCGGCAACTGATCGATCAGCACCCCGACGGACTGCCTATCGACGCAGCCTTGGCCGTCTTCCAGGGCGTGCTGCTGGCGTTGCAGGAGGCCCACAACAACGGGCTGGTCCATCGCGATATCAAGCCGGCCAACATCCTCCTTGAGGGCGGCGGCAACGCATCCGAGCTCAGTGCCGCCCAGGTGAAGGTCACCGACTTCGGGCTGGGTCGAGCGGGCGGCGTGACCACCGCCTCAATCATGCAGTCGGGCAGCATGGTCACCGGCGAGGGCAAGAGCATCTCGGGCACGCTGGCCTACATGGCGCCCGAGCAGCTCGACGGCAGCGAGGTAGACGCCCGCAGCGACATTTACTCCTGCGGCGTGGTGCTGTTCGAGATGCTCTGTGGCAGCCGCCCGCACGGCCACGAGTTGCCCAGCCAGCGGCGAGGCGAGGTGCCCGGCTGGCTCGACCAGATCTTCGGCCGATGCTACACGCGGCGCGATCGACGTTACGAATCGGCCCGCGCGGTGCTCGACGCGATGGAACTGAAGGCCCAGCCGATCGGGCAGGCTCGGGCTGTATCGTCGCCGCCACCGCCTCCTTTGCCGGGCCGAAGGTCGCGCACGGTTTGCCCCCAGTGTAAGAAACCCGTCGAGCCCGGCGACAACTTCTGCATTCATTGTGGCCGGCAGATCGTGGCCCATCCCCGCACGTGTCCCGGTTGCGGCGCCTATCCCGAGCCGTACGACCGCTTCTGTATCTTCTGCGGCGGGTCGCTTGAGAGGGTCGACTGATGTTCCGGGTGATAACGCTGCCGAGCCTGATCGTACTGATCACGTTTATCGCGATCGGGCTCGTGGTCGCTGTGATATTCGTGAAAATCGTAGGGGCCGTCTTGCGCGGGTTTGCGGGGATGTGTGGCGCAATGTTCGGCGAGCCCGATACCGACCATGTCGGCCGCGCCGACTCCGACCCACCCCCGCCGCCTGCCGCACCCGTGCGGACGTGCGGCAATCCGCGCTGCCGGTTCCCCAATAAACCCGAGGCGCGATACTGCGCCATGTGTGGTCAACGGCTTTCCTGAATGCGCATGGCATCGAGTGCAAGTCGATATGGGCGATCGGGCTGAAAAGCTGCTCGAGCTTGAGATGCAGTTCATCGCGGGCGTGCAGGCCAAACTAACCCAGGCGCAGGGGGGCGAGCTTGCCGGCGACGCCTTTCGTCTGGCCCAGCACGACCAGACCGATCAGGTCAAGGGGCTCATGTCTGCGCGGGGTCTGTACGACCGCAGTATGCTTGGGCGCCTGCCCCGCAATCGTCGGCTTGTGTTGCACGCCTACAGACGGTGGTGGTGGCTCGGCAAGAAACGTCTGAGCGTTACGGTGGCGTCGGTTCTTTCGCCCGTCGAGCAACTGCTCGATCAACCCGAGCAAGACCAGGAGCCTGCGACGTTGAGCCGGCTCATCAAGCACGTCCGCAGTGTCGTCACCGACGATCGGACGCCTCATCTGGTGGCCGTCTGCAGCACCACGGGTTTCACCGACGAAGCCCGCCGGGCGCGGACCGCCATGTCCAACGTCACGCTCGTGCTGGTCGAGCCGACCGACGCGGGCACGTGGCGGGTGATCGATCCGACCGGCCAGGTCGGCGAGGTGCTATGCCGGCTCTTCGATCCGGAAGATCCAAACCAGAAGTTCCAGCGCGTTCGACGGGAGATCGAGTCGCGGTCGGCCGATCTGCTGTCGGGCGGGCTCTCAGCCGACTCGGTCGCCGCCAGGCTCGAGCTGCCGCGTGAAGCGGTTGTGCTCGCGTTCGAGCGGGCGGTGCGGGAAGATCGGTATCTGCGCGTGACGAATCAGGACGGGCAGTGCATACTGTTCCGCGGTCCGGATGTCCGCCAGGAGGCTACGCCGATGTCGATGATCGAGCGAATCCGGCAACTCTTCGCCCGGCAGGGCGACGAAGCCAAGAAGATCGAGGTCCTCACCGAGCGGCGCGCCGGGCTGGCACAACGGCGCGATCGCATCTACGCCGAAATCGAGCAGCTTGAACACCAGGAGGGTAGGCTCAAGCAGGAGGGCGCCGCCAACACCTCGCAGGTGGTCCGACGTCGCCTGGCCGCCCAACTGGCGCAATTGCGGCGAGAGATCACCCGCCAGAACACCAGCGCCAACATGCTCAGCCAGCAGATCAACATTATCAATACACACATCCACAATCTGACGCTCATTCAGCAGGGCCAGGCGGCCGAGTTGCCCACCGCCGAGGAGATCACCGAGGATGCCGTACGGGCCGAGGAGATGCTCGAACAGGTCCGTGCCGACAGCGATCTGGTCAGCTCGTTGGAAATGGGAACGGCTGCGGCCGTCATGTCGGACGAGGAGAAGCAGATCCTCGAAGAGTTTGAGCAGGCGGCTGCGCAGCAAGCCCAAGCCGGACCGCAGCCCGAAGCCGCCGAACCGGCTGCACCGGCCGAACCGTCCGAGCCCGAAAAGCAGAAGCAGCCGCCCGAAGCCGAGGCCTGATCGACGGGGACAAACCGATGGGTCTGCTCGACTGGTACAGGAATCGACCCCGGCCGCTCACGCAGCTTTCTCGCCGCGACCTGCGCCGCAAGGAGCTGCTGCTGCAAAAGCAGCGCGATCAACTGCTGCGACGCATCGAGAAGCTCGCCGACGACAAGCAGACCCTCTTCGAGAAGGGCGCCAGCGAGAAAACCGCCGAGGTCCGCCGCGCGCTGGCCCAGGAGTTCGAGCTCAAAACAGCCGAACAGCTCATGCTCGGCCGTCAGCTCAATATCCGCAGCAAGGAGATGCTCACCGTGTCGCGCCTGCGGATGCTCAAGGAGAACGCTGAGCAGAGCCGCACCACCGGTGATCGGCTGGGCATGATCAGCCAGGCCGACATGCTGCGGCTGGAGCGCATGATCGAGTCCGACGCGGTCACCAGCGAACTCTACCAGGAACGGCTGGACGATTTGCTCTCGACCGCCGCGACCGAGCAGGGCGCCGCCGGCCTGTCCGAAGCCGGTCAGGCTGTTATGCGCATGTGGGATCAGGTCGACTCGGGAATGATAAAATCGACGTCCGAGGCCTTCGACGAGGCCGACCGCCGCGTCCGCGAGCAGCAGGCCGAGCCCGGCGAGGGGTAGCTGGGCTTGTGCGTGTCTCGCCGATCGGCATGGGAGAATACTCATGTCCGTCCAGCCGGGACCGACTGACATGTTGGCGCCCCCCGTCGACGACGATTTGTTACGCAGGATAACATCTCGGGTTGTGCGGACGGTCCAGCCTCGGCGGATCGTCCTGTTTGGCTCACGAGCGGATGGGTCGGCACGTACCCAAAGCGATGTCGACCTGCTTGTCGTCATCGACGACGAGCGAGATCCTCTTCGACTGGCCGGCCAGATATATGGCAGTCTGTGGCCTCGTCTCGTCTCGTTGGATGTGATGGTTCTCAGTAGCACAGAACTGGAAAGCCGCCTGAGCGGATTCGATCCGTTTCTGCGGGAGATCACCAGCAAAGGGCGAGTTCTCTATGACCGTGAGCGAGCCGACATTGGGCTGGGTCGAGAAGGCTGAGCACAACTACCGCACCGTGTGCGTCCTGCGAGATCAGCTCCGTGAGCCGCTGAACGATATGGTGTGCTTCCACTGCCAGCAGTGCGGCGAGGGCTATCTGAAGGCGGTGTTGACAGAAGGCCGCCTTGAGTTTCCCAAAACGCACGATCTGGGTCACCTGCTCCAACTCGCCTGCGCTCGCTGGCCCGAGGCCGCGTCCCTGGCGTCGATGGCCAATAGCCTCACTCCGTACGCTGTCGAGGTGCGGTACCCGGGGCGCATGCCGGACGAACGCGCGTGCCGCGACGCAGTGAAAGCCGCCTCGTCAATTCGCGCAGCGTGCCGAGCATGGCTAGACCTGCCAGCCGACCCAGACCTATTGTCCACCCGAAGGGAGGAGTAAGTACCGTGGCCCTGTTCAAATCGTCCGAGCAGCGACGCGTCGAGCGCGAGATCAAGATCCGTCAGGGCATCCGCCGCATCGAGCGGGCCATCCGCGAGCAGGGCAAGTTCCAGGACGAGTTCATCGGCAACGCCCGGCGCGCCAAGGCCATCGGCGACGACGCGCAGTACAAGTTCATCCGCAACTCGCTGAAGAAAACAGCCACCATCCGCAAGATGCTCGAGCGGCAATTGTTGGCCGTCAAGAACGCCCTGCTGATCAAGCGACAGGCCGAGGCATCGGCCGACTTCTCCACCGCCATGGGCACGATGGCCACCGAGATCAGCCGCCTCTTCGGCCAGACCGATCTGACCAAGACTCAGGCCGACTGGGAAAAGGCCATGGTCCAGTCGCAGACCATGCAGGAGCGGATGGACATGTTCCTCGAATCAGTCGAGGACCTGGCTGCCCAGGACGCCGAAAGCGTCGCGGCAGGCGGCGAGGTCGTCAGCGACGATGAGATCGACCGCATGATCTCCGCCGAAGCCGAGGCCGAACACGCCAAGGAGATGGACCGCCTGACCGCCCTGCGCAGCGAGCTTGAGCAACTTAAAGGTCAGAGCGAGAAGGAGAGCAAGTAGTCGCTGGCCCGATCGCCCAGTGACTAGCGCACCATGCCCGCAACCTTCGCCACATTCGAACGTCTTAAGGACAAAGGCCTGGCCGCCTACAAGCGTGGCGACTACGGGGCGGCGCGCCCGTACCTGATCGAGGCGGCTGAGTGCATGATCGAGTTGGCGGCCTCGGCCAAGACGGAAAACCTGCGCCGGCAGCACGAGGAATATGCCGGGCAACTGGTCGAGCTGGCCAGACAGTGCGATCGAAACCGGGCTCGTTCGACCGGTTCTCGGGCCCGCGCCGCGGTGACCGGCGACGACGAATCGGCCGACGCAGGCGAGTGGATCGTCCGCGACAGACCCACGATCGGCTTCGACGACATCGCCGGCCTTGAGGACGTCAAGGACGAGATCCGCCTGAAGATGATCTACCCGTTCAGCCACCCGGAGCTGGCGGGCCGCTACGGCATCAGCGTCGGCGGCGGGGTACTGCTGTACGGCCCTCCCGGCACGGGCAAGACCATGATCGCCAAGGCCATCGCCCACGAGATCGACGCGACGTTCTATGTGATCAGCCCGGCGCAGATCCTCAGCAAGTGGGTCGGCCAGGCCGAGCAGAACGTCAAGAAGCTTTTCGACGCGGCGCGCGACGAACCCAAGAGTGTGATCTTCATCGACGAGGTCGAGGCGTTGGTGCCTCGCCGGCGACACAGCCAGTCGAGCGTGATGACACGCGTCGTGCCGCAGATTCTTCAGGAGCTGGAGGGCTTCGATCGCAAGGCCGACCGCCCGTTGCTGTTCGTCGGGGCGACCAACGAGCCGTGGGGCCTCGACCCGGCGGTGATGAGGCCCGGCCGATTCGACGCCCGCATCCACGTGCCTCTGCCCGACGCGCCGGCACGGTACCGGATGCTCGAGATGTACCTGGCCACGCGCCCCATCGGCGACGATGTCGACCTGGCTGCCCTGTGCGACCGGCTGGAGGGTTACAGCGGGGCCGACATCCGCAGCATCGCCGACCGCGCCGCGTCGATCCCGTTCGTCGAGAGCGTGCAGGGGCAGCCCCCGCGCGAGATCCGCATGGCCGACGTCCTGCACGTCGTCGAGCAGACACCGCCATCGGTCGACAGACGGGACCTCGCCCGATTTGAACAGTTTGCCCAAGCGGCCGGGTGACCTCGGCGTCGTAGCAGGCTACGCTTGTAGTGCTGACATGCCCAAGTTCAAGCTGGCACAATTCGCGGGAGATCCACAGGTCGTCGCGGCCCTTGCCGAGGCCGGCGAGCTGTTCGGCCGATTCACGCGTCACGTCGACCTGCCGAGCGATTTGGCGGCGGCCGTCAAGCAGCCCGAGGGCGACGTGGTCGTCGTAGAGGCCGGCGGGCGTATCGACCGCGCCTCGTGCGCGCAGGCCATGCTGTTCCGCACGACTCCCCTGCCGGTCGAGTTGAAGTACAGCGACCTGCCCACAGTCGACGGATACCGCTGCACGGCGATGGTCCGCGTGCTGGTCGCCGTAAGCCACGAGCTGAGCGAGCTGCGGAGCTTCCGCAAGACGCTGTTGGGGACAGGCGATCGTGTCGACGTGTCGGCACTCGTACAGTTCCTCCGATGGTACGTGCAGCATGCCCTGGCCGAGTTCGCGCAGAGCCGCCGCGCCGGCGATCTGGTAGACATGTCCGACTTCGGCGAGTTGCAGTCGCTCATTCGTCAGAAAGCCCAGCCGGCATGCTTCTCTGCGGGCCTGAAGCTCATCGACCCGATCGAAGTAACCTACCAGTGCCCAGCCTACGCAAAGGTGCGTCAGACCGTTGAGCAGACCGCCCGCAAGCGCGATCAGTTCACGGCCCGCCGGCACCTCGAAGATGCCATTCGCGAGGCACAGCAGCGGCAGCTGGCCGGCCTCGAGGACCTGTTGGCGAAGGCCCGGGTCATCGCTGAGAAGTCGCCGGACCTGTCCGTCGCCCAACTGATCAAGACCTTCAGCCACGAACGGCGTGCCGAGTTGTACGAAGCACTGGGCAGGCTGCTGCCCCCGTCCGAGAAGACCGCCTGGCTGGTGTTCGTGGCCGGTCAGGAGCTCATCTGGTTCGAGCCCCCGCCCGGCAGCAGCACCGTCGAGCCGCAGCCCGCCCGACGCGTGACGCTCGACGATCAACTGGGCCCGCTCCGCTCGGCACGCGCCGATCGCGACGCCGACGGCCGCGAGCTTCTGCTGGTGGGCGGTCAGCACGGCGTGCACCTGTTGGATCAGTCTACGTGTCAGTCGGCAGGCAGCTTCTCGTTCGCGCCGCCGCCGGAGCTGCGCGGTGGAGTCAATGCAGCTGCCCTGCTGGGCGATACGCTACTGGCGACACACTCGCAGGTCGGCGTTGTGGCCTGGGACATCGACCGACCCGGCGAGGTCCGTTACCTGCTAACGAGGCTTACCGCCGGCGCCCGCACGGTCCGACACATCCAGCGCGACGATGAGAATCGCGTCTGGCTTACCGTCGATCATGGGGTGCTGTGCCTGCCCGCCGACGACCTTCGGGCTGAGGCGGCGACCACCTTCCGGGGGTGTGACGATCTGGTGACGGGTCTGAGTGTTTCTGAAGACCATGTCTACGCGGCCACACAGTCGGGCGGCGTGTATTGCTGGCCCACCGATAGGCCCGAGAGCCCCGAGACTGTCGAGCCGCCCGGCCGTGGCGAACTACAATCGGTCCAGGTGCTTGCCCTTGGGTTGGTGGCACGGATGGTGATCCCCGCACCGCGGGCAGGGCTGATG